>CAZCVY010000117.1:11897-20244 GCA_964501985.1 uncultured Acidobacteriota bacterium | reverse complement strand
GACAACCCGCGCTGGTCGATGATTTGCTGCTACAACGCGGCGCGCAACGATCCCTACAAAGAATCGCACCATCCGCGTTACACCCCTCTTCGCAAGGTGCCCGACACTGCCATCAAGGAGGCCGGCATGCGGCGCTTTAGCGACCCACACTCGGACGTCGCTTGGATGGATCCCGGCAGAGATGAGAGTGCGCGCAGCCTCGAAAAGAAATAATCTTTCTGGGTTGGAGAGGACATCATGCCTGATGGAGGAAGCGCTCTGCTCCGCCACACCTTGGCTACACTAGCATATCGGGGCGGTAGGACGCTGCGGGGGGCGCCCGCGGGGTTCGCCGATTTTCGCGTGGGTGAGACCACTCGCACGCCTGCTCAAATCCTGGCGCACGTCGGAGACCTGCTCGACTGGGCGGTTTCCCTCGCCGAGGGGAACGAAGCTTGGCACAATTCCCCGCCGCTCGCCTGGGAACAGGGAACGGCTCGGTTTTTTGCCGCTCTCGAGGCGTTTGACAAGCGACTCGCTTCCCAGGCGCCTCCGGCGTGTTCAGCGGAACGGCTCTTCCAGGGCCCAATCGCCGATGCGCTCTCCCACATTGGCCAAATCGCCATGTTGCGGCGCCTCGCCGGGTGCCCCCTGCGGGGTGAGAATTTCTTTGTGGCCGAGGTCGCAGCAGGCCGAGTAGGCCCTGACCAAGCAAAGCCAAAATTCGAATTCGATTGAGTGGGCGCCGAGCCGGCGACCGGGTTTTCGCCATCCCGCTCATTCCCTTTTCTTTCCATTGCGAGCTATTACCCGCCAGATTGTCCAGTCATGACTGCCGTACTATCGGATGAGGTACTTGACAGGACTGGACAGTTGAAATATCCTGCAATTTAAAGCTTATGCCCTTAAACGATCACGACCTCCGGCGAGACAAGCGCGTTCGATTTGCGATGCGGGCACCGCTGGCAACCGAATCCAGCACCGGTGGCCCGATCGAGAACGTGTCGACGATCGATCTCTCGGGATCGGGACTCCGAGTCCGCCTAAGCGGCCAAATCTCCCCTGGACAGATTGTGGAAGTTTTCCTGAATAAGCGTCCTGACCGATGCCGCGTGGTGTGGACCAGCGCGGCCCGCACCAAACAAGACCTTATTGTGGGGCTTGAATTCATCTCACCGTTGCCTCGCTCGCAATCTACCCCTTCAAACACTTGCGGATCCATCCTATAACCGCAGCATTCTAGTTTTCGTGTGGCTCCCCTGCGTAGTTTGATCATTATCCCTGTTTGATCATTATCCCTTGACACGCCGTCCGGGTTTTGGCATATTCCCCTAAACATTCTATGGGAGAGAGAATGGAGAAGCCATTAGACCTCTTGCAAGGCACGCTCGACATGCTGGTGCTGACCGCGCTAGCGCGGGGCCGAATGCACGGTTACGCCATCGCCGAATTCATCCACCAGCGCTCGGACGATGTGCTTCACGTCGAGGAAGGCGCACTCTACCCCGCCTTGCATCGCCTCGAACTTCGTGGCCTGCTCGCTGCTGAGTGGGGCCTTTCGGAAAATAATCGCCGTGCCAAATACTACCAGCTCACTGCGGCAGGCCGAAGATACCTGGATGCCGAGCATGTCTCGTGGAATCGCATGGTCATGGCCATCGCCCGCGTCATGGAGCCGGCCTGAGCCGGACGCCGAGATGCGGGAGACGGGTGAAAGCTGAAGGCTTAGAACTGATAGCCGCCGCCATTGCTCGCTTCCGGTCACCGAGCGTCGTTCAGGGAGAGTGCGATGTTTGTAGATCGAATCCATGATTTCTGGCTTCGAATGAAGGCCCTGGTCAGGCGCCGCGAGCTTGACCGCGACCTAGACGATGAGGTGCGGTTCCACCTCGCCATGCGTGAGCAGCAGTTGCGCGAACAGGGCGTTGCGGCAGAAGAGGCGCCGCATGCCGCCCGCCGCCAATTCGGCAATGTCACCGGACTCAAGGAAACTAGCCGCGAACTTTGGGGATTTCGCTCACTCGAAATCCTTTGGCAAGACATTCGCTACGGCGCGCGTATGCTTGGAAAGTCGCCGGGACTGACCGCGATCGTCGTGCTCACCCTGGCGCTGGGAACCGGCGTGAATACGGCCATTTTTAGCGTCCTGAATGCCTGGCTACTCCGTCCGTTGCCCGTCCGAGCGCCGGAGCAGATCATGGTTTTGGCCGCGCACGGCCAGGGCTCCTCCAACCTCTCCTATCCGGCACTCGAGGATTTTCGCAAGCAGTCGACCGCACTCTCTGACCTCTTCGCTTACACACCCGGCGTTGCAGGGCTCACCATCAAGGGCCAAGCAAGTGAATTCGCGTATAGCGCGGTAACGGGCAATTACTTCTCCGCTTTGGGAGTGAAGCCACTTCTGGGGCGATTCTTTGTGCCGGGCGAGAGTGAGAGGCCGGGAGGCGATTTCCTGGTGGTCCTGGGTTACGCTTGTTGGCAGGCAAGATTCGGCGGGAATCCTGGCATTGTCGGTGCGCAGATCCTTTTCAATGAGAAACCTGCGACCATCATCGGCGTTGTGCCCGAAAGATTTCACGGCACGTTTTTCGCTTTCACCATGGACGGCTACCTTCCTGTAGCAGCGCTAGCGCTCGACGCGGGTGCGAGCGGTTTCTGGTCGGACCGCCGCGATCGGAGATTAACGGTTCTCGGAAGACTAACACCCGGCGTCAGCCTTCGCCAGGCGCAGAGCTCAGTGAATGTCATTGCCGATCGACTGGCCGCGGAGAATCCGGCAACGGAGAAGGGACTGAGCGTGCGGGTGATTCCGGAAAGGTTGGCCCGCCCTGCCCCCTTTGTCACCGACCTGGTTCCCGTGGTCGCCAGCCTGTTTCTGGCTCTCCCCGCGCTCGTACTGTTGCTCGCGGCAATGAATGTGGCGAACATCCTGCTGGCCCGGGCGGCGGCGCGTCAGGGTGAGATAGCGATTCGCGCAGCCCTGGGCGCGGGGCGTGGACGGCTGACGCGACAACTGCTTACTGAAAGCTCGCTTCTGGCGTTACTGGGTGGCCTCGGGGGCTTGGTGCTCGGGAAATGGGCAATCGGCGCCAGCGGCTCAATGCTGCATTCGGTGACCACGACAAGCTCCAATTTTGGCTATAAGGTCGACTGCGCTTTGGATTGGCGGGTCTTCGCCTATGCCTTGGCAGCCGCTGTGTTGGCCGGCCTCCTCGTAGGTATTTGGCCTGCTCTTCGCGCCGGGCGCGCGGACATGAGCGCCGTGTTGCACGAATGCGGGCGAAGCGATTCCGGAGGGGTGGGCCGGCACGGGATTCGCAGCGTCCTGGTGGTGGCGCAGGTTGCGGGCTCCCTGATCCTGTTGATTGTCGCTGGCCTTTTCGTACGCAGCCTTGACCGCGCTGAGCATATGTATCTGGGCTTCGATCCCGATCATGTCCTTAATGTGATGTTAGACCCCCACCAAATAGGGTACGACGAGACTCGGGCCAAGACATTCTACCGCGAACTCGAGAGCCGAGTCCGCGGCTTGCCGGAAGTCCGCTCGGCCAGCCTTGCCTCCAACGTGCCACTGGGAATGCCCAGCCCAAGCGGCCTCGTTTATGTTGAGGGCCATCCCCTCGCAGCCGGACAGCAGCCACCTACGATTGCTTACGACAGCATCGATCCGGCCTACTTTGAGACGATGCGTATTCTCCTTCTACGCGGACGCAACTTCACAGAGTCCGACAATGAGATGGCGCGGCCAGTGGCGATTGTGAATCAGACGATGGCCAAACTGCTGTGGCCCAACGAGGATCCCATTGGCAAGCGCTTCCGCGGGAAAAGCGCTACTGAACCTTTCGTCGAGGTTGTGGGCCTGGCTCGCGACGGTCAAACGATGTGGGCCCTCTCTCAAAACTCGACGCCCTATTACTACCTTCCGCTCACCCAGAACTTCTCCTCGGCTCTGTCCTTGCAACTCCGATCCTCCGTCCCGCCGGAATCGCTGATCACGAGAGTGCAAGAGGAAATTCGTAAGGTCGATCCTAATCTGCCCGTTATGGACTTCCGCACCATGAAGCAGACGGTGCATGGACTTGCCGGCTTGTTCATCTTTCGTTTGGCCGCTTCTCTTGCCGGGGCTATGGGCACCCTTGGCCTGACGCTCGCGTTGGTGGGCCTATACGGAGTGGTTTCATTCACCGTGAGCCAACGCAGGCACGAGTTTGGGATTCGCTTGGCGCTCGGCGCAGAGCGCAGCGACATCCTGAAACTCGCGCTTCGACAAGGGCTGGGCCTGGTTGCGGCGGGCCTGATTGCCGGCCTCCTTTGTGCCTGGGCTCTGACGCGCGCGATGGGCAAGTTGTTGATCGGTGTCAGCGCCACTGACCCCGTGACCTACGCCATCGTTGTGGTTCTGTTGTCGGCTGTGGCGCTGGCCGCGTCCTATGCTCCCGCGCGCCGCGCGACCAAGGTCGATCCCATGGTGGCGCTGAGGTACGAGTGAAGCTATCAGCGGTCAGCTATCAGCTCTCAGAAGCGCCGCCCTTGAGCCGCCTCTCTGCTAAGAAGGTCAACCCATCGGGCGGACTGGCCTGGGTAGTAGCCGAAAGCTGATAGCTGACCGCTGATAGCTCTTACGCTCGTCCCAATTGCCTGCAAGGAGACTCCCATGTTCAGCGAACGCTTGCACCATCTCTGGCTGCGCTTCAAGGCGCTTTTCAGCCGCTCGCGAGTTGACCGTGAACTGAACGACGAGGTGAAGTTTCACCTTGCCATGCGTGAGCAGAATCTCCGCGAGCAGGGCGTTGCGGCGGACGAAGCTCGCTACGCCGCGCGCCGCCAGTTCGGCAATGTCACTGGGCTCACCGAATCCAGCCGCGAGCTGTGGGCATTCCGTTCGCTCGAAATCCTGTGGCAGGACCTCCGCTACGGCGCGCGCCGCCTGCGCCAGTCGCCTGGTTTCACTTTGGTTTGCATCGTCACTCTGGCACTCGGCATTGGCGCGAACACCGCCATCTTCACTCTCATCGATGCGGTTATGCTGCGGTCCCTGCCGGTCGAGAATCCCCGGCAGCTTTGGCGCCTTGGCAGTGGGAACGACTGCTGCGAGATGGACGGGTTTCCGGATGACGGGAACTGGGACATCTACTCTCATGCGCTCTACCTGCAGCTTCGAGATCACACGCCGGAGTTCAGCGGACTTGCGGCTTTTCAGGCCGGCTTGATGAACCTGAGCGTCCGACGTCGCGGCGCGTCGAACCCCGCCGCGCCCTATGTGGGCGAATTCGTTTCCGGCAATTACTTCTCCACGCTGGGCATCGGCCCGTTTGCGGGGCGGCTCGTCGAGCCGACTGATGATGCTCCCACGGCGCCGCCTGTGGCGGTGATGAGTTATCGCGCCTGGCAGCAGCACTTCGGCGGCGACCCCTCAGTGGTCGGCGCCACATTCACCGTGAACACGACGGCCTACGTGGTGTCGGGAATCACGCCGCCCGGCTTCTTCGGCGAAACTCTGCGCGCCGACCCCCCTGACTTCTGGCTTCCGCTTGCGACCGAGCCGGTGCTGAGCGGGCCCAATTCCCTCTTGAGTATTCCCGGTGAAAACTGGCTCTACATCATCGGGCGCTTGAAGCCGGACGTCTCCGCGGGGCAATTGCAGTCCCGCCTTTCGACCGAACTGCGAAATTGGCTCAGCGCCCAGGCGCAAGTTCCCGTTCGGTTCCGCGCCGAGATCCCCAAGCAGTCGATCAAGCTGGCGCCCGCCGGAGGGGGCGTGGCCCGCCTTCAGGGAGACTACAGGCAGGGCCTGCGGATGCTGATGCAGATTGCCGGCCTGGTCCTGCTGATTGCCTGCGCCAACATCGCCAACTTGCTGCTGGCGCGGGGCGCGGCCCATCGCGCGGAAACCGCCATCCGCCTGGCTCTCGGCGGTCCCGGCTCGCGCCTGATCCGGCAGATGTTCACGGAAAGCTTGCTGCTGGCGCTCCTCGGAGGAGCAGCCGGCCTTTACATAGCTTATGTGGGTAGTCAAGCGATTCTGGCCCTGGCCTTTCGCGGCTCCCATTACGTTCCTATCGACGCCCGTCCTTCGCCCGCGGTGTTCGGGTTCGCCTTCCTGCTTTCGCTCGCCACGGGAATCGTCTTTGGCGTCGGACCGGCGTGGATCACTTCGCGCTCCGACCCCGCCGATGCCCTGCGTGGAGCGGGGCGTGCCACCCGCGACCACTCCTCGCTGCCCCGCCGCTCGCTGGTGGTGCTCCAGGTGGCGCTTTCGCTGGTCCTGCTGGCGGGAGCGGGCTTGCTCGCCGCGAGCCTCAATCGTCTTCAAGACCAGCGCTTCGGATTTGAAACCCGCGGCAGCCTGATCGCGCGGGTTGATCCCAGCCTTGCCGGTTACACTCCCGAACGCCTCTACGGCTTGTACCAGCAACTCGGCGAGCGCCTCCCGCAAATCCCGGGTGTGGTGAGCGCGAGTTACTCCCTTTACAGCCCGATGGAAGATAACAACTGGAGCTCCGGGATTCATATCGAAGGCCACCCACCGGAAGAACGCGCCGATGCTTCCTGGCTGCGCGTCGGCCCTCATTATTTCGAGACCATCGGCACGCCCGTCCTGCGCGGACGCCCGATCGGCGACGCGGACACCCCCAATTCGCGCCGCGCGGTGGTGGTCAATCACGCCTTCGCCCGGAAGTTCTTCCCGAAGGAAGATCCGCTCGGCAAGCACTTTGGCATCGGCGACGCCAGCCACGGCGGCGACTTCGAAATCGTGGGAGTGGTCGAAGACGCCAAATACCAGGACGCCCGCCAGCCCGCCTACGCCACCTTCTTCCTCCCGTTCCTGCAAACCGTGAAATACAATAAGCCGGCTTATGACTCCGCGATGGAGCGCTCGAATTACATCGGCGACATTGAGTTGCGCGTGGCCGGGAAGCCGGAAAACCTCGAACCGGCGCTTCGGCGAACCCTGGCCGAAATCGATCCCAACTTCGCCATCATCGACATCATGACCTTCAGCGAGCAGCTCGCCCGCAACTTCAACCAGGACCGGCTGATGGCGCGGCTTACCGAACTCTTCGGCCTGCTCGCCTTGGTCCTGGCCTGCGTGGGACTTTATGGCGTCACCGCCTACTCGGTCGCGCGGCGGACTAGCGAGTTCGGCATCCGCATGGCGCTGGGAGCGACCCGGGTTAACATGTTGGCTCTCGTTCTGCGCGGTGCGCTGCTCCAACTGTCCATCGGCTTGGCCATCGGTGTCCCCATCGCGCTCGCCGGAGGCCGCCTGCTCGCAAGCCAACTCTACGGCGTCAAAAGCTACGATCCCGTCATTCTTGGCGCCGCCGTCTTGGTGTTGGCCGCCTGCGCCGTAGTCGCCGGCTTAGTCCCGGCTCGCCGAGCGACCAAGGTCGATCCGATGGAAGCGCTGAGGTATGAGTAGGAAACTCGTGCCGACAGGTACCACCAAACGCGCGTGCCACCGGAGGGCGTAGCGCAGGGCTCGCTCTCCAGCCCTGCGGCTCTGCTGTCGGCGCGTGTCCTGACGCTTGTCGTAGGGGCGTGCCATGGCATGCCCTTGGGCACCCCATGGGGTGCCCGTACAACTCCTCGTGGTCCGGCGCGCATTCAGTGCCCAGATTTTTCCGCCTACTGCCCTCTGCCCGCCGTCTACCTTCTACCACCTACCGTATGCCTCTCTCTACCATCCCACCGGCTTGCCCTGGTTCTGCTCCTCCAGCCATTTTTCCAGCGGGGCGAAGTAGTCGCGGATGGCCGTGGCGTCCATTTCCCTTTGCCCGGTCAGGGCTTCGAGCGCGTCGGGCCACGGGCGGCTTTCTCCCATTTCGAGCATCTTAGCCAGGCGCTCGCCCGCTTCCTTGTTGTCGTAGATCGAGCAGCGGTTCAGCGGTTCGGTGCAACCGGCCGTTTTCGCCAGGGCGCGATGAAACTGAAATTGCAAGATGGCCGCGAGGAAATATCGAGTGTAGGGTACGTTCGCCGCCACGTGGTATTTCGCGCCGGGGTCGAAGTCCTCTTCGCTGCGCGCCATCGGCGGAGCGACGCCCTGATACTTCAATCGCAAGGCCCACCAAGCTTGGTTGTACTGCGCGGGCGTGATCTCGCCGGAGAAGACTTTCCACCGCCACTGATCGATCAGAAGTCCAAAGGGCAGGAAAGCGATTTTCTCGAGCGCCTTTTGCATCAGCAGGCCCAGATCCTTGGAGGGATCGGGAACCTTATCGAGCAGTCCGAGCTTTACCAGGTATCGCGGTGTGATGGAGAGCGCGATGGTGTCGCCGATGGCCTCGTGGAATCCGTCGTTGGCGCCGTCGCGGAACAGGTAAGGCTGCTGCCGATACGCGCGCTGATAGAAGCTGTGTCCGAG
>CAZCVY010000117.1:0-11797 GCA_964501985.1 uncultured Acidobacteriota bacterium | reverse complement strand
GCGTTGGGCGGCGCGACCAGCGGGTACACGTTGTCCCAGGACTGCGCCCACAGATTCCCCAACAGGTCAGCAGGGATTGGGCCGCTTGCAGGAACCGCCTGGTCACCGTATTTTTCGCGCAACTTCCAGCGCACATACGCGTGTAGTTGCAAATAGAGCGGACGCACTTGCCCCCAAAGCCGGTCGAGTTCCCGCGCAAAATCGTCCGGAGGCATGTCGTACTTCGAGCGCCACAGAGCGCCGGTATCTTTGAACCCCAGTTCCCGCGCCCCTTGATTCGAGAGCTCGACGAAACGCACAAAGTCTTTGCGCATGGGCTTGGAGATTTCGTGCCAGCCTGCCCAGGCTTGGTGCAATTCATTGGGGTCGCGGCTGCTGGCCATGAGGCGAGTGATGTCCTCAATATCCAGGCACTTGTCCTTGCCGGGCGGGCACCACTTTCCCTTGCCGTAGGTGCCCTCCATGCGGGAAGCAATCTCGGTGATCTCCGAGCTCAGGCGGGGATCCGCGGGCGTGGGCAGGACGAGGGAAATTTTCAGGATCAGCAGCTTGCGAGCCAGGTCGGCGGGCAGTTGCAGCCTGTCGAAGCGGGTGGCCTGCTTCGCCAAATCCACCTGCGCGGCAATCGCCCGCTCGTCCGCCTGGGCCGCGAGGATTTCCGTGTCGTCGGTGATGTAGGTAGCCTTTACCCAATCGGCCCGGCTGGCGTTAACGCTCAGTTCCAGCAACTTGGCCTCGGCGTTCTTGATGAAGGCTTCCGCCTCTGCGACCGTTGGCGGCTGGTTTGCCGATGATTTCTCTTCCGCATTTGACATGGGCACAACTCCAAACAAGAGGATTACAAGAACCAATAGCTTACCAGTTCCCAGACCTCGCATCATGGAACTCCTGCTGTCGGCGTTAAGATTCTCCTGGCATCAGGCGCGTTAATTAAGCCGCCTGGCGTTAGGAATGCCGGTATCTTAGGCCGGTTAACCCGGTAGGGCAAGCGGCCAGCAAACACGCGGTGTGGAACATTCGGCTCAGATTCACCTTACTCGGCGCTTCATCCGCTTTTTCCCCTCCGCATCCCCATGGATGGGCTTGCTCCTTTCTGTTGTCCTGCAATCTCAATAACTATCTTTGTTATCATCAACATCGTAGGTTCTAAAAAATAAGTTGTTTTGTTTTCATCAACATCGTGGGATCATCCAAAATGTCACTTCGTTCTTCCTTTGTTTTCATCAACATCGTGGGATCATCCGTTATTTTTAATTTCCCTTTTTCCTGCTGGTTTGCCGCAGCATATTCTATAACTCATTTAATTTCAGTAGTATAGGTTTTTCGGAGATTTCCGTCATCTGCCGTTAACCCCTTGTGTTTTCTATAATATCGTGGGTTAGGCGACCTGGAATCTCATCCCATCTGTCATGGCCGTCCCGGCCGTGCCTCCTTCATGGGCAGTATCCCCAATCACTTCTTTTTGCATGGTCGGGTTCGAAAAGGTGAGAGGCTGGCGCGGATATAACTGCATTCAAAGCTAACACCGGGTTATTGTATCATGAAATATTGAAAAGTCAAGCACAATCTACCAGAGCTAGAGGCTACAAAATGTCCCTGGGGGAACTTCGTAGCGCGGACCTGTTCTGTAGGTCCGCGGCTTTTCACTCCCGTCGGCGAGCAGCGTTTGAAGTCCACGCCCGCTTCACCGCAAAATCTCCACCAAAAGAACCCAGGCGTTGAACGTCGAAAAAATGAAGACCGCGATGGCGCCCCCGGCTATCCAATACAGACCCGAGGCATTCGAGATAGAGAGCATGATGCCGCCGATGATGAACGGGAGGGTCTGAACCTGGCCCAGCGTGACGCCGCGGGCCGCCTCGTACCACGGCCGATGGTACTCGCGCCGGAAGGTGAGTGTCTGCCGCGCGGCCCACAACTGAAGCAGCCAGCAACATACGCCGAAAAAGGTTGTTTCGAATCCCAGTGCCCCCATGCCCTGCGGGATTAACGCTGAGAGGCCGACGACGAGGATCAGGATCAGCGTGGCCACCGTCGCTCCCGCCCGTGCCGGGAGATGCCCGTAGCTGAGGATCTTCGTGATGTTCACCGAGATCGCGACGATGACAAGGCCGGTGAGGGCGGCTGCGGCTTCTGCCGCCGTGATCACGAAGTTGGTCCAATGGGGGGTCATTTCCGTATGCTATCACTCTCGGGTAGTAATCTTGATTCGAACGTGCCGCCGCCACCTTGGCGGCTCCTGTGCCGGCTGGAAGCCGGCGCGACGCCCCAAATCAGGACACTACCGACTCTGGGCCGATCTGTCACTTTTTACGATATGATCTCCATTATGCCAACACTCGAAACGCAAGGTATCTCGCTCCAGTATGAAACCTATGGGGACCGCAGGAACCCTCCGGTCCTGCTTCTCGCCGGGCTTGGCGGGGCCGGAAAGAGTTGGGGCTCGCAAGTCGAGAAATTCGCGAAGAGTCACTTTGTGGTGCTTCCCGACCATCGGGGCACGGGGCAATCCACGCGGTCGGAGGGCGGCTATACGATCGCCCAGCTCGCCGTGGACATGGCCTCGCTGGTCGAGCATCTCGAGCTTGGACCCGTACACGTCGTCGGCACATCGACCGGCGGCGCCATCGGTCAGGCGATGGCGCTCGATCACGCCGCGGATGTCCGCACGCTCACGATGGCCTCTTCCTTCGCCCGCGCGGACGCCTTTATGCGCCGCGAGTTCTCTCTGCGCCGGAAGCTCATGGCGGAGGCGGACCCGCACACGATCTATAATTGCTACGCGCTATTCCTCTTTTCCCCAAAGTTTGCGAGCGATTATCCCGACGTCGTTACGCAGTGGGTGGAGAGGACTGCCGCGCTTCCCCCAGAACGAGAGATCGCAGTGAAGCGCATCGATATGATCATGGCGCACGACGTTTTTGCGCGACTCGGTTCTATCCGTCAGCCCACCTTGGTCGTCTGCGGCGACCGCGATTTCTGCACCCCGCCCCACCTTTCGGAAGAGATCGCTCGCGCTGTGCCCGGCGCCGAACTGGTGCTCTTTCCGGGCGCCGGCCATTTCATCCACATCGAACAGGAAGAGCGCTTCTTCGAAACCGTGCGCACGTTCGTCGACAGTCGCTAACCCACCTATCTTGCCAATCACTAAGAAGTGCCTGCGCAGCTTTAGCGGCAGCTTGCTGGCGCTTTTCTCCGCGCGAGCTTGCTCGCGTGTCGGCGCGACCGCGCCCTTTCCCATCTGGCAAGCGGGATCGGAGATTGGCCGCCAGCAAGCTGGCTGGTCAGAGAGCGGCAGCAAGCTGCCGCACTCCAAAGCTCCGCACTCCCGAACGCCTAATTCCGACTATCTCTTTGACGGCACGTCTGAACTCGGATATAACACGGGCAACGGAGGGAGCCATGGATCATTTGAACAGGGTCATCTTTAAAGTCATCTTCGGCCTGAGTCTGAGCCTTTGCCTGCCGTTTTCGGTTCATGCGCAACTCGCGCAGGACTACAATCCGCCGCCCACGCAGTGCTGCCTGCCGGTGGCGGCGAGCCGTCTCGCGGACCAACTTCTGGACTGGAATCAATTGGGCCGGTATCACCAGGATGACTTGCGACTCGAAGCTGCGCCCGCCGTCCCGGGTCGCGTGGTATTTTTGGGTGACTCGATAACCGACGGATGGGATTTGGCGAAATGCTTTCCCGGAAAGCCTTACGTGAATCGTGGTATCAGCGGGCAAACGACCCCGCAGATGGTCGTGCGCATGCATCCCGACGTCATCCACCTCCAACCGGCGGCGTTCATTCTGTTGGCAGGCACCAACGACATTGCCCACAACACCGGCCCGGAAACGATCGAGATGGTGGAAGACAACATCCGCGCCATGTCCGAACTGGCCGAAAGCCACCACATCAAAATCATTCTTTGCTTGCTGACACCCGTCAGCGACTATGGGAAGAGGAAGCAGACCGAAAACCGGCCGCCCGCGGATATTGTAAACCTCAATCACTGGATCGAGAGCTACGCGCCGGACGTCCACGCGCAGGTGGCGGATTACTATGCCGCACTGGTGGACGATAAGGGAATGCTGCGTGAGGGCTTCTCCGACGACGGCCTGCATCCCAACGCGCGAGGATATGAATTGCTTGCGCCCGTGGCGGAGGCCGCGATCGAGGCGGCGCTGAAGTAGCGGTCACGACTAACCACTGTCATGCCGACGGGCGTTGAAATCCGGCTCTTGACCGGTCGAGATGCGGAGGCCTACTGGCACTTGCGCCTGGAGGCTCTGGAGCGCGAACCGGAGTCGTTCGGAGAATCCGCCGAGGAGCATCGCGCGACCACCGTGGAGACAGCGGCGAAACGGTTGACGACAGACCCTGACGATAACTTTGTCTTGGGCGCTTTCCGCGACGGGCAACTGGTGGGCATGGCGGGGTTCTTCCGCTATCAAATCTCCAAGGCGCGGCACAAGGGGAAGATCTGGGGAGTCTACGTGCGCCCGAATTGCCGGGGACAGGGCATTGGGCGCGCAGTGCTACGTGCGCTGCTGGAGAAAATTCAGGCCTGCCCGGGTATCGAGCAAGTGTCGTTGACGGTCGTGAGTGGGCAACAGGCGGCGCGAGCCCTTTATCGCTCGCTCGGCTTCGAACCCTATGGCCTGGAGCCTCGCGGGCTGAAAATTGGCGAACGTTACTTCGACAACGAGCACATGGTGCTTCTCATTGACCGCTATAGTACCCATCGCGGGCCTGCACGGTAAGATCCTTCTTCTTCACGGTCACAGCAATTTTGTGATACCCGGCTCCGGTGTCGGGCGGGTCGGGCGTATATCCCAGGCTGTACTGGCTGCGCAGTTCTTCCTGGATTTGGCTGAAGGTATCATCGATGGGGTGTTTTTTGGAAGCCTCGAAGAATCGCCCGCCAGTATCCTTGGACAGTTTTTCGAGGATCTTCTTGCCGTCGGGCCGTGATTCCTGCGGGCGCGGATATCCGCCGCCGTGCCGACCCATCCCGCCCATTCCACCCATACCGCCCATCCCGCCTCCCATGCCACGCCCGAAGCCGCCACCGCCGGATCCCTGTTCATCGGCGAAAAGGATGGAATAGACCAGGGTATCGGCGCGCTGAGCCGCCTCGATGGCGCTGGCCAGCGTTTTCTTGCTACCGCGATCCACGCCATCGGAAAGGACGATCAGGGCTTTGCGCCCGCTTTGCTTCGCCGTAACGTCGTTCGAAGCCAAGTAGACAGCATCGTAAAGCGCGGTGCCACCACCACCATATCCGCCCCTTCCCCGGCCGCCGGACCCGCCGCCCTGCCCCTGATCGGGGTCAGAGGAATCTCCATTGTTAGCCTGGGAACGCTGCGGCGTCTGTAAGAGGGCAATCGCCGCCTGCAACTTCTGCCGTGACGAGGTCAGGTCCTGAAGGAGTTCCACTTCGCGATCAAAATGAATGATGAAAGCTTGATCCTTGTCGACGCGCAAGACCTGGTCAAGAAAAGTGGCGCTAGCGTCGCGCTCCTCGCCGAGTACGCGCCGCTGGCTCATGCTGGTATCCACCAACAACCCGAGGGTCAGGGGAAGATCAGTTTCGTGGGCGAAGTAGCGGATCGTCTGCGGTCGGTCCTGGTCCTTTATTTCGAACTGATCCTGCGTCAGGTCGCGGACGATCGCTCCCTTTTTGTCGCGCACCGTGGCGAGCACGTTGACCACTTTCACGTGCACGGTGATAGGCGGCCCCTGTGCTTGCGCGCCTGTCGCTTGCTGGCTCCGAAGCGGGCTGTCCGCCAGGAAAAACGGCAATACGACCAGGGCGAGCAGGCCGAGCCTTCGCCAAAAGTCAGATCGTCGCGCCCAACTACTCGCGTATCGATTCGTCGCAGGCTTCACCGCATGTTTATTAGTCATTGAAATTATCCCGCATCTCCGGCCTCGGGGCGCCCAGCAAGTTGAGATGCGTCCCGCAACATTTCTGGCTTCATCCCTGCCCACTTCCCTTGCGCGACGCTCGTGGGCGGATCGCTGATTGTGACACACATTTACTTCTGGGTTAGATGGGAAAGTGCGGAGGGAGGGTTGTTTGTTCCCGTCTGGTCCTCCCCGCAGACAAGGAATAACCTTAGGCGTCAGTCGAAACTTCGGACCACGGAGGTTTCATCCGGACGGCCGAGCGCCGCAATGGGCATTGTTTTCCGTGGCAAAGGAGACTATCGTTGCCAGCGCGAACCGTCGCCAGGAGGCAAAGAGTGAAAGAAGTGGCTGCCGTACGACCGCTGCGCATTATCAATGGTGTAGCCCCCATTCGTATTTGTGACAATGGCGGGTGGACGGACACCTGGTTTGCCAAGCGGGGCAAAATCTTCAATATCGGCGTGTATCCTTATGTGGAGGTTCAGGTGGAGGTGTTTCACCGATCCGACCAGGCTGAGCACATCACGGTGTTTGCCGAGAATTACGGCCAGCGTTTCTCGATAACCCCTCGGACGGGCGGGTGGGGTGAGCATGCGCTGCTCGAGGCGGCCATTGAGCGCATGAGGGTTCCGGCGGACCTGGCGCTGAACCTGACGATATTCTCCGAGGCGCCGAGCGGGGCGTCCACAGGCACCTCCGCGGCCGTGGGAGTGGCGCTGGTAGGGGCGCTCGACCGCCTGACCCTCGGGCATCTGACCGCGCACGAGGTCGCCTACACGGCGCAGGCGATTGAGACCGAGATGCTCAAGCTTCAGAGCGGCATTCAGGACCAGTTGTGCTCGGCATATGGCGCCATCAATTACATCGAGATGTTTGATTACCCGTATGCCACGGTCTCCCCCATTCAGGTGCCGAACAGCATCTGGTGGGAGCTGGAAAGACGCCTGGTCCTGATCTACCTGGGGAAATCTCACACCTCGTCGGCGGTCCATGAAAAGGTGATTCGGGAACTCGAGGGCTTGGGGCCGGATTGCCAAAAGCTTCAGGATCTGCGCGCAACACCGGAAAAATCCCGCGACGCCGTTTACGCGGGAGACTTTGCCGGGCTCGGCAGGGCAATGATTGAGAACACCAAGGCGCAGGAACGGCTTCATCGTGACTTGGTGAGTCCGGACGCTCGGCGGGTGATCGAGATTGCGAAGGCACACGGCGCCTTGGGATGGAAGGTGAACGGCGCAGGGGGTGACGGAGGGTCGCTCACAATTCTGGCCGGGGATCTGTCGCAAGTGAAGCGGGCCATGGTGAGAGAAATCGAGGCCGATAACCCCCTGTGCAAAAATATCCCAGTGTACCTAAGCCGAACCGGTCTTCGCACGTGGGAGGCGGGACCCGCCGAAGTCCGATGAGTTGTATTTGAAGCTACCTGAGAAGCTACTTAAACATGTTACTTTCGAACTATTGAACTCAGCCCGTATTCTCGCTAGAATGCTGGTGGAGAGGGATTCTCCGGGCCGCAAAGTCAACGGCCAGACATGTTCGCGTCTGGCAGCCACCTGAGCCCATGCGGAGGCAGAATGCGTAAATACCTAGTCGTGGTGATCGCCACGATGTGTCTGGGGATTAGTTTGGCCGCGCCGGCCCGGGCCCAGCATGTCGATTGGCGGACCCAGCGAAAGATGCTGAAGTCCCAACAGAAGCTGGAGTGGCACGCCTTAAAGGTTCAACAGCAGAACCGGCGCTTGTCCTTCAGGGGGCAGCGGGTGTCCAGCACTCAACGCGCGCAGGCAATTCACCAAATGCAGCGCGAACGTCGCGACCTGAAAATGCGGCAGAGGGACGCGATGCAAGATGCGAAAGACCGGAACAGGTCGTTAAGGGCCGTACAACACTCTTATGGCCATTAGGGCCACTGCGGCTTGGATGGGCTGGGTTGCCATGACCCCGGCCTGGGGAGGTCGCTATGAAATGGCGCACTCAGGCTCTTGCACTTTGTTTGCTTGCCAGCTTGGCGGCGTGGGCACAGGCGGGTCAAAGATCTGAGCAACCGCCTTCGCAGGGGCAGGAGCAGGGTCAAGGACAGGGGCAAGAACAGCAGCAACAAGCGCCGGAGGACCGCCCCACTCTGGGCCCTAAGAACGGGCCGGAATTAGAAACTGGCCCGCTCACGTCCACCACCAATGACCTCAAGAAATTGATGCGGATTCGCACTCTCTACATTGAGGACATCGATAATTCACTGAGCCAAAAGCTGGTCGAGGCGTTGGGAAAGTGGGGACGTTTTCGCTTGGTCACGAAGCCCAGAGAAGCGGACGCAACGTTGCGAGGCTCGTGCCTCGAATCGCGCCGGCTGAAGCACGTGCACTCCGAAGTTTTCATTTCCGATCGCAATGGCGCGTCCGTGTGGCAGGACTCGATCTATCGGCCCTTCAATCCTCCTGGACTCGATCAAGCTGTCAGCGATACTGCCACCTTGGTGACAGCTCACCTGGACCGGTCATTGCGCGAGGGCGAACAACGGTAAGAACCCAACATTACGTGCTTGATTTCTTCGCTCTTTGAGGCAAGCGGTAGCGAGAGGATCCGTCTCACCGGGAATACAAATCTCCACGATGACCAAATTGTTGACATTCCATAAAATCCTCCCAGGTTGCGAGGAAGGTAGCCCGGAGGCCTGGAACGCGTTTTTGGCGGATTACACTCCGATGGCGGTCCATTTTTTTGGTGTTTACACGCCGTGGGCCCCGGATGCCGCTTTGGATTCCTGGCGCGATGCCCTTCGTGCGTTGAGCGCGAATGACTTCGCGGCCCTGAAGGGGTTTTCGCATCAATCGGAGCGTGAGTTTCTAGTGGATTTGCGCGCTTTCCTTCAGGGCTGGACTGCTGGCAAAATCGAGGCATCGCAGGATGCGGCGAACCCTCCTGCACCCACGGTCGAGACGCTTGGCGCTTTGCTCGCTGGCCTGCCGTTGCTTCACCAGGAAATTGCCTTCCTCACGCTCGCAGGGTATTCCCAAAGCACCCTTGAGAAGGTGCTGCGCACTACCCCCGCCGTTGCGGAAGAAGGGCTGGGGCGTCTGCGATCACGTTACGCCGCCGTGCTTGAGCGGAGTGTGGATCGTTGCCTCTGGCCCTCGGCGTGGCTGGGCATCTGCCATTCGGCGCGTGCAAACGGGCAGAAGGATTGCACGCCCCTGCGGCAGCTCATCCGCATTCTTGACGGCCAGGCAAGTTGGTACGACAAAAGTCCAGCGGAAGAGCACCGCAGCAAGTGCCTCCTTTGCCTGGAACTGTGGACGTCGCTGCTCGAGGTTGTCGCGTGGGACAGGGCACGCCAGCGCTGGCCAGAAGCGAAGGTGGCTAGTTTGCTTTCCGCCGTCCCACTTAAACAGGAAGCGCGCAAGTCATCGTTTTTCGCCCGCATGCTGGGCAGGTAGATTGAATTCACCGATGCGCAATTACCGCCAGGAATTTTCGGACTTTTCGCCGCTCGCCTACCTCGACTGTTCCTACCAGGGACCGTTCCCCCGGGTTACGGTGGAGCGCATCCAGCGGGCTGTGCTACTCAAGTGCCGCCCGGACCGTTTGAAGGCGCCCGAGTACTTTGACCTGCCAGGGCGCGTCCGTGCGCGCATCGCCCGCATGACCGGCGCCAGCCCTGAGGAGATTTCGATCACCACCAGCGCCACACAGGGAATTGGCATCGCGGCAGCGGGTCTGGCTCTTGGCGTGGGCGATGAAGTGGTGGTGGCAACTGCGAACTTTCCCTCCAACTTCTTTACCTGGCTTCACCTGCGGCGGAAAGGCGTAACGGTCAAGGTGATCCATCCGGCCGAAGGGGAAGCGACCCTCGATCGGGTGGCGGCGGAGTTGACCCCTCGCACGCGCGTCCTGGCGCTCGATTGGGTGAATTACTCTACGGGTTATCGCATTGATCTCGCCGCGTTTGGCTCGCTGGTTCACGACCGGGGTGGGATATTCGTTGTGGACGGCACGCAGGGAGTTGGCGCAAATGAATTGAACTTGCACGAGCTGCCCGTAGATCTCATGGCCTGCGCTGGTTACAAAATGCTTCTTGGCCCTTACGGCACCGGATTTGCCTATGTGGCGCGGGAATTGTTGAGCAAGCTTGACGTGCCGGTCATCAACTGGTATTCGGTGGAAGGCGCGGAAGAATTCGATTCCCTTCCCATTGACGAGTTTCGCTTGACTCACGATGCGCGCGTGTTCGATTCCGGCGAGACGGGGAATTTCATTAACCTCCACGCTTTGGAAGCCTCCTTGGAATTCGTGGAAGGAGTCACTGTTCCCACTGTGAACGCCCATTGTCGCCAGCTTCTGAGCCGATTGGAGAAAGGGCTGCGCGCCCGTGGTTATACTCTCTCAGGCGCTTCGCTGCCGAATCACGAATCGACGATTCTGTGCTTTAAGGCCTCAACTTCGGAGGCGACTGCGGCGCTGCACGAAAAGTTCGAGGGAAATCAGATTGCGGTGAGTCTGCGTCATGACTGGATTCGAGTTTCGCCCTACCTTTACAATGACGAGGCCGACATCGACCGGCTGCTGGAAATCGCGCGCTTGGCCTGATGGATCTTGAATCTTGAATTTTGGATCTTGGATTTCAGACTTTGGATTGAGCTCGTTCCGGACTTTGTTTCTCATTGTTAATCCAGTCGCCCGATCCATTTGCCCTCCAATTCCGCGAGCCCCGCTTCCCATGCGCCTCCGACTCTACCGTCCCGATGACCTGCAAGCCCTCTACGAAATCGATCAGCTTTGTTTTGTTCCGGGGATTTCCTACACCTGGGAGGAGATGAGGGCATTCATCGGCCACCGTAATTCGCAAACCTGGGTGGCGGAAGAAGCCGAGGTGATCATCGGCTTTCTGATCGCGCAGCGTGAGCCGCGCCGAATCCTGCACATCGTGACGATCGATGTCCTGAAAGCCTGGCGCCGGCGCAAGGTGGGCACGCTGCTGATGGATGCCGCCGAGCAGTGGGCGCACAATCACGCTCTTCGGATGATCGGCCTCGAAACTGCCCAGGACAATGTTGCCGCGCAGAAGTTCTACCTGGCGCGGGGATACCGCAAGGTCGGAGAAATCGAGCACTATTATGCTGACGGGACAACCGCGTGGACGATGGTGAAGGAATTGGCGTGACCGCGGGTGCGAATCGTTGATCTTCACTCCGGCCACACCGAACACGGCGCCGGAACCGGCTTGGTTGCTGCTGGCAGGCTGTTGAGTTCGCTCTTCTTATGATTTGATCCTGCTGGTACAATCGCCGGGTGTCAGTTGGTCCACGCGCGAGGGAATGAGTGCCGACGGGCGAACCGCAATCATCATGAGGTGAATACCGTGAGTGATCAGGGGGAAGACTTTGCCGCGATGTTCGAGGCCTCGGTCCAGGCCAAGCGCCTCGATCAAGGCGAACTGGTTGAGGGCAAGATAGTCGCCATCGGTCCCGAGGTGGCGTTGGTCGACGTTGGCCGCAAGGGCGAGGCGGTCATGGACATCGCCGAACTGAAGAACTCCGACGGCGAAATCGAAGTCAAGCTGGGCGATCGCATTCAGGCGATGGTGGTATCGACGTCAGGTGGCCTGACGCTCTCCCGCAGACTGGCGGGAGGGGCGGCGAGCGACCAGCAGTTCGAAGTCGCCTTCGAAGGCGGCCTGCCAGTGGAAGGTAAGGTCGAACGGCAGGTCAAGGGCGGCTATGAAGTGCGCATCGGCCGGCGTCGCGCGTTCTGCCCGATTTCCCAGATCGACCTCCGGGGCGCGGACGCGACGGTGCACGAAGGGCATGTCTACCAATTCCGCATCATCGAGTACAAGGAGGAGGGCAAGAACATCGTCGTCTCCCGGCGCGCGCTCCTCGAGGACGAGCAGCGTGCGAACGC
>CAZCVY010000116.1:0-20351 GCA_964501985.1 uncultured Acidobacteriota bacterium | reverse complement strand
ACCAGCGACCTTTGGGTTATGAGCCCAACGAGCTACCAGACTGCTCCACCCCGCATTGACAGTATACCCATTCAATGCGGTCCTGCCAACCACTTTTTCGACACCACGTTTTCGACGGTGGTTGGATTACTGAGGATGGCAAAACATAGTGGCGAACAGTTTTCGTAGCGCGGGCAGGCTCGCCGATGAATCGGAGTCCCGCAAGCTGGGGCGTGGGCATCCTGCCTGCGGGCTGGCGGGGGCGGGACGCTCCCGCGACAGCGGGCAAGATGCCCACACCACGGATGCATCCTCTTTACGCCCAAAATATCTCGGGGTGGTCGGTGGGGCCATCGATGTGCCCGACCAGCCGATGCTGCATGTCGTCATGGAGAACCGACACATCACGGCGCAACTGATCCATCTTTTCGGCGCTGAAGGGGGTAAAGGCGCGTGCCAGCTCCACGTTGCGTTCGAGCATCTCTACTTGGGGCATACCCGCGACGGCGCAGGTCACGGGCAGGCTCATGGCAAAATGCAGGAGGGTATCCGCACTCTGTTTTCCGCCTTCTGTTCCGATCAGAAATTCTTGGCCATACACCTTCATGGCGATGACCCCGAGCCCTTTCTTATTGGCGGCGACGAGCGCGGTCTTCTCAAACTCGCCGGTGCCCGAAGGGTTCAGAGCCATCTGCGTGCAATCGAGCGGATGGCGTTCGATGGCTTGTGCGAGGACCGCGCCTTCAGTATGGCTGGTCATGCCGATTGCCCGGGCCATTTTCTGTTCCTTTGCCTCCAGCAGTCCTTTGAGGGCGCCATCGGGGGCTTCGATCTTGGCCAAGTCGTCAGCGTGGCCCAGGCTGTGGATATGCACCAAGTCCACGTGGTCCGTTTGGAGGCGCTTCAGGCTGCTCTCGAGACGGCTCATGAAGCCGTCGCGAGTGCGGTCGGGGATCTTAGTGGCCAGCCAAACTTCTTTGCGGCGCGTCGCCATAACCTTGCCGACTCGCGTTTCGCTCTTGCCGTTGCCGTAAGAATAGGCCGTATCAACGTAGGTGATGCCGAGATCAAGCGCGTGGTTGAGGACCTCGACGGCTTTGTCCTCGTCCTCGTACATCAGGAAGCGGCTGCCACACCCAAAGGCCAGAATGGAAACCTTGGCGCCGGTGTGGCCCAAGGTGCGATGCGGCAGAGCCTGTTCCTTCGCCGCGGCGAGATTGGACCACAAAGGAAGGCTGGCGCCTGCCGCTCCCCCGATCGCGATGCTTTCCAAAAACTTCCTTCGAGAAAGGTCATTGCTCATAGAGACTCCTCAGCAAAAGTTTGGCGGAAAGGAATGCCCTGTAATCCGTTTCGATTGGCCCCGAAACTCATTATACCTCTAGGGGAGGCAACCTGCATCAGTTGATGATAGCTTGACGTCGGCGAAGTCGCCGGTTTCATCGAACGACCCCAGACCGACTTGACCGCACTTAAAGGTGTTGTCGATCACGGAGAAACGCGGCTGAGGGTCGTTATCAACAAAGACCTTGATCCAGCCCGAAGCTCGGTTTCTCTCGATGCGAACCGCTTGCCAATTGGTGTCGGGGAGCGCGGGTGCCGCTTCCGTGCCCGCGATGCGGCGGCGCGGCGCCCCATCCACCAGAAAGATCCCATTGTGGACGTCGACCTTGGCGCCGGAATCAGCCGAAAGGTGAGCGTAATAGAAGTGAAGATTGTCGACGTAGTTGAATGCGATCGCCATCGACTTGCCCGACCGGCGGAGGCGCGCCTCAAGAGTGAAGCTCCCCACGTTAATCCCCTTTATCCTGGCAAATTGCTGGGGCCGGCGCGGAACCAGCGGCTCGCGATTTCGCAGCATGTGGAGAAAATGCGACGGCCCTTCTTCTTTGACCACCCAATCCTCGGGGAAGGGAAATTGCCAGGCATCGAGCCGACCGGAGGAGAAGTCCGCATGAAAGTCGACCACCTCGTTCGCCGGCCCCGCCGCCATGGCAGCTACAAGGGTAATGAGAGTAGCAGAGGCAAACATCCAACCTACAGGGAACATTCCTCGGCGCGCAGTGAGCATGGAGCGACCCTCCGGATGCAATTCTCGCGGAAGCGCAGATTATCAGGCTTTGCCGATAATGGCCAATCTTTTTGGGGTGCTTGGCGCGATGGACCGGGTAAACGGCGAGCCCCTCAGTCTGGGAGCGCCTCAGTCCTGCGCGGGGCGCATCCCTGTGTTAAAATCAGTTATATCCGAAGGGTTGCATGCGTAGATCGGACTATGTCAAAGCCGTCTAAGCCCGCTCCGAAGCACTTTGCCGTCAACCGGCAGGCGCAGCATTTGTATCACTTGCTGGAAAGGTTTGAGGCGGGAGTGGAGTTGACCGGCACGGAAGTGAAGTCCGTCCGCGACGGCAAGATCAATCTCAAAGATAGCTACGTGGATGTTCAGAAAGGCCAGGCTTGGCTGATCGATTGCCACATCAGCCCGTACGCGGCGGGGAGTTACGCGAATCACGAGCCGTTGCGCGACCGCCGTCTTTTGCTCCACCGGCAGGAGCTGGATAAACTGGCGGGCCGGGTTCAGGAAAAAGGATTCACGCTGGTGCCGACCCGTGTCTATCTGAAGAAGAACTTGATCAAGTGTGAGATCGCCCTGGCGAAAGGCAAGAAGGTTTACGATCACCGCGAGGCCTCGCGGCAGCGCACCATCGACCGGGAAGCCCAACAGGACATCCACGAGCATCGCCGGCGCCATCTCTAAATGACCCCAACGATGACCCGACCAACAGGAGCATTCCGACCGTGAAAATTGAGTTTCAGCCTGAACCTTTGACGCAGATCTCATCCTCCGCTCTTGTCGCCTACAGCTTTGAAGGGGCGGGAGCCTCCAGCGGTACCGTGGAGCTCTTGCCGGCGGAAGCGCGCAATCAATTGGAGCAATTACAAACTGCCGGCGAACTGACAGGAAAAGCGTTCGAATGCACCATTCTTCGTTGGCCCACAGGGATGGCGACCTCCAAGCTGCTCGTGGTGGGAGCCGGCAAGCCCGAAAAGTTCAACGACGCACTCCTCCGCAACCTAGCGGGGGCGGCAGTCCGGTATTTGCGCTCGCGCGGGGTGCGAGAACTGGCCTGGATCCTCGGTTCCTCGGAACCTGGTCCGATTACAGCGGTCGTCGATGGCGCTCTAGTGGCCGATTATGATTCGGATACCTACCGCACCGAACGCAACGGGGAGAAGGGAATTGACACCCTTTGGCTGGCGACCGGTGGCGCCGCACTGCCGGCGGAATCGCAGACCGCCCTCAATCGCGGCCGAATTCTCGGCGAGGCCCAGAATTTCACTCGTGACCTTGTGAACGAGCCCTCGAATCGCATGACGCCTACCATCTTGGCAGAACGGGCCAAGGACATGGCCCTGCGCTTCGGCCTGAGTTGCGAAGTGCTGGGAGCGCAGGAGATTCAGGACTTGAAAATGGGCGCGTTCCGGGGAGTGGCACAAGGAAGCCAACATGAGCCGGCCAAACTGATTGTTGTCCGCTATTCCCCGGAGGATGCGCCGAACGAGCCCGTGATCGGATTGATCGGGAAGGGAATTACGTTTGATAGCGGCGGCATTTCCATCAAACCCAGCGAAAACATGCACGAGATGAAGACCGACATGGCCGGCGGCGCCACGATGCTGGGCGTTATGCAGGCCGTCGCTCAGCTCAAGCCGCGTGTCCGCATCACGGCGCTGATTCCGGCAACCGAGAATATGCCCAGCGGCAATGCTTACAAGCCCGGCGACGTCCTCACCTCTATGTCCGGCAAAACCATCGAAATCCTCAATACCGACGCCGAGGGCCGACTAGTGCTGGCCGACACCCTAACGTATGCGAAGAGGCTCGGCTGTACAGTGCTGATTGACGCCGCCACTCTCACCGGCGCCGTCCTTATAGCGCTCGGCACGATTACCACCGGCGTTTTTGGATGGAACAAGGAATGGGTGGATCGCGTTCTGGCTGCCGCTGGCGCGGCGGGTGAGAAAATGTGGCAACTGCCCGTCGACGACGACTATCGCGACCTGTACAAGAGTTCGATCGCGGACCTTGCCAACACCGGCGGCCGCTACGGTGGAGCGATTACCGGCGCGATGTTCATCGGGGAATTCGCCGGCGATACTCCCTGGGTCCACCTCGACATCGCGGGGACTCGCTGGGCGAACGACGAGAAACCCTACCGCTCCAAGGGCCCCACGGGCCATGGCGTGCGGACCCTCGTGCAGTTGCTGACGAGTCTCAACCCGTAAAGAGCGGAGCGGTCTCAGTTGTGTTTTTCGGGATCGTGGTTAAGGATCTTGCGGATGGGCCACATGCGCTTGATTTCCGGTGAGAACTCTTGGAGCATGTGCATCGCGGCTACAAAACCGAACTGCAAGTGCCCCGTCTGCACCCCCTGGACCAGCGGGCTAAAGGTTCTCGGGGACCAGTACGCGGAGAGCATGCCACTGCCGTATGCGCCTACAAGTTGTGGCAGGTCCAGGCGCTTGTGGCCGCGGCGATCGTAAGTAAGAAACGACATCTCCAAGGCGTGGCCGGTGCGATGCACGAACCCCGTGCATTGGCACCGAAAGTACCGCGGCTCGTAGCCGAGAGCCGCCGCGCCGCCGTCGTGAATGGAGTCCTGGATGACCAGGAGTCCATACTGATTGGCAGCGCGACGGCCGTACCCCTCAAATCCTCCGCCCCAGGCGCTGGGGTAGTTCAAGGTTTGGACGATGACCGCCTCCCCCAAACTGGATGCATACGCCCCAGGGTCAAGATAGGTTTCCTTCAAGTACATATGCCACCGCCCACTCGCGGTAAGCGGGGCCGGAATGCTCTGGGAAGACGCGGACCCGGAATTGCTGGCCTCAAGTTGGGCCACGCAGTCTCTCGCCCCGGCGAAGGTCAGCACCGGCAACAATCCCAGCAGGGCTACAGACATCTTCAGTTTCGGTGGTGTATGCCCCCATGGAGGTTTTACCTCGCGCGGGAAATTACCAGGTAGCGACCATGCAGCGGCCATGTCTCAAGGGTCCTCAGTCGTTCTATTTTACCTTCTGCCGGGCTTCCCCTGCGCGGAATTTCATCCCTCAGCCTTTACCGGTGGACTCAATGAAAGTTACAATCGAGTGATGCCATTCTAGGTTACTATTCTCTGCTAGCTGGGAAAGCATGAAGTATTCAGTCCTTATTGTTGATGACGAACCCGGCATTCGCGAATCACTCACGAATGTCCTCGAAGATGAAGGCTATCGAGTGGAAGCCGTCGGCAGCGGTGAAGCTTGCCTTGAGACCCTTTCAACGGGCAAGTTTGACGCCGTCCTGCTTGATATCTGGCTGCCGGGTCTGGACGGCATCCAGGTGCTGGAAAAAATCCAGGCACTCGAAGCGTCCCCCACGGTCATCATGATTTCCGGACACGGCACCATCGAAACTGCCGTGCGGTCCACAAAACTGGGAGCCTTTGATTTCATCGAGAAGCCTCTTTCCATTGAGAAAACTCTGCTGACGCTTCGCCATGCGCTGGAACAGTCGCGCTTGACGGAGCAAAACCGGGAACTGCGTGAGGAGTTGCGTGGGCGCGACCGCATCATTGGCTCAAGTGTGCTCATGAAAGCGCTGCGCCAACAGTTGCAACTTGCCGCCCCCACGCACGGCCGAGTGCTCATCTATGGCGAGAGCGGCACGGGCAAGGAGCTTGTGGCTCACGCCTTGCACAACCACAGCCAGCGCGCTGATCAACCCTTTGTGGAGGTCAACTGCGCCGCGATCCCGGAAGAGCTTATCGAGAGCGAGTTGTTCGGTCACGTCAAAGGCTCGTTCACCGGCGCCTTGGAGGATAAGACCGGCAAGTTTGAACAAGCCAACGGCGGCTCGTTGTTCCTCGACGAAGTGGGCGACATGAGCTTGCGCACCCAATCCAAAGTCCTTCGCGTTATCGAGGAGCAACGCTTCACTCCCGTCGGCTCCGGCAATAATCTTACGGTTGACGTCCGCATCATTGCCGCGACCAACAAGCGCCTCGAGGAGGAAATCCAGAAGGGAAACTTTCGCGAGGACCTTTTCTACCGCCTCAATGTGATTCCCTTTTACGTGCCCCCGCTGCGAGAGCACTCCGAGGATATCCTCACTCTAGCCAACTTCTTCCTGGCCGAATTCGCGCGGGCCTATGGGCGCCGTCCCAAGCATTTTGCCGAAACGGCGATGGAAATCCTGGTGGCCTATCGTTGGCCGGGTAACGTGCGCGAGTTGAAAAACCTTGTCGAACGCCTGGTCATCATGGTTCCCGGCGAGCGGATCGAGCGGCGTCATCTTCCCCCCGCCCTGCACCAGGACGGGGCGCGCTCTACCCCTGCCGCAAAATTCCCCACCGGAAAATTCTCCACCCTTCAGGAAGCGCGTACCGCCTATGAGCGCGACTACATTCTTCGCACGCTGGAAGAGCACCAGGGCAACGTCAGCCGGACCGCCGAGGTTCTGGGCCTTGAGCGGAGTCACTTGTACCGCAAGATGAAGTCCCTGGGAATTGCGGTGGGGAGCTAGACGGATTTCGCCGATGAAGTTTGCGGTCGGTGGAAGCGTCTTCGGCGAATCGTCCTAACCCAGCGCCTCGACTGCGCCGAGGTCGCGTTTGTAAACTCGGCTTAACATGTGGCGCAGCCGCGTTTTTCCGGCCCTATACGGCTGATTGAGACAACCAGCCGCGCGGCCTCGGAATCGAAGAAGGAGAACCGAGGAACGGCGTCCAATCAGGAATAGGGGGAGACGATGGAGAAAGGTTTCACCTTGACGGCTAAGACAGCGATTCCCATCGCGGCTTGCTTTCTGGCGGCCTCGCTTGTGGCGGTGGCGCGCGCGGAAGAAAAGACGCAATTGACGGGCCACTGGAATTTCAACCTGGACCAGAGCGATGACGCGGACCAGAAGATTCAAGAGGCGCAGCAAAACAGCAAGGTCCGCGCCGATACGACCGACAACGGCACCTACCCCGGCTCGGGAGGGAGTACGTATCCCGGTGGCGGCGGCATGGGTGGAATGGGCCGTGGCGGTATGGGTGGAATGGGCGGCATGGGTGGAATGGGTGGCGGCATGGGCCGCGGCCGCCAGTCCTCCAATCACGGTGAAGCTATCAGCAGCGAGGATTGGGATCGCGTCGGGGCAAACCCCAAATACTTGCGGATTGACCAGCGCTCTGATCAGATTGTGGTCACCGATGACTCTGACCACGCTCAAACTTTCTACCCCGACGGCAAGAAACATGAGGAAAAGGATGAGGACGGGAAGAAGTTCTCGACCAAATCCTCGTGGGAGGATGGCGCCTTCGTCGCGGAAACCAAACTGCCGCACTCGGAGAAGCTTATCCAAACCTTCCGGGTCAGCGGCGATGGCAAACAGCTTTCCATCATCTCACGGTTCGAAGCACCTTCGCTGAACGGACCGGTGAGCATTCGTCGCGTGTACGAGATGCCCAAACCGGCGTCGAAATAAGTTGCGCGAGCAGGCCGCGGCCGGACGGTACGTCGTTGGATTATGCGCCCTCGGGCGAGCCTCCATCCTTGCGATAATCCAATTCGGCGATGACCGCCTGATTATTGCGCCAGTGGGGGGCCACCTTCACAAAAAGCTCGAGATAAACGCGGGGAGGAAACAGCTTTTCCAGTTCCTCCCTCGCCTCGCTCCCGATTTCCTTCAACCGCGCCCCGCCTGCCCCGATCACGATCGGTTTTTGTGAGTCCTTCTCCACTACTATCGTCGCGTGCAAGCGCGTGAGCAGGGTTCCCTCCTCAAATCCGTCGATGAGTACAGCCGTCACGTAGGGCATTTCGTGTTTGGTGTGGCGGATAACCTTTTCGCGTATGATTTCGCTCGCAAGGAAACGTTCCGGTTGGTCGGTGTATTCATCGCTGGGAAAGTACTCCGGGCCCTCGGGCAAGCGCTGAACAATCGCGCCGAGCAAATCCTCGAGTCCCTCCCCACGCAGCGCTGAGATCGGAAAGATCTCCTCAAATCCGTAGAGCTTTGAGTAGCGATCCATCAGGGGAAGCAGGTCGGGCTTGTGTACGCGGTCGATTTTGTTTAACGCTAAAATCGCTCGCGGGGAATATTGATTCAGGAGGTTGATGACGAACTCATCGCCCTTGCCATACTTTTCGCTGGCATCGACGATGAGCACGGCAAGGTCGCGGTCCGCCAGCGCCTGCCTCACGAAGTTCATCATCTGCTCGTTCAATCGCGAGAGCGGTTTGTGAACGCCTGGCGTATCCATAAAGATCACTTGGGCGTCAGGCCGGTGCAAAATCCCCAGGATGCGATTGCGTGTCGTCTGGGGCACCGGGGTCACAATCGAAACCTTGGACTCCACCAGCGCATTCACCAGTGTGCTCTTACCAGCGTTGGGGCGCCCGACCACCGCGACAAATCCCGACTTGAACGAGGGGGCTTCAGACATGGGTAGGATTCTCGGAAGGCAGGCTGGGCGGCATCATCATTCGTACCTTCAGCACCGTACGCTGATTGGCTTCCAGCACTTCGAACGTTAAGCCGTGACTCTCCACTTTTTCGCCGGCGGCGGGAACGTGCCCCAGTTGGTTCATCACCAGTCCGGCGACGGTCGAGTAATCGTCCCCCTCGAGGGGGACATCAACCTCGCCGGCAACCTGCGACAATTCCGCGTTCCCGGAAAGGATGTAAGTCGACGGCGATTCTTTGATGATGTCACGCGCGTGTGGCTCGACTTCGTCGCGAATTTCTCCCACGATTTGCTCCACCAAATCCTCGATCGTAATCAACCCGGAAACGCTGCCGTACTCGTCGATCACGATCGCCATCTGCGTGGTCGACTGCTGCAATTCTTTCAAGAGGTCATCAATGGGCTTGGTTTCAGGAACAAAGGGCACTGGCCGGACGAGGGCGCGCAGGGTCGTGGCTTTCTGCTCTTCTGGCGACAGTTCCATCAGGTCGCGAGCGCTCACGAAGCCCTCGATGTGATCCAACTGGCCGGAGTATACGGGGTAGCGCGTCATACGCTTGGTGCGAAACAGGCCGCGCAATTCTTCAATGGAAGAATTGATTTCGATGGCGGCGATTTCCGGCCGGGGCGTCATGACCTCGCGCGCCACCTTCTCGCCGAATTTCACCACCGATTGCAGCATCTCGCGCTCTTCTTCTTCAATCAGGCCTTCCTGCTCACCGGTGGCTATCAGCTCTTCCAGGTTTTCCTGGGGCGTTGGCGGCTCGGGCTCAGGTTCCGTCGGTTCGAGCAGCCGCGAGATGGTGGTGGAAATCAGAATTGGAAAGGTGAGTGGCAGCGCCCAGTAAACGACCCTCCGGAGCATGGGCTCCCATTTCTCCAGGATCACTTCCGGCTCGTCGTGACGCACCACCATGCGGAAGGGAATCAACTGATCGGCGATGGCAACGGCGGCTAGGACAATCAGGAACGCGGTGCCGAGATCGCTCCAGAGGTGGTCGGGCCGCCGCCAGATCAACAATCCCGCGAGTCCCACGGCGAACAAGTGCATCGAGGCGCCGTGCAGGGCGGAAATCGACACCCCGACGCGCTCGCGATTGTGGCGGATGCGCCCATCCTCGCTCGGCCCAAAAACCTTGCGCGCCCCTACCGGAGTCAACCGGCGCATCAAGAGGCGCAAGTAGGAAGCGACTGAGCCCATCGCCAGCAACAGCGCCAGGAGCGTCACCCATGCGATCGTGGAGAGGAGGTTTTGGTCCATATAAGGAAAGTAGAGCAAGTCAAAAGGCAAAACGCAAAAGTCAAAAGTTCAAACGGACTCGGCTTTGCCTTTTGACTTTTGCGTTTTGCCTTTTGACTTGCTCTTTTCTATCGGAGAGCGGCCCGTTACCTCCAATTGTTCGCGTAGCGCAAGTTCTAGCGCCACCATTTCTCCCTTATCACGTTCGTGGTCATAACCCAACAAGTGAAGAACTCCGTGGAGGATCAGCCAGCGAATCTCATTCAGAACCGAATGGCCTTCTGCCGCGGCATTGCGCCTGGCCGCGGGCGCTGAAATCACCACTTCGCCCAGGAAGTCCGCCGCTCCGTTGTGTGCGTTGCGCCTGGCGTGTGGCAACGCCGGCGGCGAAACCGGCCGCCCCGGCTCGTTCCACGGAAATGAAAGCACATCCGTGGACTTGTCCTGACCCCGATAGGCCCGGTTCAGGCTACGAACGGCGTTATCATCAACGAAACATAGATTGAACTTCTTCTTTCCCAACTGCAATCGCCGCTGCAGTTTGAGCGCGAAAGCCAGGATCGTAGCTGTCTGGACCCGATACCCTTTCTGACGGTTGACCAACTCGACGCCGCGGGCACTGGGAATGGAATCCCTTCGCTTCATTTCTGCTCGCCGTTCGCCTTGGCCGCCCGAACCTGATCGTACTCTTCGTATGCGCGGATGACCCGCTGCACCAGGCTGTGCCGCACCACATCGCGCTCGGTGAAGTAAATGATGCTGATGCCTTCGACTTTGCCCACAACTTCCACGGCTTCCACCAGTCCTGAGCGTCTGCCGCTGGGAAGGTCAATCTGTGTGACGTCGCCCGTCACCACCGCCTTGGAGTTGAAGCCCAGCCGGGTCAGGAACATCTTCATTTGCTCGCTCGTGGTGTTCTGGGCCTCGTCCAAGATCACGAATGCGTCGTTCAGCGTCCGCCCGCGCATGAAAGCGATCGGCGCGATCTCAATAACGCTCTTTTCCAGATAGCGCTCCACGCGGTCCGGGTCGAGCACATCATAAAGGGCGTCGTAAAGCGGGCGCAGGTAAGGGTTTACTTTTTCCTGGAGCGTGCCAGGCAAGTACCCCAAGCGCTCCCCGGCCTCGACGGCCGGACGCGCCAGAATAATGCGACTCACTTCCTTGGTTAGCAGCGCATCCACCGCCATCGCCACGGCCAGATAGGTTTTGCCCGTGCCCGAAGGCCCGATACCAAATACCATGTCATGGCGCTCCATGGCGTCGACGTAGAGACGCTGGTTCAAGCCTTTAGGGGCAATCGATTTCTTCCCCAAGGTCCGCGGCCGACCTGCTTCCGCCAGACCCTTGAGGCTGGCTTGCGGGTCCTGGCTGATGATGCGCAGAAAGCCCTCGATTTCCGCGTTCTCAAAGCGCGCTCCGCCCTCCACCAACGCCGCGTATTCCTCCACCAGGCGCTGTGCCCGGCGCACGTTCGGTTCTTCGCCTTCAATCTCCAGCGAGCCCTCGCCCAGATGCGCGGAGACTTGAAAGCATCGCTCGAAGAGTTTTAGGTTTCCATCATAAGTGCCGACAAGCGCTGGAACTCCCTTTCGTATTCTGACACTGGCATTCATAGGGTTTGAAGTGCGGGACAAGCCTCCATTTTAGAAGATGCACATGTCGCGGGATTCGGCGGAACGCCGCCAGTTGGCAATCGTGGAAGGTAGATATCCGTTCATTAATTCATTAACGATGCTAAACGAGGCAGCCGCCAAAGTCAAGACGAGGCAAAAGACAAAGAGGAAGCCGCTACGACCAGTCGACCACGGCTTTAACCACCCCAGCTTGGCGATGGAGCCAGGCGGGAAACCGTTCCGGCATGACGGCGCGGCGGGCAAATTCGGTGGGCCACGCCCCAACATCGATCTGTCCACTTTCCATTAATTCAAGTACCCGGCGGTGCTCATCGGGAACGCTGTTGCGGCTCGACAAGATTGTGGCCTCGCGACGGTGAAGATCGGGATCGAATAGCGATAAGTGGTCGTTGATCAAGCCCACGAAGATCAGCTTGCCGCCCTGCTGGAGCAACTGAATGGATTGTTCCATCGAGCCGCGATCGCCCGTGCAGTCGAACACCAGCATCGAAGGCTCCTCCTGCCGCGCTTCCTCGTGGGATGGGTAGCACCGCTTGAGGACGTTGTGCCGAGCCGCAAACTCAAGGCGCTCGGGGATCCTCTCGATCACGGCGATGTCGGCTCCAGCGAGCCGCAGGAACTCGATCACCGACAAGCCAATGGGGCCAGCGCCGGCAACGATGACGCGATCGCCCGCCTGCGGCGCCGCGCGTCGCACTGCGTGGAGCCCAACGCCAAGGGTTTCCACTAACGGGATCTGCTCGGGAGGAAGATTCTTGCACTTATACATCTGCCTCGCCGGCAGAAGCATGCGGTCGCGCATGCCCCCATCGGTGTGGACACCGATCACGTTGATCTTGACGCAACAGTTCGTCCGCCCGCGCAAGCAAGCCGCACATTCACCGCAGGTCATATAGGGGTTCACCGCACACCGGTCGCCAGGCTTGAATTCCACAACGCCGTCGCCGGTTTCGATAACCTCGACAGCAAGCTCGTGCCCGAGAATGCGGGGGTACGTGAAGAAAGGCTGCGTGCCCTCGAAGGCATGAAGATCGGTGCCGCAGATACCGACGGTCAATACTCTCACTAGCGTTTCGCCCGGCCTCGCCGCACCCGGCGGTTCGGTTTCGGCGAGAGTGAATCGGCCTGGCTGTTCAAGCACCATCGTCTTCATGGGATCAAAGCCTCTCATCATTCAACTAGAATTTCCGCGACCAATTCTCGCACATCTTCGAACGTACCGACCAAAAGAAGGACTTCACCACGGAAAAACGGAAACCACAGAGGACAGAGCAAAGCGATGCTCTGCCGCCCGCGCGGCTCTGCTATAATCCAAGCTCGATCGCCGCAATCCCCCATAGCACCGTCAGAGCAGCGTGAGGCTTGCCCGGCGAAGTTGCATCCAACTGACAGTAGAAGTGGGAGCGCTCATTGTTACCGGAGATTCAACAAAGGATTCAGTCCAAGTTTCAGGAGGCCGTGCGCGCCGCATTTCATCTGGAGGTCGGCCCACCCGCACTCGATGCTCCTCCCAACTCGGAAATGGGCGACATCTCGCTAGCCGGGTGCTTTGAACTCGCCAAGCAGTTGCGCCAGGCTCCCCGCAAAATCGCCGAGCAACTCGTTCCCCTGTTTTCCGCGCTGGAGGGTGTAGAGCGCGTCACCGTGGCTGGCGCCGGGTACCTGAATTTCCATCTGGACCGCGCGCAAGTGGCGGCGCGCCTTTTTACACTGCGGGAGGGCTCAGCAGCGGGCCGGATACCGTTCGGCCCAACGGAAGGCGGCAAGATCTTAGTCGAACACACCAGCATCAACCCCAACAAAGCGGCGCACATCGGCCATTTGCGCAACGCCGTGCTGGGAGATACCTTCGTGCGCCTGCTGCGCTTCAGCGGCGAGAACGTGGAAGTGCAAAACTACATTGACAATACCGGCGTCCAGGTTGCCGACGTGGTGGTGGGTTTTCTCTACCTCGAGAAGAAGACCCTGAAGGATGTTGAAGCGCTGATGCACGCCCCTACGACACGCTTCGATTACTACTGCTGGGACCTTTACGCACGCGTCTTCCAGTTGTATGAGGACGACAAAGAAGTTCTCAAGTTACGCGCCCAGGCGCTAAAGGACATCGAAGAAGGTCACGGTGAAACCGCAGCGATGGCGGAACTGATCTCCACTGCCATTGTTCGCACTCACCTCGATACGATGCTGCGCCTGAATGTCGAATATGACCTACTCGCTCAGGAAAGTGAGATCCTGAAACTCCATTTCTGGAGCGCCGCATTCGAACTGCTCAAGAAGGAAAAGGCCATTCGCTTCGAGGAGGCTGGCAAGAATGCCGGGTGTTGGGTGATGGATTTGGCGGACTCCTCGGCGGAGGCCGATGGCGAGACGTCGGACGTGGACGACATCAAGATCATCGTGCGTTCCAACGGGACCGTGACCTACGTGGGCAAGGATATTGCCTACCACCTCTGGAAGTTTGCCTTGTTGGGGAAAGACTTTGGCTACTCTCCCTTCTATCGCTATCCGGACGGCCGGTGGGCGTGGCGCACGACCGTTGATGGCCAGCCCGACGCACCTCCGTTCGGCCACGCGAGTGCCGCTTACGCCGTGATCGATACTCGCCAGTCCTATCTTCAGAACATCGTCAAGGCGGCCTTCAACACTCTTGGTTACCACGAGCGTGCCCGCAATCTCCATCACTTCGCCTACGAGGTCGTCGGACTCACCGCGCGCTGTGCCGAAGAGATGGGAATTACGCTGAGCGACGAGGATCGCGGACGCCCTTACGTGGAGGTATCCGGGCGCAAGGGCCAGGGGGTCAAGGCGGACGACCTGATCGATATGCTGATCGCGCGCGCCGCAGAGGAGGTGAACTCGCGCAACATGGCGCAGGATCCGGCGGAAGTGCAAGACATTGCCCGCAAGATCGCCGTGGCCGCCCTGCGCTACTTCCTACTGAAGTTTTCGCGGCGCGTAATCATCGCCTTCGATTTCAAGGAGGCCCTGGCCTTCGAGGGCGAGACCGGGCCCTACCTGCAATACAGCACCGTGCGAGCGCGAAATATCATTCGCAAGTTCCACGAAACCCATCCGGAATTTGCACCGGCAGAATTATCAAGAACCCTTTCGCCGGAAAAGTTGCAGGAGTTCTACAAGGGAGAGGATGGCGCCGCGTTCTGGGAGCTCACTTTGCTGGCCGCGCAACTGGAAGCCTCGGTGGGGCAAGCTATCGCGAGCGAAGAGCCCGCCGTGGTGGCCAAGTACGCCTTCCGCCTCGGACAAGCCTTCAATAATTTCTACCATCACTTCCACATCCTGAGCGAGCCGGATGCCTCACGCCAACAATTCCTACTCTACCTCGTCCATCTCACGGAACGTACCCTGACGCTTGCCACTGAACAGATGGGTATTGAGATTCCCGATCGCATGTAGGTTGGGGTACGCGGCCGCCGCGATGCACGGCGGAGGGGTGCCCCTACGTACCAAACTGCTCTTCGGCGTTGGCCACCATGGCGCGGTCGGAGGGCAGTTCGATTACAAACTTGGTCCCGGTAGGGAAGTTTTCCTCCACACGGATGGACCCATGGTGTTCGGAGATGATGCGATTGACTATCGCCAAGCCCAACCCGGTTCCTGAACGCTTGGTGGAGAAGTAGGGAAGGAAGAGGCGTTCCTTGGCCTCCGGGGTGATTCCCGGACCACTATCCTCCACAGTGATTTCCACCACATCGCGATCCGGGGCGAGGGCGCTGCGCACCCAGATTTCCTTGCGCAGCGATCGCCCGAGCGCCTCGGCGGCATTATCAACGAGGTTCACCACGACGCGCTTCATCTGGTCCGGGTCCGCCAGCACAATCGGCAGATCGGGAGAGAGATCGCGCTGCAACGAGATTCCATCGAGTCGACCGGCAAATACATTCAGGGCGTCCTCCAGAATATCGTTGATTTGCGCTGGCGCCGGTTTGGAGGCAGGGAAGCGGGCGAAGGCGGTGAATTCATCCACCAAGGTTTTCAAAGTACCAATCTCGCGCCCGATCAGCTTGGCGCTGTCACCCACGGCGGCCAGCAGATCGCGCGGAGGCGAACTCGTGTCCATCCGCTCGATCAGCCGCAGGATGCGTTCGGTGGATAGCTGGATGGGAGTGAGGGGATTCTTGATTTCGTGGGCGATGCGCCTCGCCACTTCCTGCCATGCTGCCGAGCGCTGCGAGCGAAGAACCTCCGCCAAGTCTTCCAGCACCAGGACTGAGCCGACGCGTCCGTGCCGCGCCTGCACGGAAGAGACGGTGAGCGCCATGAAAATGCGGCGCCCGTCGAGGTCAAGTTCCATTTGCTGAGTCACTACCCCCTGGCGCGCCGCCCTCCGGAACATCCGAGCAATCACCCGCGCGTCCTCGGCGGAAAAAAGGTCCGTCAAGGTGCGCGCGGATTGGGTGCGTGGCAGGCCGAACAGCCGCTCAGCCGTAGTATTCAAGCGCGTGATCTGACCTTGTGGGTCAAATGAAACAACTCCGGTGGGGATATTCTCCAGGATGGCCTCAATGGTGTTGCCGCGCTCTTCCAATTGGCGGTTCGCTTCCTGAAGCTTCAAGGAGGCCTGCTCGATCGCGCGCCGATTTTCCAGGAGCTGTTGGGTCATCTGGTTGAAGGAATGGACCAGCACCGCCAGTTCGTCATCTGCGGGCGTCGAGACTTGGAATTCCAGGTTGCCTTGCGCCACCTCATGCGTGGCATTGGCTAGTGCCTGGATGGGAACAGTGACGCGCTTGGAAAAGAAAAGGGCGAACCAGGTGGCGATGAAAAGGATGATCAGTGTCAGCAACCACAGCATGGACACATAGTTGCGCTTCTGGGCCTTCCGCTGCTGGCTGAGCTCGTTGTATTTCTGCGTTTCGCGTTGGATCTCGCCCGATATCTGTGTCAGTTTTGAAGGCAGCCGCATGATTCCGGCGATCGAGCCCAAGCGCGTGCCGGAGGGCCCGAGAATCGGGTCCACGGAAATGAAAAGCTCAAATTCACCCGCGTACCAGTGCCCCATAAGACCGTGCGGGGGGATCGTGCCACCAAAAATCTGCGGAAAGTAGCGGGCGATCATGGTTGGGTCAGGCCACGGGTCGCCGGCCTGGGTTAAAAGCTGACCGGAGGAATCAAAGCACATGGCGGAGACCGTCCCTGGGTCAGCCGCCACCTCCTGCGTCACCAGTCGCGCCACGATCGGGAGCTTCCCCTTCTTCATGCCCCCGATCAGGTCTTGATCTTGCGCGAGGTAGGTGGAAATGTGGTCGGCGCGTTGTGCAGCCTGCACTTCGAGTTCACGGACCAACTCCTCCGAGTCCGAGCGAATCAGATCGATGGGCACGCTGAACCATTTGTCGATGGTTCGGTTCAACAGGCCATAGGCAAAGATGAAAAGAAAGATGACGGGGACCAAGGAGAGGCCGAGGAAAGCCACCACCATTTTCGTCTTGAAGCGCGAACCCAGTTGCTGTTGCTGCCGCTCAACGTACAGTTTGAGCAAAATACGCAGGAGAATCAGGGCGAAAATAACAAAGGCCAGAAAAATGACGGTGGACAGAGCGAGCAGGAGGAGGGTTTCTTCCGAACTATTAGGGTGGATGAAGTTCAGATTCAGCGACGCCTGGCTCCAACCCAGGAAAAACAAGATCGGAACAAGGATCAGCAGCACAATGAGGAAGATTTTTCGGCGACGGGCAGGGTCAGGATTCATGTTAGCTAGCTGACAGTCGACGGCTGACAGCCCATAGTAACTGTGAACTGTCGGCTTTTAGCGCTCGGTTTTTCCAGGTACTTGCCCAGCGGGCACTCCTCGCAGCGCGCCACGTTCCGGTGGCAAAAGCGTTTGGCCGCCTCCACAAGCAACGCGTGGAACTCGTTAAACAAGGCTTCTTCCGGCGGCAAATGTTGGTGTAAGAATTGTTGCGCGGAATCGTAACTAGCCGACTCGGAAAGAAGTCGGTGGCGCGAGAGAATGCGCCGGGTGTAAGCATCCGCAACAAATACAGGTTGCCTTCCGCAATAGAGCAAGATCGCGTCGGCGGTTTCCGGACCGATGCCGTTGAGCGCCAAAAGCTGGGCGCGTGCTTGGTCTACGCTCAGAGAAAAAAGTGAGTCCAAAGAGCCGCCGTGGGCCCGATCGATCCAGTTCGCGAAATTGTGCAGGGCCCTGGCTTTTTGCCGGTAGAATCCCGCCGGACGCACCAACTGCTCCAAGTCGCCGAGCGGAACCTGCCGCAACGATCGTTGCGCGAGAAGGCCCGCCTTGCGGAGATTCTTCAAAGCCAAGGTCGCATTCCGCCACGTGGTATTTTGCGTGAGGATTGCCCCCAAGATCACTTCCCAGCGTGTTCGCGCCGGCCACCATCCCTGCGGCCCGAAGCTCTCCAGGAGCGTCGCATAGAAGCGGCGGAGCATTTCTCCCGCCGCGGCTTCAGCCTTCTCAGTGGCCAAGTGCATAATTTCAAAAGTTATACTTGCAACCGGGCAAAGTCAAGGCGCGCTCCAGAACGTGCCCCTGAGCGGATTCTTTGCGGCGCTTGATTTCCACGACATTGTTTGGTAACTTGGAATCTGAGGGAAGGGTAGGGATTATCCTAACGCTAACCCCAGGAGGAGTTTCAATGCCGATCGAGCTTACTTCTAAAGCTGTGTCCAAGGTCAAAGAGATCATGTCCCAGCAGGAACCTCAGCCACTCGGGCTTCGCGTCGGGGTCGCCGGTGGCGGGTGTTCCGGGTTCTCGTATCAAATGAACTTCGAAAGTCAGGCCAATCCTATCGACAAGGTTTATGAATTCGAAGGCCTGAAAGTCTTTGTCGATCAGGCTTCGCTCATGTACTTGAACGGGACCAAGGTCGATTACGTCGAAACCTTGGAGGGCGCGGGGTTCAAGTTCGAGAACCCCAACGTCAAGACCACCTGCGGATGCGGCAGTTCCTTCAGCGTGTAAGCTCGTTCGTTGCCAGTCTTTCGAACCCCCGTTACGCTCGTAAGGCGTCGCGGGGGTTTTCCTTTTTTGGCCCTTTCCCGAGTCCCACATACCCAAAATTCCTGCCTGGGACACGAGAATCCCGAGCCGCTTAGAACCGATCGTGGCAGGCGCACGGCACGCGCCATAGCGGACAAATTGTCGGTATTCAGTTTGGAAACTGATGCACTCCTCGCGCCTGCATGATCCACGTTGGCGCGTCGTTCCATAGCACCCCGGTGGTCGACTCGCCGTTTTTCTGCTCGTAGATCATCAGCCCGGTGGTGTCCAACGTTGGGGCCGCGGTCAGGGTCACGAGCCCGCTGACCCCGGTAAAAACTGTCGTGGGGGAGGTCAAGACGGTCATGATTTTCCCGCCAAACAACCCGCTGCAAGGGGTCAGGGTAAAGCCGCCGGTGACGCCGTCGGAACCCGCCACCTTCAAGGCTTGAAAATTCCCCAGCACGTTTTGCGGGCGAAGGAAGACCTGGCTCGCCGCGAGAGTTGCAGGTGAGCCTGAACCGAGCGTGCCGAACACGGCGACCTTCTGCGCCAAACCCAGTGTCTGCGGCCCGAAGGTGAATGCCTGGTGATTCAAGTACTGCCAGTTCATAAAGTAACTGGTGGTGCCGGTCAGCGTGACGGTGATTCCCGCGTGAAGCGGAACCGTATCGCTAAGGCTAGGCACCTCATCGTCCAAGAGCAGGGTGAAGGAGGTTGCGTTGCCGGAGCCGTCCTGCGTGAGGTTGATGACTCTTCCCAAAAATGCCGAACTCTGGCTGGCGGCTGAAACGGGCTCATCGACATCGACAGACTGGGCGATGATCTGCCCGCTGGTGCTGACGGTAGCATCAACCTCGGCAAAGGTGTTCGCCGCGAGGCCGGAGAAAGCCGTCACCCCGTTGCCTTCAAAAACCGTGTTGCTATTGGCCAGGATGGTGAGCGCCTGCCCGGTGCCGTCGTCAACAGCCAGACCGAAACTGCCCGTGAAATTGGCCGGAACCGCGGTGCTCAGGTTTTGAACAATTCCGTACAAAGCTGTGGCCTCGCCTACAGTACTGCCCGAGGTGGTGGTGGGGGTGAGGGTAATCTGCGGATTGACGGTGCCCGTAACCTGTCCGGTGCTGCTCACCTGCAACGATTGGAGGAGGCTCAAGTCCATAATAAGCCCGCTGCTAGCTCCGCTCGTGAGCACCAGGGCGGGATTGATTGTTATCGTCAAGGTTGTGGCCGTGAGCGTGACCGGGACCGTAACGGGAACGGGAGGGCTCACCGCGGTGTTCAGGACAACCAGTTGCGCGCTCGCCAGCGTGATCTGCAACCCGGTATAAGCCCCTGCCTGCGTGACATTCGCCAGACTGAGGATATTGGTGAAGTCGGCGAGGCGGGCAAAGTCCACGGTGGCCGGCGCCGCAGAGGTGATGAGCGGAACAGGCGTTCCACCGCCCTGCGGCACGAGGCTGGCGGAAGTGATGGTGACCACAAACGACTCCACATCGCAGATAGGTGTATCGGTCCCGAAGATCGCGACCGTCGCAGGGGTTGAGCGCACCGGCGGGGCCGAGTTGGCTTTATAGTTGCACCCCACCATGAGCGCCGCGGCCAAGTTGACGCCCAGGGCTAACCGAATTCCCTCTCTGCTCATATTGCCTCCCGAATCTGCTCCGTCTGCTCCCCGAGGTAGGCGAAGCATGGCGTGCCGAAGGAGAGTGGGCCAGCGTGCGGTGTCCGAGGCGCGGAAGTTGCCCGCCCCGGCCGGCGAATTAACCAGAGTGCGTACAGTCGATTAACCCATTCCACGCTGTGAGACTATCATCGTGGGTGGCGAAAATCCAGCGCCTGGGAGCCCCTGGGAGCGCGCGCATCCTGCCCGCTTTGGCAAACCGCCACCGTGTTTGAGTTTGGCAAAATGGAGTGACCATCGCATCCGTAGCGCGGGCATCCTGCCCGCTGGCGCAGGGGCGTCCCGCCCCTGCCATTGCATGGCCTGTGGCCATGCCCCAAGTGGCGGGAGCGGGACGCTCCCGCCACAGCGGGCGAG
>CAZCVY010000115.1:0-20714 GCA_964501985.1 uncultured Acidobacteriota bacterium | reverse complement strand
TCACCATCGCGATTTCGCGCTCGCCCGATAAGGACAAGATGATCCGCGAACTCGGCGCTGACGAAATCGTTCGCGACGGAAAGGGACTCGCGGCCGCCGGCGGCGCGGATATCGTTCTCAGCACCACGAACTCAACCAAGTCAATGATGGACAGCATTCAAGGGCTCCGCCCGGATGGGCGGATCGTCACGATGGGCGCAGATAGCGAGCCGATTTCTCTTTCGATTTTTGATCTTCTGATGAAGCGGATTCAGGTGATCGGAAGCCAGCAGAATGGGCCGGAGTATCTTTACGAAGCGCTCGATTTCGTCGCCCAGGGAAAAGTGAAGACGATCGCCGAAACGTACCCCCTGGCCGAGGCGGCAATGGCGTATCAGCGCGTGGCCGAAGGAAAGGCCCGCTTCCGCGCCGTGTTGACCATGTAGAGCTGCCGCGACGAATCCGCTCCTAAGTTACTTTCTGCACGTCACGCGCCGACGTAGCGGCGAGTTTATCTCGCCACCGGGCGGCGAATCGCCGCCCCAAAATGGCGGGGTGAACCCGCCGCTACGAAACCGCGACCGCACCTCCCTTCTATTGAGTTGACTCCGCAAGGACTATCGAGGACAATCGTCCGTTTCCAAAATGGAAACCTTGGCTCACGACCCTGGCACGTCATCGGTCGGCGTCATGAAGATTGCCGTGGCGTTGGGAAGGGGGCGATATGTTCAATCGGAGAGATTTTCTTAAGTCTTAATCATTGGTGTGTGGCAGTCTGGGTTTGCTCGGCCGGCCTGCCTCCATTTTTACCGCCGAAACGAAACCGTCCGGATACTTCGGTGTCCATCCGTTTGTCGAGCAGCACCCGGAAGCGGTCTTCATCCTCCGGACGTATGTGGATTACAAGACGAATTCTCCCGCGTGCAAGCGGGTCGGACGCGATTTGGGACGGTCGTTATTCGTTCCCATGGATAACACCGGCGTTCCAACGAACTACGTCATCGCGGCCAAGCCAAATCTCACCGCTCACGAGGCAGTCGACAAAAAGAGAGGATTCACCCTCGAGGACACGATGGGAATTGCCACCGACGTGTTCTTCGTCGAGGGTCTATTCGAATCCTTGAAGGAGTTGGGAGTCGCGGGCAACAGGATTCATACCCGCGATGCCAATGGCGCGAGCGTGATTGAACCCCGCGGATACGTCGCGATGGGCCAGCGAGTCGGCGCGACGGTGGCCACGGTTAAGAACACCATTGCCGCGCGGGAAGATGCGAATGACGCCGAGGCCTTTGTCTGGAAGGAGGTTCCCGGCGGCGTTGTGAGTCAACAGCTCCCTTACCTGTGGCCCTTCAATGCGCCGGATTCTTGGAACCTGAATATCGCGAAATTCAAGGCTCACGAAATGGGTTTGACCCTCGCCTCGAAGAACTGGCAGGGGACCCACGCCGCTCCCTTTCAGCAATACTGCGGCAGTTGGCCCGATATTGGTGCGATACAAACGCTGGAGAAACAAATCAGCAAAGAATGCATCCACCCCAAAGTTCATGAGGTTATCGGAGCGAACTTCAAGCGGCACACTGGCACGATCCCCCGATGGGATACCCCGGATTTTCCTCGCAACGAGTCTAGCGATAATGAGCAGTATTATTACACTGCGCTGTGCATGGAATTGTGGGCGCACCGGACCATCGACAATCATGCCGCCTCGCCCATGGGGCTGCATATCATCGAGGGTATCTACGGGCGTGACGGCGACTTCAACTGGGGGCCGAATCCCTTCGGCAACAAGAACGACTACGACGGGCGAGCCTGGGACTACATGACGAACGTTGTCATCTTTGGCAAAAACCCTTACCTCGTCGACATCGTGGGCCATTGGCTCGGCGGACATGAACCCGGGAACTTCGGGTTGTTCCACATTGCCATGGAGCGTGGCAAGCTCGACGTGATGAATCCGATGCACATTCCTGTTTATGAGTGGCAGGATGGTGTCGCTGTCCGCCGTCCGCTTACGAGCTTCACCCGCACGCCGTTAAGGACGTTCTACCTTCAGCAGCGCGGGAAGGAGCCGCTGTGGCATCTCTGCAACGAGCCGTTTGACTACTTCAAGGTGAGCGAGAAGAAACTCAGCATTCCCTCCAAGCCAACCACACGTGTGCTCAACCGGCACTATCCCAACACGAACAATCCGCAATTGGCCATCGAGTTCAGCGTGCCGGAAAGGGGATGGGCGCTCGTTGAGATCCTCGATCAGAGCGCCAACAACCTGGAAGTGATTTCCAACGCCATCTGTGAAGCCGGATATCACATGGCGGCATGGAACACGGCGAAATACGCTTCCGGCAGCTATCAGTGCCGCCTGCGCTACCAGGGTTACAACGAGGTGCACAGCCTTGTCCTGAACAAAGCGTAAGGGTCAAGCGCCAGCGGGTTAAGTTGACTCATCCGATTCGGGTAGGGAGTTATCCGGCGACTGCACGTGAAGGGTAAACCACGGCGCAAGGCTTGGTTCTAACGTCCAACATGCAGGATTCGGCGGGAGAGGGCCGCCTTGGCGTCAAGTTGGGGTCACGCGGATGGTCTTACCCGCCTCTGTGGAAGCGGCGGCGTGACAGCGGTTAGCCGGGCTCAGACAGGCTCCATCCTCGGCGCGGGAGGATGGTTTTCGAGCACTCGGCCTAGCTCCGACACCGACAAGGGCTCGACCAAATAATCCACCGCCCCCAACTGCATCGCTTCCAAGTAGCAGCCCATGTCGAGAAATCGCGCCACGACCAGGACGGGCAGGCTGCGATTGATCTCCGCCGCGCGTTTCAGCACGCAACTCCCTTCGAATCGGGGAGTCCCCTGACTCACCATAACGAAGTGGTAGACTCTATCCGCCAGCGAGTTGACGCCTTCCTGATAAGAATTGCACATTCGGACGCGGTAACCGTGCCGCTCGAGAATGGAGCGGTAATGACGAAGGGCGCCGGAGTCCTCACCCACTAAAAGTGCGGTTCCTTTATGAAAAGAGAGAGGGATTCTTGTTGCGTTTTGCGATGCTTCCCTAAGTCTCAAAGGTCACCTCCTAAGGGTCACGAAAGGTGTTCTCCCTTGTGTGGAAGAATCTCACCTTGCGGGCCGTTTCCTGGGCCTTTCGCCCTGCTGCCAATGACACAGTCTTCACTCACACACGTCGATCAATAGGTAAATCCAACGAGGGATGCCTATTCCCTCGCAAAATTGTTTGGACACAGGAAATATCGCCCAGCGTAGGGGCGGGCGCCGCTCGATCGGGAACATGGCAATGCGCTGGCACAAGTGGAAATAGTGAGACCTGGCTTGAGGTTTTGGTCGGTTGAGGGGAGTTAGTTCCGCTGAAGATGGGAAGGCCGCCCTTCCCCGAATCCAGGAAGGCCAACAATGGCACAAGAATGAATTCGTGACACATTGACGACCTCCAGATACACTTAGCTTACTCCTCAGAATCTCTAAGTCAAGATGAATAATCTCGAGCAGGGTGGCGACACATCGGGGAATGACCGTTTGTGGCGCGGGTGCAAGGCCGACCCATCTCGCCCGATGACGAGTCGCGCCAACGTACCTGATGACGAGTCGGACCAACGTAGCGGCGAGTTTACCTCGTCACGGGGCGGCGGATCGCCGCCCAGAAAATGGCGGGGTAAACCCGCCGCTACACCCCTAACTCGCCTGCTGGCGCTGCCACGCATCGGCGGGCGCCGGTTTGCGGAAGGTTAGCGCGTAGAATCGGCCGTTACCCAGCGTTTCCAGGTGGACGTCTTGCAGTTCCGGCGGTAGTAGGTCAGTAGGCGCGGCGACCGCTTGCTTGCGGTTCTTAAAATATCCGCTGGTAATCGGGATGTGCTCGTAGGCGCCCTTGACGTGCTCCTCGGTCTCGTCGGAGATCAAGATGCGGCTGCCCGGTTTGGCGACGCGAATCATCTCGCGGATGGCCTTTCCCCGATCGTTGAAGAAGTTGATTCCGCCCACGTGGAAGACCACGTCGAAACTGGCATCGGCGAAGGGGAGGCTTTCGGCATTCCCCAGAAACAGGTCGGCGTCCATTTGCCAGCGGCGCAGGTTGGCCTGGCAGTTCGTCAGCATCTCGGGGGAGAGGTCGAGACCGGACCGCTTGATGTCGCGCGGCAGGTACTTGAAGTTGAGGCCGGTGCCGACCTAAGTTTCGAGCACCGAGTCTCCCGGCTTGATTTCGAGCCGCCCGAGGTAGCTCATCACGTAGGCGTCCCGGTCCCAGCCCTGCAGATCGCACACCAGGCGCTGCGAGTCGTCGTAAAAACCTCCGATGGTTTCATACAGGTGATTGTATTTGCGGTTGAGGCCGGTAAGATCTTCCGGCTTGAGAATAACGGCAATTCCGTGGTGAATCGGGAACCGCTCGCCAGAGGGGCTGAGCAATGCTTCCCCACCGTGTTCGCGGACGACTTGCAACCGCTCGCCGGTGTAGGGGCTTTGCAGCCGCGCCACGGATTCCGGCTTGTCGGCCCACGTCTCGCGATGCCTGTCGGCACGGATTACCGCCCAGGCGCTCAGGGCGAAGACTCCCCCAAGGCAAGTCCAGGCGAAGGTTGCGCCGGCGGGCAAAATTTGCGGCAGCACCGCACCACTAAATTGCCGGAAGAGTCCGTATCCGGCCGCAAGCGCGTAGATCGCGGCCAAAACGCTTGCCCCCGTGGCGATCTTGGCGGCGCGGAACTCGTGGTTCCACATCCAGAGCAGCACCGCAGCGAACCAATCCATCAAAAAACCATCCCTGCGAGTCCAAGAACTGCTCCGATATGCAGCAGCGGTGCGTTGGCCTTCTGGCTTTGCGCGACATCATTGAGGTTGAAAACGTTGGCCGGAAGCCGCATCAGAACCAACGTTTGGAGCGCGACCGCCGCCAGCGGAAAGGGCAACGTCGACAGAAACCCGGGCAGACGCGGACTCGTGAGACGGTGGAAGGTGAAGGGCAGTACGCCGAGCACCGCCGCGAGGAGCAGACAGCCCAAATACCCGATCGCCTGCTGCGGGCCGGTGAGCGGGAAGTTTCGCCAACTTGCGATCGTATGGGGAACGAAGGCGAAGGCGCACATCCAGACGAATCCGAGCCAGGGCCTTTGCGTGCCCACGAACCAGACTCCCAGAATGACGCCCGTCCACGCTCCGATCAGCGGGAAGAAGAAACCGAGAATAAAAAGGGTGGTGACGGCCCACGCAAGGATCTGCGTGCCGCGGCGATTGATAAGTTTGGTGGACATCATGAGGTTTTCCTTTCCATAGGCCCGACGTGTTGCTACACACACGTTGCTGCGCCCACGCGAGGGTTTAGCCGGCAGCGTGGTGGTCGGGGGGCGGGTTGCCGGCGGCCGGCTGGGGGTTGGGGGCGGCTGTTCCGGTCGCCGCAGCAAGCACGGCCAGCGCGGATTCGCCCCATTCGAGCGCCGTGCGGGTTAACGCGATTCCCAAGCTCAGAGTGAGCATCCAGTAGGGCAGATGAGGGTTCTGTTCCGCGCTCTGGGTGCGCACGAACGAATCGAGTTTCAAAAGCGTGGCAAGCATGCTCCGGTTCTTTTCCTGAAGCTCGCGGATGTGCCCGGCCGAGACGCCTGGCGCCGCCTCCCGCCCAAAGAACAGCTTGAGCAGGAATTCGTTGCGCGGCGGATCGTTCTGAAAAGGAACGGCAAGCCACTCGCGAAGGCACGCGCGCCCGGCGTTGGTCAGGGAGTACTTCTGGCGGCGCCTTTTTCCCGCAGAAGGGGGCGCGCTGGGAACGATCAGGCTTTCCGCCGCCAGCCGCTTGAGCGTCGGGTAGATTTGCCCATAGCTCTCGCCCCAAAAGTAGCCAACACTGCCTTCGACCGCCTTCCGAATGTCATAACCCGATTTGTCTGACTCGATCGAAAGCAAACCGAGGATCACGTAGGCAGTCCGATTGAGCCTCATATATCTACAAGATATATCTATCAGATATTTGTGTCAAGACTCATCGGGCACTGTCGCCCTTTTGCGGGATATCCATCACGGGACACCTCGTTCATTGGTCCATGATTTACCACGAAAGAGATCTAAGGAGGCGCGTCATGATGGCCCGAATCCAGCCGCACGGGACCGGCTTCGATCCACCTGCCATCAGATTTGACAAAATCACATTCGGTGGGCCAGTATAAACCCATTCCCATGAGTTTGACCAAAAGGGGAGCACTGTCGATGCAAGCGAATACCTCTGGAAATCTTCGTCGGTGGGAGCGCCAACCGGCAACCATCCCCATCAATCTCGTTTTGAAGGCGGAGGACCTTAGGGTGGACAACTCAGCGACCATCATCGACTTTTCGCTGCGAGGAGTGGGTGTTCTGACCACCCTCGCGCTGGTTCCGGGAGAGCGGGTCAGGATTGTCGCTAAAGGGGAGTTCCCGGATGCCATCCCCACTCGCGTGGTTTGGGTGCGGGAGGATGGATCCAACCGTTGGACTTTCGCAGGACTTGAGTTCTTAGAGATCTCGGAAGCATAAAGGATATGCTTAACGTCCCACCTCGAATCCTGGAACTCGATCAACGGTCAGATACTGAGCAGAGGTTTTCACGAGTTGCCGGGGTTTGCTCCGACCCGCTGGTGGCCGCCCAAGGGGCGGGAAAACCGCGTAACTCATGATTTCGGTTTGACTTTGCTCGCAGCGCCCAATATATTGGTTTTTCTTGCCACGGCAAATGATGTAGGTGCAGCATCTGCAGTCCCGGTAACCACCTTGCTGCCGTAGTTATGGAACGAAGCACATGGGAAAACTCCGCGTGAGCGGACTCGCCTAACGCGGGGAGCCCGACAGATGCTACGATGGGTGGTGGCCGTTAAGCCCCGAATTGCGCTCCGATTCCTGCCAAGCAACCCATCCTCTGTTCGAAGTGGTTCCCGGACCTTGCGGATACACTCGCTGCCGCACCGAGCTTCTGTGCTGCTTTTCGAGCACGGGTTTGAATTATTTTGCATCCAATGACTTCAGCCGAGACGACCTACTGCCCTAGGCAAAGGAGCCTTTACGATGTGCAACCTCGCTAACCCCAACCTCGAGAAGGAAACACCAACTCGTGTCAGTGCCAATTCTCGTTCTCGGGCGTTGCCAGGAGGAGTTATGGGTCAGTTGGGCAAATCGGCTCGCCTGCGCTTGGTCTCTCGCCACGGATTTGCTTTGGCTGTGATTGGAGGATTTTTGCTGCTTGGTACATCACCGGCGGCCAGGGCCACTTCGGCGCTAACATCTGAGGGCGTTGTCTCAACCCCAGGCACTCTGAGCATTGTGGCAAGCCTGCCGATAGGCGCAGCCGGCGATGCATCCGCTAGTGCGTCATCATCTGACCCCAGCGCTCACCTGAATCCGCCATCTGCCGTAGCGTTTGGTCATGTGAAGCTGGGTGCCGTTTCGGGTGTGACCCAAACGTTGAGTTTTACCGTAGGAGTGGGCACAACGTTAGGGAACATCCAGGCTCTTACGCTGGGTATTCCAGACCTTGACTTCACGGTGGTCGACGGAACGACTTGCACGCCGGGGACAACGGGCACAGCTTGCACCGTAAACATACGGTTTCTGCCTCGTGCTCCCGGTTTGCGCAGGGGAGCGTTGGTGCTCTATAACAATGCGGCTCCTTCCCAGCCGCTGTTGACGGTCCCGCTTTACGCCATCGCCGATTCACCCTTGGCAGCTTTAGCCCCCACTACTTCGACTTTAGTCAATCCGGGCAGTGGCTCCACCGTGAGTCCTTTTCAGATCGCTCTGGATGGCGCGGGGAATCTCTACGTCGGGAACGGAACTGCTGGTGTGCTGAAGGTGGCTCCTGGTGGCGGTAGCGCCTCGGTCGTGGGCACCGGTGGCATTGCCTTAGTGAGCGTCGCGGGAGTGGCGCTCGATGGCGCCGGCAATCTCTTCATTGCGGATCAAGGTGCTGGCCAAGTCGTTGTGGTGACGCCGACAGGCACTGCATCAGTGCTGAGCATCATCGGTCTAAGCGAGGGGTCATTCGAGCCCACGGCTTTGGCGGTCGATGCGGCGGGGGACTTGTTTATTGCCGATGCGAAGTACGGTCGGATCGTCAAAGCCTCCTCGGTCGAAATCGCCGAAGGCGTGTCAGAAGCTGAGGGATCCATAATCAGCGCCGGCAGCTATGCCCTCGGCCCTGGCGTATCCGGCGTGGCGGTGGATGCAGCGGGCACTGTCTACATCGCTGATCCGGCTAATAGCCGCGTCGTCCAGATTACAGCCGGCGGCGCCGCTACCTTATTATTGGTTCCTTCCGAAATCACTCCCGCTTTATCCGCTCCCCAAGGTGTCAGCGTAGATGGAATGGGGAACGTCTACATCGCCGACACTGGCAATGGGCGCGTGGTAGAAGTGACCACGGCGGGCGCTGCCTCGGTGGTGAGTACACGTGGCTTGAATCCTGTCCTGCCTTTTGGGGTGACAGTAGATCCGTCCGGAAACCTCTTTATTGCGGATCGGGACAATCATCGTGTTGTCGAGGTTCCCACTTCGGAAGCTTCCCTGGAGTTTCCGAGCACAAGAATCGGATTAACCAGCCCTGCCCAAACCGCCACTGTAACCAACATCGGCAATCAGCCCCTGGTTTTTGCGGCCCATCCAACTTATACCACTGACTTCCCCGAACATACCGGCGAGGCGAACCCGTGCACGTCGGCCACCACCCTTTCCGCCGGCACGGTCTGCGACGTCTCGGTGGAATTCACTCCCAAATCCATGGTCAGTCGAAGCGCCGCGATCACCTTGACCAATAATGCACTCAACACTTCCTCCAGCGCGCAGCAGGTTTCCGTAAGTGGGACACCCTTACAACCAGCGGACACAACGGCAACCGCGGTGTCGGCCATCCCCACCGCACTGATCATCGGGCAGACGGTGAACCTCACCGCCACGGTCACGGATACGACGACGGGCGATACTTCGGAGGTGCCCACTGGTGAGGTCAGTTTCACGGACAGCCTGGGCTCGACCCTCACGTCTCTAAACAACGGTGTAGGAGTGAACTTAAACTCTGCCGGACAAGCGACCCTCAGCGGCGTGTTGCTCCGGGGAATCGGAACTCACACCATCGCCGCAGTCTATGGTGGCGCGACCAATTTGTATTTGACCAGCACTGCCACCACTCCGATCAGCGTGAGCCAAGCTTCCGTGAGCTTGTTGGTGCAGCCGTCCAAGACGGTGCTCGGCCAAACTGGCTCGGTTGCTGTTACTGTCACCGGACCGTATACCACGATTGCGGCGCCCTCGGGGACGATTAGTTACAGCATCCTGAACGCTTCCGGCGGAAGTCTGGCGTCAGGAACAATTCCCCTCACCGTGGGCAGCACCAACTCAACTGCGACTTTCCCGATACCGAATACCCTCGGCCCAGGTAGTTACACCGTGAATGTCACTTATAGCGGCGACGCTAATTACTTGGCCGTTCCGACGGCCACGCCAGTGGTGTTTATCGTCAACAAGGCAAGTCCGACGGTTTCGCTTGTGTCTTCGCTCAATCCTGTCTTTTCGTTGAATCCGGTTACCTTTACCGCCACTGTCTCCTCGCCGGCGGGCACTCCGACGGGGTCAATAAACTTCACTGACGGACAGACGCTGTTGAGTTCAGTTTCGCTCACGCAGGGTGTGGCAACCTATACTACGCCCAGCCTCGCTATCGGGGTCCATTCTATCGTCGCCAGCTACAGCGGTGACGCGAACTTTGCCGGCGCAATCAGCACCACGCTTACTCAGGCGGTGGTGGACTTCACCTTAACTGTGTCGATGCCGGCGGGTGAGGCGGTTACGCCGACTGTTCTGCCGGGCGGCACACTGACCTATATCGTTAATGTGGGCCCATCCAACGGTAGGAATTTCCCCTCCGGTGTAGCGTTTAGCACCACCGGCTTGCCTGCGGGCGCTACGGCGACCTTTACGCCCTCGACCGTCGCTGCGGGATCGCCTAGCACGAACGTCAACCTGGCCATAAAGCTTGGCCAGCAGATTGTGAGAAACCACTCAGCCAACCCCCTGGGGCGAGGAGTGGCGTTGGCTATGGTGGGAGGAATGTTCCTCTTGCCGTTTGGCGGGAAGATGCGCAGGTCCAGGGGAAGGGCAGGTAGATTCATCTGCCTTCTGATTCTGGCGTTGACGGCAATTTGCGCCACCGTGGGCCTTACCGGCTGCGGGGGCACGCGAACCGGGTACTTCGGCCAGCAGCCAACCAATTTCACGGTGACACTAACCGCGACATCCGGCCCTCTGTCGCATTCCACCACCGTCACCTTCATCCTGGAGTAAAGAGAGAGAACCGATCATGCGAACAACCTTCTTAACGGGCGCAATGTTGGTGGGCATCTTGGCCTTTAGCGGCCCGATGGCATCTGCGCAAGGGCAACAGCCTTCGGCGCCCAAAACCCAATGGTCGTCCACTGACCTGGCGATGACCTACACCACCGAAGGGGCTACGGTTTCACCCGGTGGAAGTAACTTCTGGCTCCAGGGTGGCAGCCTCGATGGCGCCGTCACGTTCTTTCGCGGCTTCGGTTTTGCCACCAACTTGACGGTCGATCATGCCTCTAAGTTCTCGCCGGGTTTGAATTTGGGCGAAACAGATATCATGGCCGGGCCACGCTACACTTACCACCGAGGCTCCAAGCATGAATACAGGATTTTCGGTGAAGCGCTTGCAGGCGAGGTTCGCGCTACCGGCCCTATCTTTCCGACATCAAGAGGATTCACCGACAAGGCTAATGCTTTCTCCTGGCAAGCGGGCGGGGGCTTGGACATATCCATCACGAAACATATCGCCATACGAGCCATAGAGGCCGACTATGTTCGCACCTACCTGCCGAATAATGGCACGAACACGCAGGACAACCTCCGGCTTGCCGTGGGAGTGGTCCTCCACATCCAAAACCGTTGAGGGATCGGCGAAATGAGCCTATAAAGGACGCCTATGCTTGTCCCCTACGCCGATTTGAAAACTCAATACGCCGCGCTGCGCGAAGAGGTTCTGGCGGCGATTGACCGCGTGGGTAGCAAAGCGGCATTTGTTCTTGGCGAGGAAGTGCAAGAGTTCGAGCGGGAGTTTGCCGCCTACTGTGGCATGAAGCATTGCGTGGCCGTGAACTCCGGGACCAGCGCTTTGCATCTGGCGCTCCTGGGAGTGGGCGTGCACTCAGGCGACGAGGTCATTACCACGCCGAACACCTTTATCGCGACTGCGGAAGCGATTTCCTATACGGGCGCGAAGCCGGTCTTCGTTGATATCGATCCGCGCACGGCCAACATTGACCCTGGGAAAATCGCGGCGGCCGTAACGCCGCGTACACGAGCCATCCTACCCGTTCACTTGTACGGCCTGGCCGCGGAGATGGACTCAATCATGGAGGTCGCGGCCCCGCACCAGTTGGCTGTCATCGAAGACGCCTGCCAAGCGCATGGCGCGCGCTACCACGGCCAGAGGGTAGGAAGCATCGGCAAAGCGGCAGCGTTCAGCTTTTATCCCGCGAAAAACTTGGGCGCCTTTGGAGAAGGAGGCGCGCTCACGACGAACGACGACGCGCTGGCGGCGCAGGCGCGGGCCCTGCGCTCGCATGGTGAATCGCGCCGTTACTTTCATGACGCTATCGGGTACAACTATCGCATGGACGGGTTTCAGGGCGCGATTCTGCGGCTCAAGCTGCCACGCCTGGAGCGGTGGAATGCACGGCGACAAGAGTTGGCGGAGATCTACCGTCGCACGCTGGCCGGCGCGTGTGTGGAGCTTCAAGAAGGTAGCAACTCCTGCGAGCGCATTGATCACCTCTTTGTCGTTTATGTGAACAATCGTGATGCTGTTCGTGCCTCCCTGCAAGAACGTGGCGTTCAGACAGGCGTCCATTACCCGCTCCCCGTCCATCTGCAAAAGCCGTATCAAGCTCTGGGTTATCGGCAGGGCGATTTTCCATATGCGGAGAGGGCTTGCCAGCGGGTCATCAGCATGCCGCTTTACCCCGAAATGACCAACGAGCAGGCAGCATACGCCGCCCAAACGCTGCGGGAGATCGTGGGGGAGAAATGAAGTGACCCGGGATACGGGATACGGGACATGGGTATCGCTTAAGCCTGGAAATCTGCCTATCAAGCGTTACGCTACCCCCGGCCGCGAAGCCCGTGTCCCGTTTCCCGAGTGAAGGAGAATCAACCGCCATGGATCAGCGGCGCAGCTTCGCATGGATGGACCTACTGTGGCTGGCGTTTCTGGCCGGATTGGCTGTGCTGCCACCCCGCACGGATATCATCCACAAACAGTTAATCCTGCTCGCCATTGGCGTGTTCCAAATCTTTGAGCACCGGTTCCTAGAATGGGTCCCCGAACGAGGGCGCTGCTACAGTGTTATCCTGAAAATCTTATTGGCCTCGCTGCTCGTGGAGCACACCGGCGGAATCCAAAGTTACTACGATTACTATTTGATTTACATCGTGCCCGTGGGTACGGCGGCGATGTACTTCGATCTGTGGGCCACCCTGGTCTGGACCGCGGTGACGTGTGGGGCCTACTGGTCCTTCGTGCTCTGGGAGTTGAGTGAATATGAACTGACAGGGGAAGGCGCCGCGGAACTAGCCATCCGGAGTCTGTTTTTCTTTCTAGCCGCCATCACTGTAAACCGGTTCGTAACCGAGAACCGCCAACAAGCAAAACGCTACCGGGAACTAGCCGAAACCCTGGCCGAGACCAACCGGCGGCTCGAGCAAGCCCAGGAGGATGCGCGCCGGTCAGAGCGCTTGGCCGCACTTGGGCAATTGTCCGGCGGCCTCGCCCATGAATTGAGGAATCCGCTGGCGGTCATCAAAGGCTCGGCAGAGACCTTGATGCGCAAACTCGCGAGTTCAGATCCCCTCACCACTGAGATGGCGGGATACATCTCCAGCGAAGTGAACCGCATGAACGCGCTGGTAACGCGCTTTCTCGACTTTGCCCGGCCACACAAGCTCGAGTGTCAGCGGGAGCAGATTCCGCCTCTGATCGAAAGGGGGCTGAAGGCGGCACGTGACCGCTGGCCCGAATCAAAAGTGGAAGTGGAGCGGCACTTCGCCCCTGACCTGCCACAAATCAGTGTTGACCCCGACCTGATCGAGCGAGTGTTTGCCAACTTGGCCCTGAATGCCTACGAAGCCATGGGAGCGAAGGACGGCAAGCTTCGCGTTGCCGCCTTTCCGTGTGCCGAGGGCAAGCGCGGCGTCGAGATCACTTTCCAGGACTCCGGCCCGGGCATCCCCGCCGAACAACGCGAGCAGATTTTCAACCCCTTCTTCACGACCAAGGAAACCGGGGTGGGACTGGGGCTCTCCGTCGTCTCGAAGATTATTGACGACCATCGCGGATCGATCCGCGTAACCAGCGAGCCGGGAAAAGGCGCGTGCTTCCAGGTGTCCCTGCCGGAAGGCGAGACTTCGTAAACCTCGCCATGGGCGGTTGCCCTGGCGCCGCTGCGGGCGGAGGACAATCCACGCCGGCTATTACGGTTGAAACGCCTCTCCGCCGTGGGGCGAAAACTGAGTCAGCGCCGTGATCAGTGGCTGAGCCTCAGAGGGTGGAGGCACCGCGCCCTTGAAGAGGATGTCCTCCGCGGGAAGTTTGCGGCCGTAGAGCTTTTCGTTCGAATCCTTGTCCTGCTTAAACATCTGCCCGTCGAGTGACACGCCGGCGAAAGCGCCGCGCGCACGCGAGTAAGTGAGGATTTCCGCGTGAAGCTGCAGATCCGTGCTGCCTGCCGCGTCGCGGCCAACAGGCCCGGCGGCAGCGGAAGCATCGGCGCCGAGCTTGGTGGAGTCATGCAGCAACTTTTCCGCACCCCGTCCGTTCATTACGAGCAAAACGAAATCCGTCGATTGCCCGCCGAGCTCGAACCCCCCGTTGATTCCACCCACCGTGATCATCGAGGGCGCGCCCCAGGGCCCGTTGCCGCCGGTCCGGCAGACCATCGTACCGCGCCCATAGCTGGCGCCAATGCCTACCGCGAGTTTTTTTTCGGCGGGGATCACCGCAACGCAGACCGACTTGTTCATCAAATCGCGCGGAATGCCCTTTTCGGGAGTTCCCACGATGTCGGTGATGACTTCCGCTGACTTCTCAATGCGCTCCACATCCTTGTCGGCCGCCAAGCCCACATGGGCGGTCCCCCATAACACCAGAGAAAGGCCTATCGTCAATCCATATCGCATCTGAATGTCCTCCATGAAGATTTGCGGTTGCGCCAACTCGCAGCCGTGGACTTATGTGTTTGGCCCTTGAATCGTCTCCGAACTCTTATTTTGCCACAGTCGGAAAGCGCGGCACGATCAATTTGCAGGCTTACCGGGTGGCGAAGTACGCACTCTCTTACAGGGTTTCCGGCTGTGGGCAAGAGCAACGGAAAGGCCGCGACGATCAAGCGATGCTCCGTCCCGCGACTTAATCCCCGGCAGCTACTCGAACTCGCTCAGGTCGATCCCTTCCAACTCTTGGTCGTAAGTCTGATTGGAGGACAGTAGTTCGTCCCAGGTCGTTTCCCTTTGGTTGTATGCTGCCTGGCGCGCAAGGATGGTGCTCAGCGTTGTTTCGGCACCCATGCCGGCCTGGTTGTGATACTTGCCGCTCGTAATACTCTCGATGAAGGCCTTCTCTTTTTCCGGGTCGGCTTGCGCTAGCGCTTCGGGAGAAATGCCGGCGGCATTTTTCCCAGGTGGGTCGTCCGCGGCCGAATAAATATTGGCATGCCCCGGCCGAGACGTAACCGGCCCCGTGCTGCCTTCCCATTCCCACGGTTGCTCGCCATAAATCCCCACCACACCCATGTAGTGCAACTCCGCCACACCTTGTGCGCCGAACAGCCGGATGCTCACGTCGCTCAGCGCCTTGCCACCCTGAAAGGAATTGAGGTTCAGGTGCACGTCGTTGGGATAGGTAAACGTAATGTCATAGTGGTCCCAGCAATCTCCGGCATCCTCTCTAATCCTGCGTCCCCCCGTGCCGATGGCCTTCAGCGGGTGCGCTCCTAACATCCAGTTGCACAGGTCCACAAGATGAATGCTCTGGTCCACAAGGATGCCGCCGGAGATGACGCGGTCCCAGAAGAACGTCCGTATGCGGCGTTCCAGCGGCGATACATTCGGAAAAGGCGGGTAGAACGCTCCCGTTGACTGGTAAAAGGCAGCCCCGCAGGCGATCTTACCCAATGCTCCGCCCTGGACCCGGCGCGCCAATTCCACATAGGGAGGCGCGTGACGGCATTGAAGGCCGATGTCAAGGCTGAAACGATTCTGCACCTTATCGCCAATTCGCATCACGCGTTTGCAGCCGGTCACGTCAACGCCCACGGGTTTTTCGCAGTAGACATGCTTCCCGGCGTCAACGACCGCCTCCAGATGTCCCGGATGGAAAATGTCCGGCGTGGAGATTTGCACCATGTCGATGTCCGGGCAGTTCGCCAGGGCCTGATACGCCCGCGGCCCGCGAAACATCAGCTTGGGGTCGATCGCGGCATAACCATGCTTGGCGTTAAGGGCGTCAAAGTGCTGTTTGCCCTTGTCCAACTGGTCTTGAAAGAGATCGGCTAGAGCAACGACGCGCGCGATGGTGCTATTCGTAAACGATGTGGCGACGTGCGTGCCGCGATGTCCGCAGCCGAGCAATCCGATTCGAACGGCCGAATTCGCCGCTGTGCCGCGCACGAGTTGCGGCTTCAGGATCATGATCCCCGCAGCTCCCGCGGCGCCCAGAAACTGCCGTCTTCCGATCTTCCCTTCCGGTTCTGCCATAAGTCCCCTTCCTTCACTCGCAGACTGATTTACGCCACTTGGCACAATTTAAGGCCCGGTTCGAAACTTTCCTCGCTCCGTGCCGACTGATGGGTTTGCGCGTCCGATGCGCTGGCCAATCAGCGGGACTACACGTGCAAGTTCGCGCCGCATTTCCGGCATTGAGACCGCCGACGTGCGTTCAGCGTGCGGCAGTTGGAGCACGTCCGATACATCGCGCGCGCGAAGAGCTGAGTCGCGACGGCGCTCGCCCCAAGAATTCCTACCGCCACGGCGATGTTCAGCAGCGTCTGGCCCATCTACCATCACTCTCCGAGCGAAGCCCGCGCCGCACGGACGGCATCCACGTAGAGGCGCGCGTTGGCGGAAATTACTTCCAACTTGCCCTCGCGTAAGGCCTTCAGGTCGACCAGTTCGCCTCCGACCGCGACCGCGGTGGCACCCGCCTTAATGAACTCCGGCGTCGTTTCCAGATTCACTCCGCCCGTAGGCACAAACTCAATCTGGGGGAAGGGTCCCTTGAGCGCCTTGATGTATTTGGCGCCACCTACCGGTCCACACGGAAAGATTTTCACCAAGTCCACTCCCGCTTGCCACGCCGTAACGATTTCTGTCGGCGTCAGGGCCCCGGGCATGCACGGCTTGCTATATCGGCACGCGAGCTCAATGACCTGGAGATTCAGGGCTGGGGTTACGATAAATTGTGCTCCCGCCAGCAACGCCGCACGGCAGGTCTCCGGATCCAAAATGGTGCCTGCACCCAGCAGGACCTTGTCTCCGAACTTATCGGCCACCTTTTCCAACACCCGGAGGGCGTGGGGAACGGTCATTGTAATCTCGAGAATGCCGATCTTTCCCGCAATAATCGCTTCCGCGGCGAGCAAGGCATCCTCCGCTGAAGGTGCGCGCACAATCGGGACGACACCGACCTCGCGAATCAGTCCGAGCGATTTTCCCTTTGACCAGGACATGCTATCTCCCTAATTGGGTTTTCGTCGCTGATGCCAGGTTGTATGTGTCATTTGCGGGAGACTCGTAACCGGTAAAGGATAAAGTGTGAAGGGTAAATTATAAACGGGTTTTACCTTTTACCTTTTACTCGTCCCTGACACCTGACACCTAACACCTGGCACCTTCCATCTCACCGCGCGACGCGCAGGCTGGAACCCTTGAGCAGGTTTTCCACCTCTGCCAGGTTCGCCCAATTAAAGTCGCCCGGCATCGAATGTTTCAGCGCGCTGAAGGCGTTCCCGTAGCGGACGGCGGCTTCGTAAGAATCTTTCTTCAGCCGGCCATAGATGAAGCCGGCGCTGAAAGAATCGCCGCCGCCGAGGCGGTCCACGATTTCCAGTTCGTACTTCACATCGTCGTAGTATTTTCCGTCGGAATAGGCAATCGCAGTCCAGGTATTGCGCCACACCAGGGGGTTCTCACGCAAAGTGATCGCCACGGCCTGGAAGCGAAATTTCTCCTGCAACCGCTGCGCAACTTCTCTGTACGGCTCGGCCGTAACATGTGCGTATGTTTTCTGGCCGGACTTGTCTTCCGCATTGATTTTGAACACCACGTTCGTATCTTCTTCGGTGGTGATGAGCACGTCGACATATTCCATAAGCGGTTCCTGCACTGCCTGCGCTTTATCCGGCGACCACAGTTTCCCGCGATAATTCAAGTCGTAACTGACCGTCAACCCCGCCCCCTTCGCCGCCTGCAAGGCTTCCAGCGTCACGGCGGCCGCCGATTCACTCAGCGCCGGCGTGATGCCACTCACGTGGAACCAGCGCGCCCCTTCCATGACTTTCTTCCAATTCACCTCGCCCGGGCGGATGGCGCTGATGGCCGAGTTCCGGCGGTCGTAGAGCACGGAGCTGGGGCGGGGCGCCGCACCGAATTCCAGAAAGTAGAGGCCCACCCGGCTCTCGGCTTCGGAGGTCCAGACCAGGTGCGAAGTGTCGACCCCGGCCTGACGGACGCGATTCTCGGCAAGCCGTCCCAAAGCATTCTGCGGCAGGCGCGAAACCCAGGCGCTCGTTAACCCCAAGCGGGCGACCCCCACGGCAACGTTCAACTCGCCGCCACCCACTTGAACGTCCAGCGCCGAAGTCTGCTCCAAGCGCTGAAAGTGCGGCGGCGACAGGCGGATCATCGCTTCACCAAAAGTTATAACTTCCGGCATGACATCCTCCACGTGCGGGTTCGGCTCGCCAAACAACCGATTACTATAGTTCGTTTAGAGGAAATTGTGGACCCTTTTTGCGTCGTTCCGGTTGGCTATTCACAAGGCGCCGGCATGAGCCTCCTGCTGCGGTCCGGAGCAGGGCCGCGCAGGTCGCATTCTTGACTTTGCCCGCAACTGCGGCATACATTGGCAGACTAGCTCTTTGACGCGAGTTTTTTGTTGAATTTAGGAGTTTAAACCCCATGCCGGATAAGGCGGGGAGTACCATCCTGGACGATATTGTTTCTGCGCGACGGCTCACGCTGGCGGAAACGCGTTTGGCTGTCCCGCTGGAGCGCGTGCAGCAAATGGCAGAGGTGCGGGAGCATCGTCGCGATTTCGCCGCGGCCCTCACCTCCGAAGGCGGTCTTGGCGCGGTGCCAGGGTTGCGCGTGATCGCGGAGCTCAAACGGGCATCGCCCTCGCGAGGGCTATTGCGAAAGAACTATCGGCGCCGCGATATCGCCCGGGGATACGCCCGCGCAGGCGCAGATGCTCTTTCCGTGCTGACGGAAGAGCGACATTTTCTGGGCTCCCTCCAGGACCTAGCGGTCGCGCGCCAAGCTGTCGAGATTCCAGTGCTGCGCAAGGACTTTATCCTGGAAAGCTACCAGGTTTATGAATCCGTAGCCGCGGGTGCTGACGCGTTGCTGCTAATCGTTGCTGCGTTGCCGGACCAAGATCTGCGCACCCTGCTTGACCTGTGCAAGCAATTGCGCATTGCCGCGCTCGTGGAGGTCCACACGGAAGCGGAGTTGGACCGCGCGATCGCGTCGGGCGCCCAAATCATCGGTGTGAATAATCGCAATTTGAAAACGCTGGAAGTGAATTTGGAAACGTCATTCCAATTGCGAGCCAAGATGCCCCGCGCTTGCGTTGCCGTCAGCGAGAGCGGCATCAAAACATCCGCGGACCTGCGGCGCATAAGCGAAGCCGGTTTCAATGCCGTGCTCATTGGGGAACGCCTGATGACGCAACCGAACCCAGGCGCGGCGCTGAGCCAATTGTTGGCGGAGTCTGCCCCGCTGGAGGCTGGAAACTCGAAACTGGAAATTCGAAATTAGAAATTCGAAACTGGAAATTCGAAATTCGTAAATCGATGTGGCCTAAGAAGTGGTGCGGCCATATCATACTGAAATCCTCGCTGCCATCGAGCTTCCATTTTCGAGCTTCGAGTCTTCAGTTTCCAATTTCAAGTTTCCAATTTCGAGTTTGGAAAAGATGTCGACACGTGTAAAAATTTGCGGCATCACGCGCTGGGAAGACGCTCAGCTTGCGGTTGAACTGGGAGCCGCGGCGCTGGGTTTCAATTTTTATCCGCCTTCGCCGCGATATATTGATCCGACGGCCGCCCGCGCCATCGTTTCGAAGCTACCGCCGTTGATTACGCCGGTCGGAATTTTTGCCAATGAATCGGATGGCGAGCGCGTGGCGAGCGCCGCCGGGGAGTCCCGAGTCAGTGTGTTGCAGTTACATGGTCCTAATTTCCCCCCGCGGGACGGGGTTTTGGCGCAATTTCCATGGATTCGCGCCGTAGCCGTCCGTGAGGGATTCCAACCGGGGACGTTGCGCGAACTTGGTGGTGAGGCATTTCTGTTGGATGCCTTCGATGCCGAACTCCTGGGCGGAACCGGCAAACCCTTCAAATGGCTACTGGCCCATGAGGCAAACCGCTTCGGAACCATCATCCTGGCGGGCGGGTTGACGCCGGAGAATGTGGGGCAGGCGATCCGGGAGATTCGGCCGTTCGCGGTGGATGTGGCCAGCGGCGTGGAAGCGCCTCCGGGAGTAAAAGACGAGAAAAAGCTGAGGCGGTTTTTCGCGGCGGTGCAGGAGGCCGACAGGCTCAAGGACGGTTAGCCAAGAGCTTGGTAGTCGCAGAATCGCCGGTACCTGTATACTGAATGTTGGCTGCTGGCGCAGGTTTATTCGATCCTTACAAGGCCAGTTCGTTGCCAGTAGTTTTTTGTTTGTGCTAAATGGGAGATTCGCATGGACGTTGAACGGACCATTGAGTTCTTGCTCAAGAATCAGGCGCGCATGGATGCGCGATTTGACGCCAAGTTCGCCAAGGCCGACGAGCGCTTTGCCCAAGCGGAAAAGCGGTTGGACCGTCTTGAGCGAGGGCTGGCTGAGAATAGTCGTGTTATGGCCCGAAATAATCGTGTCGTGACTCAACTCGCGCGATCCTGTGTGCCTTTGCGAAGCGATGTGCGCAGAACCGAGCAAAACCTAGCCCGAATCTCCGAGAGTTTGTCACAAATGGACTACAAACTGAATACCCTGGTGGGAATCGTGGATCGGCAGATTCGGGGCAATGGCGGGCATCGGTGAGCGCTGCCGAGGCCGCAGGGAAGTCTCTTCCCGACCACGCACCAAGAAAAACATGTCAACCACCACAACTCTAATGACCTTGCCCGACGCCGAGGGCTGGTTCGGTGAATTCGGCGGCCGCTTCGCGCCGGAAACGCTGATGGTTCCCGTCGAGGAGTTGGAAGCGGCTTACACTGTGGCGCGCAACGATCCGGCGTTTCAGGCCGAACTGGCGCGATTGCTCAAAGACTTTGCCGGCCGGCCTACTCCGCTCTTTCATGCCCAAAGGCTCACGGCACGTCTGGGGGGCGCTCAGGTTTATCTGAAGCGCGAGGACCTGCTGCACACCGGCGCGCACAAAATCAACAATTGCCTGGGGCAGGGATTGCTGGCGCGGCGGATGGGGAAGACTCGC
>CAZCVY010000114.1:1805-20817 GCA_964501985.1 uncultured Acidobacteriota bacterium | reverse complement strand
CGACTACGTTTTGACGGCGGCGGTGGGAATCTCGGCCGGTGTGGGAGCGCTCGTCTCGGCCGTGCCTTCCCTCCTGCCGCGCACCTTGCTGATCTGCATTGTCATCTTGCTGCTCATCAACCTGGTCAACCTGCGCGGCGCACGAGAGACCGGCGCCGTGTTCATCATTCCGACCTACATTTTTATTGGCAGCTTGGTGATCACCTTGGTGATCGGACTCGTTAAAGCCGTCGCTGCGGGCGGTCATCCCTTACCCGTCGTTACTCCGCCCGCTTTGTCCCCTGCCACCGCGGCCGTCAGTGCGTGGCTTTTGCTCAAGGCCTTTTCGAGCGGCTGCACGGCCATGACCGGCGTCGAGGCGGTCAGCAACGGCGTCAAGGCGTTTCGCGAGCCGGTGGTGAAATCCGCGCAGCGCGCGCTGACGATGATCATCGCCATTCTCATTGTACTGTTGGGAGGAATTGCCTTCCTGGTTCGCGCCTACCACATCGGCGCCACCGACCCCGGCGCGGCCGGATACCAGAGTGTGCTTTCACAACTCACCGCCGCAGTTGCCGGGCAAGGCGTTTTCTACTACATCTCGATGGGCTCCATCCTGCTGGTGCTGGCGCTTTCGGCCAACACCGCCTTTGCCGATTTCCCGCGACTGTGCCGCGCCGTGGCAGAGGACGGATATCTTCCCTACGGTTTTGCCTCGCGCGGACGGCGCCTGGTTTACTCGCAAGGCATCTGGGTGCTCGCGGTGCTGTGTGGCGGGCTGCTGCTCCTCTTCGGGGGAGTCACGGACCGGCTGATTCCACTCTTCCCCGTGGGCGCTTTCCTGGCGTTCACGCTCTCCCAAGCCGGCATGGTCGCGCATTGGAGACGAACCGGAGGTGAGGGATCAGGGCGCAACATGTTCGTGAACGGCCTGGGCGCAACGGCAACGGCAACAACCGTCGTTGTTGTGACGGTGGCCAAGTTCGTCGAAGGAGCGTGGGTAACGGTGCTGCTCATTCCCGCCATGATGATGGTGATGGTTGCTATCCGCAGACACTATCGGTCGATCCAGGCGGAAATCGCCAGCGACACGCCTCTGGATCTGTCCAACTTGCGTGAGCCGCTGGTCGTGGTCCCAATTCTTTCTTGGAACAAATTAGCTCAGAAAGGCCTGCGGTTTGCTCTCACGCTCTCGTCTGAGGTCCAGGCTCTGCACATCGAATGTGAAAAGGATGACGGGAGTTTTTGCCGATCATGGACACGATACGTGGAGGAACCAGCGAAACGAGCGGGACGGGCGGCGCCGTGCCTGGTCGAGTTGTCGTCACCGTTTCGCTTCGTCGTCAATCCCATCGTCGACTATATTCTGGAACTCGAGCGCAAAACCCCGGAACGGCAAATCGCAGTGTTGATCCCCGAGTTGGTCGAGCCGCACTGGTTCCAGTACCTCCTGCACTCCCAACGCGCGGAATTGTTGAAGACATTCCTCCTGGCCAAAGGAAGCCCAAGGATTGTCCTCGTTACGGTCCCCTGGCAAATCACGGCCTGACGACGGCACGTGTGTTGAAGGATGATCCATGCAATTAGGAAAGCCAAGCCGCACGGCCTGGGCGGTGGCGACTCACCGTGCCGCTCATCAGATCCTGGAAGGCGGGCGCATCTTCAGCGATCCCCTAGCGCTGCGCATCCTGGGGGAAGACGCGGAAACCGTGGCTCGCGAGGCGGAAGAACATCCCTCGCGGCGGGCGATTCGGAATTTCGTCGCCGTAAGATCGCGCTTTGCCGAGGATGCTCTCGCGGCCGCGGTGGAACGGGGTGTAAGTCAGGTTGTCGTGCTGGGGGCGGGGCTGGACACCTTCGCTTATCGAAGCGCGTTGCGCGACCGCTTGCGCATCTTTGAAGTCGACCATCCAGCGACCCAAGCGTGGAAGCGCGAACGCCTCGAAGCGGCGGGTATTGCAATACCCGGCTCGTTGAGGTTTGCCCCCATCGATTTTGAACACCAGACGTTGGCCGAAGGACTGGCCGCCGCTGGCTTTGACCGCTCGCAGCGAACCTTCTTCACCTGGCTCGGGGTCGTGCCCTACCTGAGTGAGGGGGCTGTCTGGTCGACCTTAAGCTTGATCGCGAGCCTCCCGAATGGCGCCCACGTGGTCTTCGATTACAGTGATCCGCCGGAGTCGCTGCCGGCGAAGAGGCGGGCCCTTCACGACGACCGCGCCATGCGCGTCGCCAGTCTGGGCGAACCCTGGCGGACACACTTTGAGGCGGAGACGCTCCGCGCCAAGCTGCTCGCACTGGGCTTTGTGGAGCTCGAGGACATGGGGCCATCCCAGATCGCCGCCCGGTACTTTCCCAACAGTGCGAGTAAGGCTTCCGACAAGGGTGGCCATATCCTGCGCGCGACGACGGTTCCGGGAGCACACCCTCAACACCCTACGGCTTCAGAACCTTCACCACAAAGTAAGTCACCGAATGGGGAACCTCCTTAAACCAATGAGGGATGCCGACGGGGATCACCATCACGTCTCCCTTTGTCAAATGATACGCTTCCCCGCCCTCGATTTCGGTTCCCCGCAACTGGCCGGGAGCAGTGACTTTGCCTCCCATCATTTTCCCGCCGGTGATGAAAGTCGCGGCGCCGTCGACAACGTAGAAGACGTCGGTCTCTTTCTCGTGGAGTTCCACCTCGCCGCCGCCCGAACGGTGAGCCCCCATGACGATCAGATCAGAAGCCTTAATCAGTGTGCCTCCGTTGGCCAGCGCGGCGGCCACCGTTTCGTGGTTGATGTGCGTGACCGCGGGTTCGCCATCGCCCCGCGCGAACAACGCAGCGGCGGTCAAAGACGCCAAAACTAATAGTGGCAGTTTCATTATTGGATCTCCTTTGCTCATGTTTTCCCGAAAGCTCAGGTCGAGAAGTATTGCGTCGGACGCGATTCATGTCAAACTATGGTTGCGACGCTTCTTTTGAAAGCGGGAGCACGATGAACCTTTTCAGTGGACAGGCCGCCGTTGGCGAAGGCGCATTTCGAGTGATCGACTTGACGGCGCCGCTCAACGATCGAACCCCGTGCTTTCCCGGAGATCCCAAGTACTCCAAGTCATGGCATGCTCAGTTCGGCAAGCACGGGTTTTGCGTTTCAAAGCTCGAGATGAGCGTTCACTCCGGGACGCATGTCGACGCTCCGCTCCACTTTCTCGGTGAAGGGTCTCCGGATGTGGCGGGAATGCCTTTGCACAGTTTTATGGGCGAGGCGATCGCCTTGGAGCGGCCTAAGAAAACCGGCGAAAATCTATCTATCACAGATCTTACGGGTGCGGATATCAGATCGGGAGACATCGTCTTATTTCGAACCGGCTGGGACCAGCGCGCGGGGTCTCGCGAGTTTTTCCAAGACGAATGGCCGGGCCTCGAACCGTCGCTGCTCGAAGAATTGATTCGTCGCGGCGCCAAAGCCGCCGGGGGCGATTTCGCTTCCGTTGACAGCCCGGCAGCGCTTGCCGCCGGGGCCCCCGCACACAAATTGGCGGGAAGCGCCGGAATGCCAGTTTTCGAGGGTCTCGTCAACCTGGATCAGGTGAGCGGAGAGCGATTCTACTTCCTCGGGCTGCCGCTGAAATTGGAGGGAGGCGAGGCCAGTCCGATTCGGGCAGTCGCTCTCGTCTCGAACATGCACAGATCCTAATGGGTGGGCCGATTAGCTTCGCACGATCCGATGAAGCAAGGTCAATCCGCGCTGTTTGCCGCCGAGCTCGATATGAAAGGGTCTTGGGTTTCAAAATACCGGCTGGGCGTTTGGCCGAGTTGCCGCCGAAACATGGCAATGAAAGCGCTGGGGCTGGCATACCCGGCTTCCCAGGCAGCCCCGGTTACCTTTTCTCCTGAGGCCAGCAACTTCATCGCGTGGAGCAGTCTGAGCTGTTGTCGCCATTGACTAAATTTCATCTTCGTTTCGGCGATAAAAATACGCTCGATCGTCCTCCTGCTTGCACCACAACCTTGGCAAAGTTCTTGCAGCGTCCAGGCCCTTCCCGGATCGGCCAACAATGCCTGCACCACTCTTAGTGCGCGCAGATCGGTCGGATGCGGCAGTTGAAGGGGGATGGCATGGGCGACTTGCAGTTGATCGACGATGATTTCGATGATGCGCCGGTGGGTCGGGGTTTTCTTGTGCAAGTTGGGAAAGTTGCAGGCATGCAGAATTAACTCCCGAAGCAGCGGCGAGACATTCATGACAAAACATTTCGCGGGGATGGATCGGACGAGCCGCGGGACTAAATAGAGGGTCCGCATGGAAACTGGCCCGGACATCGCCACGGAATGTGGCGTCCCCGCCGGAATCCATACGGCTCGCAACGGGGGCACAACCCAGATGCCCTGCGACGTCTGAACTGTCATGACGCCTTTCGAAGCGAAGATCAGTTGATCCTCCGGATGGAAATGCTCAGGGATGAGATGTCCTTGGGAGTTGGTAAACTCATACGACAAAGTGGCCAAATGCGCCTTCGGACGGCCACGGCGATCGAAAAGGAGGCTGTGACACTTCTCCGACATATGTTGTCACAATAGCGAGAGAACGCAGGCGGCGCAAGTGTTAGAATCACTCAAAAATCAGGGAGGCACACAATGCTTGCTGGGAATAAGATGGTTGGATTTGTTCCGACCAAGGATTCCGTAAAGGCTCGGGAATTCTACGAGGGGAAATTAGGTTTTCAGTTCATGAGCGATGATCCCTTCGCCTTGCTTGTGAAGGCTGGCGACACCAGGATTCGAATCGCCAAAGCTAAGGAGTTCACCCCCGCCCCCTACACCGTCCTTGGTTGGGAAGTGCCAGATATCGCGACGGTCGTCCGATGGCTCACCGACCGTGGCGTGGCGTTTGAGAAATACCCCTTCCTGCAAGACCAGGAATTGGGGATATGGACAACGCCGAACGGTGACAAGGTGGCCTGGTTCAAAGACCCCGACGGAAACGTGCTCTCTGTGAGTCAACACCGATAATCCTGATCGGAGCCAAGTACAAGGGGCGGCGGTTAGTCGCGTGGCAGGATTTCCGGAGGTCTCATGAAAAAAGCGCTGATCCTGGGAACCCTCTTAGGCGGATTGGCAGCGTTCGTCTGGAGCTCGATCTCCTGGGAGGTTGTGGGCTGGCACGAAAAGACGATGCTCGGTTTTCAAAACGAAGATGAATTGTCCGCTGCGCTTGTCTCCCACACGGTCGCCGACGGCACGTACATTCTTCCTTTCGCGCCACCGACAGAAGGTAAGACTTCCGAGCAGAAAAAGAAGGCGATGGCGGCGTCCATTGAGAAAATGCAGAAGGGACCCATCATGGTCGCGGCGGTGCGAAGAGGGGGGTTCGGATCGTTTGGGCGCGTTATTGTCATTCAGCTACTCTGCCTGATGGCCGCGGCATTTCTCCTCACTTGGCTTTTGCTCCAGACAAGCGGATTGAGTTATGCCAGGCGAGTAGCGTTTCTCGCAGTCGCCGGACTCGCGGCAAGCGTCATCGTGGATCTACCCAACTGGAATTGGTGGGGATTCTCCGCCGCCTACACCGCTGTAAATCTTGCCGATTCCCTGCTGACATGGCTGTTTGCGGGCTTGGTCATCGCCAAGGTCGTAAAGCCTGGTAAGGAATTAGGCGGCGAATAAACCAACCTGCCGCTGCCGAATGTCTTGATTAACCTCTCTAAGCACCGGGTGTATAATAACCCTCCTTCACGCAATTCTTCCGGGAGGTACGCTGCAAAGTGCGATCGATTTCCCCCCACCGGGCTTTTCAATCCCTGCATAAACATCTTAACGAGGGACACATGATCATTCATGCTTATCACCTGATGCCGGCAAGACGCGTGCGACTAGTTTCATTTCGGGCTGCCGCAATCTTGGTTTTGGTCGCAATGGCGTTTTCAGGGGTTTCCGCTGTCGGGCAAGAAAAAGCAGAAGTGCTGGCCAAGCCCGCGCCAACTGCCGGGCCTGACCTCACGAAACCGACGCTTTACGTTGTCGGTTATGCTCACCTGGATACCGAATGGCGATGGGAATATCCGCAAGTCATCAGTGAATATCTGCCCAAAACGATGCGCGCCAATTTCGATCTGTTCGAGAAGTACCCGCACTATATCTTTAATTTCAGCGGCGCCAATCGCTATCGCATGATGAAGGAATACTTCCCGGCCGATTACCAAACACTCCGGCAATGGGTCAAAGCGGGCCGATGGTACCCTGCGGGCTCATCGATGGAAGAGAACGACGTTAACTCGCCTTCACCCGAATCGATCATTCGCCAGGTCCTGTACGGCAACGAGTACTTCCGCCACGACTTCGGAGTAGCGAGCGCCGAGTATATGCTGCCGGATTGCTTTGGCTTTCCCGCGTCTCTGCCGAGCATCCTGGCGGCGGCTGGAGTGAAGGGATTCTCGACGCAAAAGCTGGTTTGGGGATCATCGGCGCCGGTGGGTGGGCCGGGGTCACCTGAGCAGACACCCAAGGGCATTCCCTTTAACGTGGGGATTTGGGACGGACCCGGCGGCAAGAGCGTGCTCGCCGCGTTCAATCCGATGACCTACAGCGGCACGATCTATTACGACCTCACCAAGCCCAGCGCTGAGTTCAGCAAGAGACCGAATTACGTCGACTGGCCCCAGAGGTTGGCGTTTGATGCCAAGGCCACCGGCCTTCCGGTTGATTACCACTACTACGGCACTGGCGATACTGGCGGCTCTCCCTCGGAGTCCTCAGTGAAACTGCTCGAAGCGATGATCACCAAGAGCCGCACAATTCTGCCGTCACCGCTCGATCGGACGGATTTGGAAGAGGAGCCAACCCCTCAAGCCAACGGCACGCCGGTCCAAGTGGGCGACGGCCCGGTGCGGGTGATTTCCTCCAGAGCTGACCAAATGTTTCTCGACATTCTTAAGTCAGGCAAGGAGGCCGGGTTGCTCCATTACAAGGGCGATCTCGAACTCACCAATCATTCGGCGGGCTCACTCACATCCGAGGCCCAGCATAAGGTTTGGAACCGCAAGAATGAGTTGCTCGCTGATGCCGCTGAGCGCGCCTCGGTTGCCGCAGCCTGGTTGGGTGGTCCTCCTTATCCGATGCAGCGTTTGAACGATGCGTGGACTCTGGTGCTGGGCGGCCAGTTCCACGACATCATGGCCGGCACCGCCACGCCGAAGGCCTACGAGTACTCCTGGAACGATGACGTGATCGCGATGAACCAATTCGCCGAAGTGCTGACGAGCGCCAGTACCGCGATTGCTTCCGGCCTGAACACGCAAGTCGAAGGCACCGCTGTGGTCGTCTACAATTCTCTCAATATCGAGCGCGAGGACGTGGTGGAAGCCTTACTCACTTTTGCCCGGGGCACACCCCAAGCGGTTCGCGTGTTCGCCCCGGACGGCAAGGAAGTACCCTCGCAGCTTGAAGGAGGCCGACTGCTGTTCCTCGCCAAAGTACCTTCGGTGGGCTTCGCGGTCTACGACGTCCGACCCGCCGATGCGCCCGCGGTCGTCTCTTCCGAACTGAAGGCGAGTGAATCTTCCCTGGAAAATGCCCGCTATCGACTGGCGATTGATGCCAACGGTGACGTGTCAAGCATCTACGACAAAACGCTTAAGCGCGAATTGCTCGCTGCACCGGCCCGCCTTGCCTTGCAGACGGAACATCCGTTCGATTGGCCGGGTTGGAACATGGATTGGGCGGACCAGCAGAAGCCGCCGCGCGCGTATGTGTCAGGACCCGCCCAGATTCACGTGGTCGAGAGCGGACCGGTGCGCGTGGCAGTGGAAGTAACACGCGAAACCGAAGACTCCAAGTTCGTCCAAAGCATAAGCCTGGCCGCGGGTGATGCCGGCAACCGCGTGGAATTCGCCAACGCCATCGACTGGAAAACCAAGGAGGCTGCTCTCAAGGCCACCTTCCCGCTGACCGCGGCGAATCCCCAGGCGACTTATAACTGGGGGCTGGGGACGATCGAGCGCGGCAACAACGATCCGGCGAAATTCGAGGTTGGATCGCACCAGTGGTTTGACTTGACGGATAAAAGTGGCGCGTACGGCGTCACGGTGCTTTCCGATTGCAAAACGGGATCGGATAAGCCTGATGACAACACTTTGCGCCTGACCCTGATTTACACCCCCGGCCTCGGCGGTGGAAATGGCCACGATTACAGCGACCAGACCACACAGGACTGGGGCCATCATGAATTCATTTACGGCATCGCTGCCCACAGCGGCGACTGGCGACAGGGCAAAACCGATTGGCAGGCCCAGCGCCTAAACGCGCCCCTGATCGCTTTCCAAAGTGCCGGCCACACCGGAGCATTGGGCAAGAGCTTTTCCTTCCTGCGCGTTGACAACAACCACGTGTTTGTGACGGCGGTGAAGAAAGCGGAAGAAAGCAATGAGATCGTCGTTCGCGTCGTGGAAATGCGCGGCGAACCTGCGGTGAACTTGCACCTCGCCGTCGCCGGCCCAGTCACGGCCGCCCGCGAAGTTAACGGCCAGGAATTGCCCCTGGGCCAAGCCACGGTGGTGAAGGGTGAGCTTGAAACTTCACTCGGACCTTATGGAATCCGCACCTTTGCGGTGAAGCTGGCAGCGTCCGCCAAGACTTTGGCCTCAATCCATTCGCAGCCTGTCGACCTGAAGTACGACCTGGTGGCGGCGAGCGACGACGGAATCGCGACTACTAGCGGCTTCGACGCAGCGGGGGAGAATCTTCCCGCTGAAATGCTCCCCACTACCCTGCCCTACGCCGGGATCACTTTCCGCCTCGGTCCGCCGTGGAAGGAGCATCCCAATGCTCTGGTCACGCGCGGGCAAAACATCCTGCTGCCCGCGGGAAAATTCAACCGGGTTTATATCCTGGCTGCCGCCGATGGGGATCAAAACGGGACCTTTCGAGTCGGCGATGCCAGCGCCGACCTGAAAATCCAGGATTGGCAAGGTTACATCGGGCAGTGGGATAATCGCACGTGGACTGAACACAAAGTGGAACGGCCCACACCGCCTGAGCCCGCCGCGGATGATCACAGTTGGCAGGCCGAGCGAAACCGCAGGATCCGCGCGTACGTGAAAGAACATGGGCCCAGGACGCGCCTCGAGCCCGAATACACGGGACTTACTCCGGGCTTCATCAAGCGCGATCCGGTGGCGTGGTTCGCCTCGCATCACCATACGGCGCAAGGCGGCAATGAAGTTTACGCCTATTGCTATCTCTTCGCTTATTCCTTGGATATCCCCGAAGGCGCAACGACGTTGACGTTGCCGGATAACGACAAGATTCGGATCATGGCCATCACGGTTGCGGACCAATCTGGAAGCCTGCGGCCCGCGGAGCCGCTCTATGAAACTCTGGGAGACGGAAAACGCTAGACGGGTCGCGGAAGAAATGAACACGAGGGAAGTTACTTTGTCTCACCCGCGGGGTTCTTCGCCTTGGGACATGAGTCGGGGTCGTTCGGCGCAAGTTGACACGCCTTCCTGTACTCGCCATGAGCCTCTCGGTGCTTGCCTTGTGCCTCCAGCGCATCGCCGAGGTTGTAGTGGGCGACCGCGAGATTGGGATTCAGGCGTAGCGCTTCCCGATCCTCCGTAATCGCTCCGTCTACATCGCCCTTTTGCCGCAGCGCGAGACCAAGACCGGCGTGAGCCGCGGCGAAGTCCGGCTTGAGGCGCAACGCTTCTCGATACTCCGCAATGGCGCCGTCCCGGTCCCCCTTTTGGCGCAGCACGAGGCCAAGTCGGAAGTGAGCATTGGCATTATCGGGATTCAGCCGTAGCACTTCCTGAAATTCCGAGATGGCGCCGTCCCAGTCTCCGCCGCGGTGCAGCGTGACAGCGAGGTTGAAGTGAGCATCGGCATCGTCCGGTTTCAAGAGTAACGCTTTGCGATATTCCGCGATGGCGCCGTCCCGGTCTCCCTTATCGTCGAGCGTGTTGCCGAGGTTGATGTGAGCTCTGGTGAAGTCCGGCTTCAGGCGTACCGCTTCACGAAATTCCGATATGGCGCCTTCCAGGTCTCCCTTGGAGTGCAGAGCGATGCCGAGATTGTAGTGAGCATCCACATCATTCGGGTTCTGTTGTACCGCTTGGCGAAATTCCGAAATGGCCCCGTCCACGTCGCCTTTTTCCGCGAGGGCGCTGCCACGATCGAGATGGTTCTGCGCTGCCGTGGGGGTCTGACCGATCGCCGCCCCCACAAAGACAATCCATGAAACGCTGCAGGCGAGCGCAGCGACGCTCGAAAGGAGCTTAGCGTTGTGCTTTATCGTGCTCGAACGTAGACACTGGAAGTGAGTTTTCATTTTTGGCCCAATTGGCAAGATACACCTGACGGCCAAAGAATACGAGTGAGAATCCCCGGTATTTACCTTCCAGCTACCTATTGAGAATTGCGAAACCGAGTGACGATTACAACCGCAGCGCGGGCATCTTGCCCTCTGGCGGGAGCGCGAAGCTCCCGCCAGAGTGCGGGCAGGATGCCCACACCCCAGCGCGCGGGACGCCCGCGCTACAGGTAACTGTGTTATGCAACGATCAATCACAACGGGCTTGTGAGCGGAGCGGTGAGTCGGTCCTAAAGCGCACGGACCTCCGCAGGCCGCGCACGGGGCAAGTCGATCCTCATCAACAAACAAAACTCGAAGTGCCAATTCACCCCAAGCGACTGGCGTATGCCAAGGCCGCAAACCCGGCAATGAGAAAGAAGATGCTTCCGAACATCATGTTCAAAGCCTTGCTTCCGGAACCTTTCCATTCACCAGTCGCAATCCCCCAAACATTTGACGCGACGATGATGGCGGACATGAACAGCGGCCAGCCGAGAATTGGACCCATATCTCCCAGGAGCCCACTGACGGCGCCGTAAATGACCGTGCTGCCAAACCAGAGTGCCCCCATGAGGGCACCGAAGATCCAGTTGAAGCCCGTCCCAGGTGCGCCAAAGAGGCGCGCCGTGTTGTTCTTTTTCCAGAGGTAGAAGCAATAGATGATGTAGGGGATGAACGCCGCAGTGTTTGCCGGCGCCCAGATCACGTTGGCCTGATTGCTGAGACTGGCCCCCTGCATTCTCGCGCCCTCGAGTAGAGGCCGACCGAAGGCCAGCGCGAAGTTCGTCAAGGGCGAGCCAAGTCCGGCGAGGACACAAATTATGAGTCCCGCTTTGAAGCTCATGGAAACGGCGGCGGATTCGCGCGGTCGCGGGTCAGCCGCCTCCATATGTTTATCCTTCAATTTCCCAGCGATGGAGCAACCCACGATTCCGACGAGGATCAGCAGCACTCCCAGGAAAAGCATGAGCCCTTGCGGGCTGGACGCCTTTTCCCGATGGAGAACCAGCAGCGGGATGAGCGAGCCGAGCACCGTGGAAATGCCGATGGCGATGGCGAAGTTCAGAGCCATGCCGATGGCCGCGATGCCGAGTCCGAAGAAAACTTGCGCCAGGCCAAATCCCACGCCGAACGTCACGACCAGCAAAAGCGAGCTTGTGGGGACGCCGTGATAGACCGCTGCGGCATTTGGAATCGTCAGGTAAACGACGGCCCAGGGGAAAATCACCATGCCGAATACCCCGAAGACCGAGTAGATGTTTTCCCACTTCCAGACCTTGGCGTACTTTGTCGGAGCGGCGAAGCTCCCGTTAATGGTTCCCGCGATGATCGACAGGATGATCCCGAGCGACAGACTCGACATGACCTTACCTCCGCAAAGTGGCCGCCGCAATTGCCTCGCGGCGGCGTCGGCCCCTCTCCAGCACGCCAGGGGTGTACTGCCCTCCCAAAGAGTGGTGAAGATTATCATTAGAAAGGCTGGCTGTCACTCGGATGTATTCAAGTGACGTGTCCGAGACGTGTTAGTATCTCGCCGTTGAAAATCCTTGCCTCGGAGAACGACCGATGCCCAAATGCTTTCGAACCTTGATTCCCGCAATTCTCCTGGCCGCCACGGCGTTCGCCGCACGATCGAAAGATGCGCTCCACTATGAATCCCAATTCATACGCATTGAGCTGGCACACGACCAGCCCGCATTCATAGCTCTTTGCGTGGATTCGTTAGGCAAGCATAAACTCAGCGCTAACCCACTGCGCCCGCCAAGACGAACACGGCTTATCAGATCCACAATGTGGGAACGACCTTCGAGTATCTGCCTACCGGCGCTTCGGCCACGACGACGCCCACGTGGATGTTCGAATTCTCTCCCCGCCAGATCCGGTTGCGGTCGCAGTTCAGCCTCGCAAATCCACCCATGGCTCTGGTGCTCAACTTCAATCCACACCTTAACCACGCCACGCTGCTTGGCCGCATCAATGAGGACAGCAGCGTGCCACTGCCAGCACTTTTGCATCTGCCTGACCTGGGAACTCTCCGCATTACTTCCAGCACCACCCACGCGCCAGCCTTGGGCTACGACGCCTTTCGCTACGAGGAAGGCAAGGGCGACGACTATGTGCGCGTCACTTTCCCTGCCGCCACCGCTGCCCAACCTGAAGTAGAGTACGACTTGGAAGTGGTGGCCATCCATCCCGAATTGCCGGCAATCGCGCACGACCCGCGGTTCGACGGGTTCCGGCGCGACTGGCTGAACATCTTCCAACTGAATCCCCGGGCGCGAGTGCTCGCCAATCACGCTGCGAGCGACCCCGTGGCGTTCACGGTGTTCCTTTATTCCTCGATGGCGCCCCGCACACCGCCGCTGGCCCCTGGCTTTACCGCGCTCGACATGGTTCGGCAAACTTTGGACCGCTACTTGGGCGGAATGAAAGGCTACGGGATGCAGGGATACGGAGGAGACACGCGCTACGACTTCAGCGATGCCTACCCCTCCCTGCTGATCGCCGCATGCGAATACGTTCAGGGCAGCAAAGACCAGACGTGGCTGGAGAAGAACTATGCCGGCATTAAGGAGTGGACCACCAAGATGCTCGCCATGGACGTGAATGGAGACGGGTTGATCGAGTACCCCGTAAGCGGTGACTACGGCTCCTGGCCGGCAAAGATCTCGGTGCGCCCGGCCAATTGGTGGGACACCATCGGCTTTGGGTATCAGGATGCTTACGCGAACGCCCTTGTCTATCACGCTCTCATAGAGATGGCTGAAATCGCGCGCCAGGCGAGCCAACCGGATGACGCGCAGATGTTTTCATCTCGCGCCGAGAAACTCCGCTCCGTCTATTTTCCGACCTTTTACGATCCCAAGACCGGAGTGTTGGCTGGCTGGAAAAGCGCCGACGGCAACCTGCACGATTACTACTTCACCTTCGTGAATAGCGTGGCCATTGCTTATGACCTGGTCCCGCACGACAAGGCAAACCTCATCATGAATCGCCTCCTAGCCAAAATGAGGGAGGTGGGTTACACGCATTTCGAATACGGGCTGCCGGGAAATCTGGTCCCCATCCGCCGCGGCGATTATGTCGACCTCGATAAGCGCTTTGGCGGACCGGCGAAAGAAGACGGGACGGATGGCTTTCAGATCTATGAGAATGGCGGGGCAACCGCGTGTTGGGCGTACTTCACCCTGGCAGCCCTATACAAATTGGGCCGGCACGAGGACGCCGACGCGATGCTATTCCCCATGCTCGCGGGGTTCGAGAAAGGCGGCTTCCAGGGGTTCGGCCCCAACGGCATGACCTATGATTGGAAAGCCTGGGACGGAACCCCGCACGGCTACGAAGGCCTGCTGGTGGATGGTTACCAAGCCCTGCTAGCCGTGCTGCTGCGATGAACCCTGGGCACGCCGCGCGCTATGCGAATACAAACTCTTCGACGCGGGGCGACGGGGAAACCGCTTTCCGGTCCGACCGGGCCGTGGGCGTGCGATGATGCCGATCGCTCCTCTTGCCGGCGGTTTCGATGAGTTCGCGCAGCTTGAGGCGCGCCTTGTGCAGTTGCGATTTCGACGTCCCCTCGGTGATGCCGAGCAATTTCGCGATCTCATCGTGCCGGTAGCCCTCCTGGTCATGTAGGAGGAAGATCTCCTTGTAACCGGAAGACAATTGGGCAATCGCCGCATCCAGACTAATCCTATCTAGAGTGTCGGTCGCGGGAGCCGGAAGGGCGCGCACCTTCGTCAGGACGTCACTCACCTCCTGCTGGACTCCCGGCGCGGCGTCCATAGAAGTGACGACCTCCCGCCACCGGCGATTGCGGCGTAATCGCATTAAGACCGTGTTGATCGTAAGGCGGTGCAGCCAGGTGGAGAACGTCGATTCGCCCCGAAAGGTGTGGGCCTTTCGGTATAGTTGGAGAAAGACCTCCTGGGTCAGGTCCTCCGCGTCTTCCGCATTCCCCAACATGCGAAAGCACTGGCGGTAGACGCGCCTTTGGTACTTTTCGTAAAGGGCATCGAATTCCCGCAACAAAGCCTCCCCGGGCGTTTGCGGAATCGGCGATAGAGGCGAAACCCACGCCTTCTCCGCGGAGACCCCACACGCTTCCGGCTGCTTTGTGAGCGGGCCGAGATCCTGAGGTAATGGAACTAAGCGTCTGCGCGGGGCTGGCACTGCGCTCAGATCTTTCAAAGGGTTTTCGCGAAGGAAACCCTTCCGCCTCACAAATGTTGTTGGGAAAAACCCCATCCTTTCGCTGGAACCTTGAGAGCTGGGTGGCATTTCGTTCCCAGTCTCCATATCCGTCGTCTCGGTCGGCGCCTCAAGAATTGCGCTCACGTAGCTACCCTCCATCCTTTCGATTCGTGCGATTGCGGCGCGGTAAAGGCTGGGGGCGTTCCACGTATCCAACGCCCACGGAAGATATCCAGTGTTGTAGCACCGTCAGCCTATCCACGTCGCCTACTCTATAATGGCGGCGGCTCTCGTGCCGCGCCCTAAGGTCAATGATCGATTGGAGATTACCCGCGGACAGGTCACCCTCTCAAGCGAAGGGCCTATCCGGGATATGGAAAGGGATTAGACTTGCGGAGGCGCTCTTAGGCCGTGTGATTGGAGTACGCGGGCGAGTTCCGTGAGTGGAAACTCCGCGGGAGAAAGCGGGGAATAATGGACAATGACTTCAGTCTTGAAGTTGGGGGCGGATGGCCGCGAATCATCCGTCTGTGCGGGCGCCAACTTCTCGCCGCCGCACTCTGCCATGCGACTGCTCTTGCAGATGTGCCAGGAAGTCCCGGTTTGCCCTGCGGGGTGCAAACGAGATTGCGTGGCCAGAACTCCGATGGTCACGATCAGCAGCGCGATCGTGACAATGAGAGCCTTGCCAGCCGCCCTCGCGAGGAACCTTCCCCGATGGGACGCATTCCGAGCCATTCGAAGCAAGTTGTCTACCCCTGCTGGCATTTGCCAGGAAACCTTACTTGGGCCGATTCTACACCAAATCCCGGTAGACCGTACAGACAACGGCAAGGGGCCACCCCAGAGTCCTTACAGACAAAATGTCACCTTGCTGGGAAGCCCGGCCATGGGAAAGGGTTGCCCGAATAAAAATAAAATCATCTCCCAACCAGCCGGCGACCTGTTGAAGCGAGAATATGGATTCCGGATGGACCCCCTGTTGGTTAGTGCGAACCCATGGTTGCGCCCAGCCCCGTACGCGCCGCAACTTTTCCTCCTTGGGCGGGTTATAATCCACCTGAGGGCGTTTAACGACGGGCACTACTGAAGCGGATTTCGCAGTCGGAGGGAAGGGGGCTACGCCTACTTCCTGCATGGCTACCTGTACCCACAAAAAGGCTTCATTATGAAGGAAAATGCGATTGCCGCAATTCCGGGTGACCTGGCCGCGTGGCATTTTCTCAGCCGGACGACGTTTGGCCCACGGCCTCAAGACATGCAAAGGGCAAAGGAGGCGGGCATTGCCTCGATCCTCGAGGGGCAACTCCATCCCGAGAACATTGATGACTCGGCAGTGGAACAGCGAATCTCCGCCCTTCCCACCCTGACCATGAGTCCGGAAGAACTGATGGAGGACTTCCCTGCCCCGAAAAAGGCGAAGATCCAAGCCGAGAAGCGCGCCCAGACGGAAGCGCGGCCCGCGATGACGCCCGATCAGGAGGGCAGTGCCCCACAGGCTGCTGCGGAAATGAACCCGGCGATGGAAGCCGGCGGGCCGCGCCGAATCCTGATGGAGCTTGGCCGCGAGCAACTTTGGCGCGCAGCCTACAGCCAACGCCAACTCCACGAAGTCATGGTTCATTTCTGGATGAACCACTTCAACGTTTATGCCGGCAAGGGAGTCGATAAGTGGCTCCTGACATCGTTCGAGCACGACACGATTCGACCCAATGCTCTGGGTAACTTTTCCCAACTGCTTGCCGCCACGGCGCAAAGTCCGGCGATGCTTTTCTATCTGGATAACTGGCTGAGCGTCGCGCCCAAGGGAGACGCAGACCTCGGCTCTGCCCAAGCCCGCCGCGGGCTGAATGAAAACTATGGACGCGAACTGATGGAGCTCCACACTTTGGGCGTGGACGGCGGCTACACTCAGCAAGACGTCCGGGACGTCGCGCGCTGCTTTACTGGTTGGACCATCGATCGCCCGCGTCAAGGCGGCGGCTTCATCTTCCGCCCGCGCTTTCACGACTACGGTGAAAAGGTGGTTCTGGGCCGCAAGATTCAGGGTCCGGGCGGGATAAATGATGGGATCGCAGTCCTTCATATGCTCGCGGAACATCCTTCCACGGCCCATTTCGTTTCGTTCAAACTCTGCCGCCACTTCGTTGCCGATGATCCGCCTACTTCGGTCGTCGACCGCGCCGCTCGCACCTTTAGCGAATCCCAGGGCGACATTCGCTCGGTCTTGAAAACCATCTTGACGTCGCGCGAATTCAACTCGCAGGCTGCGTTCCGGACGAAGGTGAAGTCGCCCTTCGATCTGGTAACGAGCGCCATGCGATCGCTGGACGCGGAAACCGACGGCGGCGCCCCGTTGTTGGGAATGATCATGCGGATGGGCCAGCCGCTTTTCCTCTATCAGGCGCCTACAGGCTTCCCCGATCGCGCCAACAATTGGATTAACACCGGCACGCTGCTGGCACGCATGAATTTCTCCATGGCGCTCGCGGCTAACCGTATTCGCGGAACCCAACTTAACCTGCAAAGTTTGACTCCTTCCCATGACTCCCAAGCAGTTTGGGATCACCTGGTGGGGAGAACACTTGGTGGACAGGTCTCCCAAGAAACGCAGTCGGCGGCCATGAAGAGCCTGGAGAATCTGGACACCGCAGACAACGGTAATCAGGACACCTTCCCGCAGACCAAGCTGATGGCAGCACTGCTGCTCGGGTCGCCGGAGTTTCAGCGGCGTTAGGGAATCGAAAAGAAAACCAAGAACAAGTCAAAAGGCAAAGTGCAAAGGTCAAAGCGCAAAAGATAAATACCGCTGGCCTCCAAATTGTGGGGGAAAAACTAAGGATTTGCAGCGAGGACTTACGGAAATCCAAAATGAAGTGCCCGAATCCTCGAAGATTCATCTCTGCACCGCAAGCGCTTGAACCTTCGGAGATCGACAAAAATCTTGTGGCGCATGGCATTCGACTTTTGCCTTTTGACTTTTGCATTTTGCCTTTTGACTTTCTTTCGTGGCTGCCTCGCGGCGGGCGCCGAAAGTAAGAAACGTGAATTCCCACAGAGGTCACGATGAGCATTTCCCGACGCTACTTCTTGAAGACTACGGGCCTGAGCCTATTCGGCGCGGGCTTGGTCCCCAGCTTCCTGCGGCGGGCCGCCTTCGCCGCACAGCAGGCGGGGCGCAAGAAGATCCTGGTTGCCATTTTTCAGCGCGGCGCCGCCGATGGACTGAACATCGTGGTGCCCTACGGCGAGAAGAATTACTACGCCATGCGGCCCTCGATTGCGATCCCGGAACCCTCCCAGCGCAGCGACAGCGGCCCGAGCGCGCTGGATCTTGACGGCTTCTTCGGCCTGCACCCGAGCCTCGCGTCGCTCAAGCCGCTGTTCGACGCCCGGCACTTGGCGGTTATTCACGCTGCGGGCTCGCCCGACGCCACCCGCTCGCACTTCGACGCCCAGGACTATATGGAAACGGCCACGCCCGGGGTAAAGTCCACGCCTGACGGCTGGTTGAACCGCTTTCTCCAATGCGCGCCTCATGCTGATTCCACGCCGTTCCGCGCCGTGGCCTTTGCCGCCGCAATGCCCCGCACGATGATGGGTTCAGCTTCCTGCTTGTGCACGCAGGACCTCGATGGATTCCATCTGGCGGGTAAGGCCAATCCCCAGCCGCGCGGCGTGCAACTCGTCGAGAGCGCTTTTGAAGAGATGTACGCTTCGGCTTCCGACCGGCTCCTCTCCAGCACCGCGCACGAGACTTTTGAAGCGATCTCCACCCTGCAGCACATTCAGGTGGGAGCGTATCAACCGGAAAATGGCGCGCAGTATCCGCGCGGCCCCCTGGGAAAAAGCCTGCAACAGATCGCGCAACTCATCAAATCCGGCACCGGCCTCGAGGTTGCGTTCGCGGAAGTCGGCGGATGGGACAATCACGTGAACGAAGGCGGCGCGAGCGGCCAATTGGCAACACGTTTGAAAGATTTCGGCGACTCCTTAGCCGCGTTCTATACCGACATGGGCGACCGCATGGCGGATGTCACAGTGCTCACCATGTCGGAATTCGGCCGCACCGCCCATGAAAACGGCAATCGCGGCACCGACCACGGCCACGCTCACGCCATGTTTGTTCTCGGCGGAGCGGTGAAAGGTGGAAAGGTCTTCGGCGATTGGCCGGGCCTCAAAGACCATCAACTCCACGAAGGGCGCGACCTGGCACTGACCACCGATTTCCGCGATGTCTTTGCCGAAGTGGCCACGCGCCATCTGGGGGTCGAAAACCCCGCCGGCATCTTCCCGGGCTATGAAGTCTCACCTTCCCGCTTCCGCGGGTTCCTTGGCTAAAAGCGCAGAAAAGATTCACCACGGAGACACGGAGGGCACGGAGAAAAGATCCAGAAAAGGGCAGCAGTTCAACCTTCCGCGGGTTCCTTGGCTAAAAGCACAGAAAAGATTCACCACGGAGACACGGAGGGCACGGAGAAAAGATCCAGAAAAGG
>CAZCVY010000114.1:0-1705 GCA_964501985.1 uncultured Acidobacteriota bacterium | reverse complement strand
GCAGCAGTTCAACACCGAGTATTTCGCATCCCTTCCCGCTCAACCCCGAGAGTTTTTCTCCGTGACCTCTGTGTCTCCGTGGTGAATACCTTTCTGAATTTTCAAATGATCCGATGACCCGATCACCCGATGACCCGATCAATACAGCAGTCCCTTTTGCAGCGGTTCCGCTGCGCGCCCCAGCGGGTCGAGAAGTTCCCGGGCGCCGCGCGCCATCAGGCCAAGCTCCGTCGCGGTCTGGAACCATTGAAAACCCAGGTCCACATACTTCTTTATTTGTTCCGAATCCTTGACCGGCAATCCCACGGACTTGCCATTGGCCTTGCCTGCGGCGACAACGCGTTTCAGCGCGTCCTGGACGCGCGGATGCCCCGATTGCCCGCGCAGTCCCATTGAGAACGAGAGGTCACTGGTGCCCACAAAGATGACATCAACGCCCGGCGTCGCGGCAATTGCTTCGACCTGTTCGAGAGCCCGCACCTCTTCGATAATGATCACCACCATCACGTTGTTGTCCGCAAAGGTGTGGTAACCCTCGGGCGCCGGCCAGCGGAATGATGCCAGCCCCGGCCCCGATCCGCGCCGCCCATGAGGTGGATACTTGCAAGCTGCCACCGCCTGCTGCGCGAGTTCCGGCGTGCTACAAAACGGAAAGATCACCCCCAAGGCTCCCGCATCCAGCACACGCTTGGCGGTCCAAAGCTCGTTAACGGGAACGCGCGCAATGGGCACAGCCTTCAGGCCGCGTGTGGCCAGGACCATCGTCCGCAGAGTTTCGAGCGTAATCGGGCTGTGCTCCATCTCGATCCAGAGGAAATCAAACCCCAGCGTGGCCGCTTGGGCGGCGGTTTCCGCGCTCGCCACCGTGATCGTCGTGCCTATCACGTATTTCCCCTCGCGAAGCATTCTCTTGAGCGGGTTTTCCATCGCCTCCGGCGAGCCAACGTTCTCAACAGGCATGAGCATTCTCCTTATTGGTTGAATATGATTTCATGACTCGATGAATCGAACCTCGGTGCAATTCCTCCAGCGGCCGTCGCTTTTGCGGCCGCGACGGTGAAAGCCTTCAAGTTTAAGTCACCCGTTCGCACTGCGTCCATGGGTTTGTGGAGCTCTCGCCCCCTCCTCCTGCACAGCCAGGAGTGGCCGTGGCACAGGCACTCTTGCCTGTGCGTCTGCCGACACGCGGACATGTAGAAAATCGAGGGGCAGAAGCGGCGGCGCGGCGCGGAAGGGCGGAGCCCTTCCGCAGAGCGGAGCGGCGAAGCCGCAAGGGTCAGTTATTGACGCCCGCAGCTTTCACCGTTTAGGCCGTGGGCTGTTGTACTTCCGCCGACCGGCCACTATTGGCTTCAACCCCAACCTTCCCGACCTCGACCCCCCGTTCTTTCCGACTCCTAAACTCTGTTTCGGGCATTCTGCCGCAGGCACCGGCCTGTTTGATCACCGCTGGCCGATCATTTCCGACCCCGGACGCTGTCCTTGCGACTCTGGACTGCGGACCCGTGACTTCATCCTCCGCGTTCGCCGCCTCGAACCTGGGGCTTTGGACTTCGGACCTCGCGTCGCGGACTGTTTGTCCGTTACCTCTTGTACTCGCATTCACCGGTTCAGGGACATCTGTCTCGCGCTCCACTTTTGGCCATTCTTTGTTTTCATCAACATCCCCGGATGAACCTTCATTTCTTGTGCATTTCTTCGCCTC
>CAZCVY010000113.1:0-20842 GCA_964501985.1 uncultured Acidobacteriota bacterium | reverse complement strand
ATGCTGACCGGATCAATTTCGGAATCGTGACCGCCTTGCCCCGGAATCCGCAGTATGGTTGATCGGTCCGTTGCCGTTGATCCTCACTAACGCTGCGTTCATGAAGCTGCATCGCGTGTTTGTGGTGTCATACGCGATCGGGTGGATAGTAAAGCTGGCAATAGTTGCAGTTTCAGTTGGCTGGCTCCTTCGTTGACGCCCAACCCCGTTTCCACCCCATCTTACATGTGGAAGTTATTGCTCACTGTATTTCCTGGCGGGTCCCATCCTGCTGGTCACCCAGTCCAGCTCGAAAGAAACTGTTGACCAGGCTCCAGTGGACCGGCCCATTGCAGTCAGGAACCTCAATCAGTCTCTGCCGTAACGCGGTTCGAATCCATTTCACGAACAGCTTCTTAGTCCCGCTGACCAGCACCGGCGAGCATCCCACGCTGACGAGCGGCTTGATCGCTCCACGGCGGTTGATTTCCTCGTTGAACCAACCACCCCACTCCGACACGACCGGTAATCCAAATCGTTGGGAAACGCGGTACAGCACGAACGTTGGGTCGATGTCGCACAGTATTGTGCGCCTGCCTCCTGGATCAGCCCCTGGAGGTGTCTTGGCCAGTTCCGCCGAGATTGCCACCAGATGACGGATGGGGTTTCGTCCTGCTATGGTGATGGTCCCACGGAAGCACTGGGCGTCTTCGCCAAGCGTCACGGTCACCGGGTCGATATCAGGGGCTTCCACGGTAAAGGAATTCTGCTCGATGACGGCAGCCCAAATGGCTCCAACATCGGAGTCACCACCCAGCACCGAAAACAGGTGGGCTTTACCATTCCGAGCGTCATCAACCTCTCCGATGAACCGGTCCAGCCGCAGTCGAATACGCGTGGTGGTGTCCTTCATTCGCTTCGTGTAATCCAATACCCTGAAGCGCTCGTGGGCATTCTTCATGGTTTCCTTTTGCGGGCTGCGGGAATGTGGCTGTGGTGGGAATCTTGAGGGGATTGCGTCGCAGCGTTACTTCAGTACCGCGATCTGACCAGTGCTGTACACAGCGGTCAATTCATTGGAGAATCGTTCTTTCTCTCTGACCGTGACTGTGCCCTTTTCGTCTTTTTCCTCAGTTTTATCCACCAACTTGACCGCCTGCCAGAAGGCTATATGTCGCAAATCCCCACTTCCAAATATGCCGTTCAAAAGCCCTGAACACGCCAGCAGACCAACGTGGCCCGCGTGCAAGGGTGTGAGGGGACGACCGGTGGCAGATACGGGCTCAGCAAATAGAATGCGTCCGGCTTGTCGATACGCCGCTGATTGCGGAAGCAGATCCTCGATATCATCCAATGGTAGTCCACGGTAGACCAGTTGAACTGGTCCGCTCACTGGCAAGTCGTACCGAGCGTCGGGCTCGGAAGGCAGGACCGGGATTTGTGCGGGATTCCTGGCCAGGCTGGCGTAGTAAAGGCGTGCCCTCGTGATGTCCCTATCTGTGAGCCGCTCTTTCTCCCGCCTGCTTCGACGTGCTCCGATGACGACCACCTGCTTATATTGGACACATTCAGGAGACTCCAACCGGTAAACCCGCACGTCACGGAAATGCGTGGAGAGAATCTGGCTGCATTCGGTCAGCCGGTCAACGGAGATAACAAATATCAGGACGCCACCGGGTTTCAGCCAGCGATAGGTATGGCTCAGGAACGATTGCTCCGTGCGACGGCTGTCAGCCGGACCCAGTGTCCAATCGTAGGGTGGATTCATATACAGTAGGCCAAAGCACTCGACCGGGCACTGCACTTCCAGCGTATTCCCCTGGACGATGTTGGGAATGCGCTGCCTGGCTTGCTCGGGACGGTAAGCATCCAGCTCGATGCCGTAGCGGAAGACCTCGACACCGCTGGTGATAACCTCGAATGCCACGCCATCGCCAACGCAGGGGTCGATTGCGGACGACGGAGTGCCAGGGAACTGGAGGAATCTGCGAATCCGCTGGGCTTCAGACAAGGGTAGCGGGTAGAAACCAAGTCGACTTTTGCCTTGAAAGCGCAAGGGTGGGCTCCTTTCTCGGGGAATGCGCATATGTGAATGGATTTATTGCTTTGCCGTGCGGTCTGGCTCTTGGAGCTTGCTTGGGAACACAGGGATTCGGAACTATACTTTCAAAGGCTTTTCCAAACATCGTTAATATCAATCGTTGTGGAGCTGCCCACAATGCAAAATGCTGATTCGGGTCGCACATGGTTGATGGCCATCGGGATATTCAAGCTGATTAAGGCGCTGGCGCTGGTCGTGGTGGGGATTGGGATACTCAAGCTTGTGCATCACGACAGCGTGGACGTCTTGAACCGGTGGGTTGGTTTGGTGCATGTGGACCCCGACAATAGATACTTTCAAATGGCGGTGACGAAACTGTGGTCGGTGGACGACCGCAGGCTTAAAGAAGTTGGTGCTGGCACCTTCTTCTATGCGGGAATATTCCTGACGGAGGGTCTGGGGCTGGTACTCAGGAAAACATGGGCGGAGTATTTTACTATCCTCGTCACTGGTTCGTTCATTCCTGTCGAGGTGTACCTGATGACGCAACATTTCACTGCGGCGAGAGTATTGGCGACGCTAGTGAATGTGGGGATCGTATGGTACTTGGTGGGGCACCGCTTGGGAGAGCGAAAGAGGAAGGCGGCGTTGCTTTCGGCGTCCACAATACGCTGAAGCCAAAACGCTCGCCCAGAAACTGCCCCGCGTGAGAACGGGTGGATGGTATCCGTTCGGGGGACCCATGGCGGCGAGCTCCGGGCGCCGGCCTGAGGAAGCGCGCTAAAGTGACCCTACGTTCAAATTGTAGATTGTGTGCACTTTCGAACAGACAGTACATAGTCCTGATGTTAAGTTACCGGCATCTTAAGAGCGGAGGCATTCGGGCTGTGCAAATGGAATCTCTTATCATTAGGTTTCGGATGATTCTCCGCAATCCACCAGAAAAGCCGCAAGCCTTAAGAAGTGCAGTTACCAATGCCAAATGGGCACTCCGGCATTCGGTTGGAGTGCCCCCCGCCTGATCGCATCGTCATTGAGGGTTTTTGTATGTTTGTTGGAGCAGATAACCATCCATTCCCCAAGGACAATTTGGACCAAGCCACTTCACCGGATCAAAGGCGTTTTCGGCGATACAGCGTGAGGCTTCCTTGTCGTATTAGACTTACGGCGTCGGGCAAGAGCGCCGTAACCCCAGAAGTTGATGCAGAAACTCTGGACGTCAGCAGGGGCGGTTTGTTCGTATTGGCATCAGCCGCGCTGACTGTGGGAAGGGATGTCGAGTTTGAACTCGATCTCCCTCCTCGGGTCAAGCGAGGGCGGGTAAGCATTCAATGCCAGGGCACAATCATTCGCGTCGTCCCGATACAAGGGGAATGCATTGGTATTGGGACTACAATCGATCATTTCAGAATCTTCACATTTAAAGAAGGTCAGCAGGAGAGCAGCCGACAAGGATCCGAGTCTTGTGGGGGAGGAGTTCCCGTGCCGTCAATTACGTATTCCGGACGGCTAGCATAACAGTTGGTTCAGAAAGGCACTTAACGAGCGAGATGGATAGCTGGCAGTCTTATGTTTTGAGCTTCAGGCTGCTCTTATTTGCCTCCAGGAAGGCACGCAGCTCCTCTCCGACATCAAGGAGCCTGATCCACTGTTCATAATACAATGTAACGGGGAAGCGCCCCAATCCATAGACGCTTACGCCGCCCTTCTCGCTTACCTTAAATTCCAGCTTGCCGGACTTCTTGGATTCCGATTGCTTCTCAAGTTCGGCGATCCGTGCCAGCAACTCTTCCTTCGTTGGCTCTGCCATTGGAACCTTCCTCCTGCCGCTAACGTAGCAGCGCAGGGTGTTCCAAAAGGTGGAACAACCCAGCGCTACCCGCTTTCAAAAGTCATGGCATTCCAGGAGCAACTAGCGGTGATCACCCAGCGTTCGCACGTGGTCCAGATGACGATTCAGAAAAGCCGCGCGGTCTGCGCCGGGCTTAAGAAGAGCCTGAGTTCCACCTGCACTGTAGATCGAAACGTCGGAGATTCCGACATAAGCGAGCATGAGGCGCATGTAGGGGGAGAGAAAATCCATCCCGGCGGTTGGCGAGCCGTCCCCGTAGTTTCCACCTGAAGCGATGAACACGTGAGCGCTCTTGCCAGCAAGAGAGCCCTGCCGCTTGCCGTTTACATAGTCGTACGTCTCGCCGAGCCTCACAATCTGATCGATCCAAAGTTTCAGCGCAGCGGGGGGTGCGAAGTTGTACATGGATGTGCCGATAACAATCTCCCCGCTTTCCCGTAACTCACTGATGAGCGAATCGGAAAGCGACAGGAGAGCGCGCTGAGTCTCGTTCCTCAGTTGCGCCGGAGTGAAGGCAGCGACAATCCACTCCTGTGTGATTGGGGGGATCGCAGAGGTAGCGAGATCGCGGCGGATTATGGTCGAATCGAGGTTCCTGGAAAGCCACGTTCGAACGAACTCAGCTGACAGGGTACGAGAAATCGACGTATCTAACGACGCGCTGGCGTCAATGTGAAGCAAGGGAGCCATGATGTATACCCTCTCACAGGGGTCGATCGAAACGGCCAATCCGATGGTGCGCTGCCCACCGTCAAAGAAATATCATAGACAATGTTGAAATGTCAACATGGAGTATTTTATACTTCTGTCATGACAAAGGGAGCTCTTACGGAAGAGGAGATGGCGTCATGGCTCCGTTTTCGCTTCACAGGTGAGGAGACGAGTCTGCGAGTCAGCCGTGAACTTGCCAACCTAACCGGCATTACCGGTGGGCAATTTGGTATCCTGAACAATCTTGCCATTCAGGGAGGCCAGGTCCGACAACAGCGTCTGGCGGATCTGATGAGATGGGACCGCACACGACTTTCCCACCAGATCACGCGCATGACGAACAAGGGATACGTACGTAGAGTCAAGCGGCCCTCCGACGGAACGATGGTTGTGATCACCCCGCTGGGCCGGCGCGAACTAAGCCGAATCAGGCCCGTCTTAGCGGATGCTGTTCGCAAGCACTACTTTACGCGCCTCACTCAGGACCAATTGCGTGCTGTTGATAACCTGGCTGAGGCTCTGAAGGACTGCCCTGGTTCTTAAGTCAATCGCCAGATGCAACGTGTGCTCGCAAAGGAGCGTAGTGTGCTTGGTCGATCTCCGGGTGCGTCTCCAGCACTGCGGGTCAATCCTCAACATGGAGGTTGCACCCAATGCCAAATTGATGAAGCAACCATGATAGCTGATTTCGCCATCGCGAAACAGTCGCGACAGCAATGCTAGGGCATGCTGGGCAGGGGTCGAGTTGATGAAAGGCTCCTGGCGCTCCAGCGATTCAACAGCACTACAGCTTGGTTGGCTGTCGTTGTCGAAATTCGGGTCGACTATCTCAAAAAATAACTCCGCCGCAGTTCGGAGTCGTAACTCTGACCTCCGACTCCGCTCGTTGAGAGGTTTGCCCAGAATGAACTGCCCGCTATCTGCGTTGTTGCCCAGGTCAAGCCCGTAGGAAACCGTGCTCCATTTCCCGACCGCATCGCGTATCGCAGCCCGTGCCGCCCGCGTAGCCGACCAGATGCCTCCCGAGTTCAGCATCGAGTTCCTCGGGCGAGCCGGTGCAGGTGAGCGGGGTACTGAGAGCCGGGTTGTCGTCGGCCTTACCATCTGGGATAACGTTTACACGAAGTGTTTTGTCATCCACCTTGGCCACCGTAATGAGCACAGTGCGGTTGGCAAGTAATGGCATGAGTTCAACGAACATAGAGCCTCCTTTCGTGGCACAGGCGCCACGCGTGTTGTTCATTGGGAAGAGGGTCGAGTTAATGCCTCCTTTCTACGGCAGGCCTGATTAACAAGCCTGGTTTACAGGACCTTGGGATGGATTAGGGTACACTCCCACCGTCGTTAATCAAAGAAATCGATGGGAGGCAGTGGACAGCAAGAGCCCGCAACTTCTCGCGGGGGGGTGGCGGGTTGCCCTTGCAGCCCAAGAAGGGTTGGCGACCATGAACAACCTGAGTAGCGCGGGACCGGTAATGGTCCCGTCTGGCGGGAATAAACCTACAGGCCACGCGTCCCTGTTCCAAATCTTGGCGCCTATATTTGCAGTTCCAGCAGTGGTCTGGGGAGCTTTAATGGTGTGGTCGACCGCTTTCCCCCGACCCCGCGGGGATTGGTCGGGTGTTACCGCTTTGGGTGGGCTGGCGTGCGGAGTGGTAGACCTGCCGATCGGTCTCCTGGTCCTTGCTGTTGGGATGTTAAAGAATGGGGCCCCGCGCCTGCGCACGATCTGCATCGCCACTGCAATCCTGCCGCTGTCCCTTCCGATTGTCGCCCAGCTTCTTTTGCTCCGACGGCATTGCCCCTGAAATCTTTACGGGACGGGTACTGGGAGGATTGCAGGGAGGACAGCAGGTCAAAAGACACTTCTGCCAGGCAGTGATGGATTTACGGGGAGGATTCCGCACGATTGCGGGCGATGATGCATAAGAAGTCAGCAGGTTACGTCGTGCTTGTCATCAATGCCGGTCCTCGTCGAGTGCAGTGGTGCGGCCACAGCCTTTTGCAGTTTGCGCTTGCTGCGAGAGGGAGCCATGACTCAAGAAATCCTGACACGGGGTTGCAGAGTGTGATAGGGGCACACTTTGACTTCGATTATTCCAGACTCGGTCCTTGGGAGCAGCACGCCGCCCGGTCTGTGATGAGACTCGTCATTTAGGAGCGAGCCCGAGCCACCGCATAACTCTGCCGAGCGCAGTGTAAATCGTAATCAAACCGGCTCCACAAAGGGCGGCGTGCAAGGCCAACCGAACGAATGGAGTTGGGGAGTCTCTCTCACCCATGCGCTCAAGCTGTCCCAAGTCTGCCTTCCAGGCAATAGCACGGGAGTACCAAATCAGTCCTTGGCATCCTCCGGCAATAAGCAGGAGTGGGTTTCTTCCCTGGTCGTCGTATTCGAGCGGGGAGATCCGTAACACCGAGTGGTGCTCGGCGGGGTGAAGGGTCTCCCCTACTATGGGCGTGGCTGAATTCGTAGGGTTACTAGCAGGACTGCACGTCAAGAGACACTTCTGCCATGCACGGGCGTATTTACGGGGACGATTCCATACCACACCGGATAGTTGACCTGATAGTGAAGGGTATGCTGACTACGATCAACCCGCCAAGGTGAGCCATTTTTAACAGACGCGCAACTTCCCGAGGCCCTATAACCGTTGTGAGAGCATCCAAAAACGTTACATTGGGCAAAGACCAAAGGAGAACCGCACTGATGTCTTTAAATGGAAGACTTGCCGCAACGCTAATCGCTCTGACTTTCTTAGGCTGCTCTGCCGGGCAGACCACCGGCGTGCTGAATGGAGAAGCCGCAGCTTTCGGTGAAGCGGTCAGTTCCGGAGGAATCCGCACCGAAGTCATCCGCGACCCTACGCTGAACAACATGGGTGCATTTCAGGTCCCGGTGCCCGCCAAGTGGCACTTCCTGGGCGTGGTGGACCAGGGCGGCAGTTGCGTCGGAATATCAACGGCGGTGTTCCGCGCCACCAGTCCGGATGGCTTGAGCTTCTCGGAACAAATGCCCATGCTCGGTTGGACCTGGGGTACGGGGATCGATGCCAAGGTACCACCCAAGAACGGCTGCCTCCCCCTGAAGGGAGCGATGAGCGCGCGGGACTTCCTGAAGTACATGTCAGCAATGCTGAACGTGGATTATGTTGCCGACGACCCGCTCCCAGCGGCGATGCAAGCCAATGTTCAAAAGTCTTTGGACGACGCTGAGTTACGTTGCGCAGTACGCCGCCATGCACCGGTCGCCGCCCAAACCGACCGCGCAACTGGCGAGGGCGATTGTTCGTTACAAGAATGGCACCTTCGAAATGAAGGGGCGGCTGGGGACCAAAGTGATTTGCACGGAGCAATATAACCCGGGGTTTAGATCCATAGTGAGGGGCGTGCCGGACCAGCCGGGCTGGACTAATGACGATTGCAGAGCCACCGTCGTCTACCTGGCCGGCCCGGAGAAGCAGTACGATGCCCTCATCAAGCTGTGGGACGCCCCGGAAATGGAGGGACGTGGCAGTGCTGAGTGGGAACGGGCAGTGATTGACAGGAAGAACCGCGAAGGGGCGATGCGCATTCAGGAAATGCAGGCGCAGGCGGCGATGCGCGATCAGCAAATGAATGCGCAGGCGGCTGCCCAGTGCCAGGCCAGCGCTCAGCAGTTTGCGCACGACCAGGCGGTGCGCCAGCAAATGCACGAGCAGTTCCTGGCCACGATGCGGCGCAGTACCGACATGTCGATGGCGCGCGCGGCGCAGATTGCCAACACCAACCACACCATCGCGTCGGATTGGGTGGACTACTCTCTCCACCGGCAGACCGTCCTCGACCCCAAGACCGGGCAGCTCAGCAAGGTTTCAAGCTCGTCCAGCTATACTTGGATCGATAGCTCAGGCCACACGAGCTACCAGACGAACGATGTGAATGCCAATCCCAACGGTACTTTGAAGGGAACCTGGACGCGGCAGCAGGTAGTGCATGGGGATGGTACCCAGTAGAGGGTTTAGGTCGACCGTAGGAAATGGGTCCGGGACAGCCGAGGAGGGTTCTTAAGGTGAGGCGACCCTTCTACCAGGCAGGGACGTAGTATTTACGGGGAGGAATGCAGACTGGGCAGGGCCAGTAGACCTGATAGTGAAGGAATTGCAGACTGGGATTTACCCGCCAAGCTGAGCGCTTTTGAACAGACACGCGACCTCCAAAGATGCTTTAATTCTTGTGCCAATATTCGACAATGGAAACCTTGGGCAAAGACCAACGGAGTCCATCAATGATGCCTCTAAAGGAAAGCCTCGCCACAACCGCGATCGCACTCACTCTTTTTTGGCTGCGCCTCGGGGCTGCCCACGAGTAGCGGGTCCTCGTCCGGGGGCGGCACGCGCGTGGAGTCCCTCACCGACCCCTCGCTCAACAACATGCAGGCGGCAACGGTGACGATTCCGGCGACGTGGCACTTTCAGGGTGCGCTGCTGCCGGGAAGCGCCTGCAATATAGTCGCGTTTTCTGTGTTCAGGGCATCCAGTCCGGATGGGTTGAGCTACGTAGAGCACCTGCCCGCACTGAGCTGGGCGTGGGCATCGGCACCGATGGCAGGGAAAACCAGGCCAGGCTGCCTGCCAACGAAGGGTGCGATGAGCGCGCAGGAGTTTCTGAAGTATCTCGCGGGAACGCTGAAGGTGGAATGCGTTGCCGACGTGCCCATTCCGGCGGAGGTGAACGCCGACCTGCTGAAGTCAGTGCAGGCGTACGATACGGTCACTTCGATCTCCACATGGAAGAACTTCTCGGAAAAGGCGGCCGCCATCGTCCACTACAAGAACGGCACGTTCGCGATGAAGGGGCTTTTGAACACCACAGTGAACTGTCATGAGACCGACTGGAAAGCTTCGAAGTCGAGCGTTTGCCGGATTCCGAGCGGCTCGGGCGTACGCAAAAGTGCCTTCGCCCTGCCAAGAGCTATTCCGTACAGCAGCCTTCCATCTTCATGAACGAATGTTTCTCCGACGCTGAGAATCAGGTTTGCGAGTCCACTCATCGTTAACCTCGATGGGAATCCGAAGCGGAAATCCGTGCGCCGCTGCCGAGCAGAGAAAACTGGGTCGCAGCATTGCACGTGGGGATTGTCACTTGTATATTACGAGTCGGTCGGAAAACCAAAATGGGAGTTCCGGATTCAATGGGAGAGCATAGATGCGCGTTGTAGTGATTGGTGGAACCGGTCACGTGGGCACGTTTCTCATTCCACGATTGATTCACGATGGCTACGAGGTAGTTTGCATCAACCGAGGAAGCCGCAAGCCGTACCTGCCCGATCCCGCATGGAAGACGGTGCAGCACGTCATCATGGACCGCAAAGTGGAAGACGCGGCTGGCACCTTCGGGTCGAGCGTGAACGGGCTCAAGCCTGACATTGTCATTGACATGATTTGTTTTGACCCAGGGGCAGCCCGGCAGTTGGTGGACGCCTTGCGGGGGAAGGTACGCCATTTCCTTAGTTGTGGGACCGCTTGGGTGCACGGCTACCCCGTGACTACCCCTATCACCGAAGACTTGCCACGTCGTCCATTTGGCGAGTACGGCATTAAGAAAGCGCAACTCGAAGCCTATCTCCTCAAAGAAGCCCAGATTCACGGCTTTCCGGCAACCTCAATTCTACCTGGTCACATTGTGGGACCGGGCTGGGTGCCGTTGGACCCTTTAGGCACGTGGAGCCTGGACGTTTACGGGAAGCTTGGGCGGGGTGAAGAACTGCTGATGCCGCACCAGGGCCTGGAGACACTCCATCACGTTCACGCGGACGATGTTGCCCAAGCTTTCATGAGGGCGATTGCCAACCGGAACGCCTCCGTGGGTGAAAGCTTCCATGCGGTCTCGCCAGCGGCGATGACCATGCGGGGTTGTGCGGAATCATTGGCTACGTGGTTCGGGCAGCCAGCGCAACTGCGATTTGTCCCTTGGGAGGAGTACCGAACCACGGTCTCTGCTGGAGACGCGCAGCACACCTGGGACCACTTGGCTCATAGCACGAATTGCAGCATCGCCAAAGCCCAGAGGCTGATTGGCTATCAACCACGCTACAGCTCGCTCGAAGGCGTCTGCGAGTCGCTGACCTGGCAGATCGAACATGGCCAGCTCAAGGTGGAAAAGCAAGCGTAGCGCCAGCCGTTGCCAGCTTGCTCTGCTCGCGTTGGTCCATGCGAGCGAGGACCTGTCCGGTCAGTAGATCGACAGCAAACCCACCCAACACGGCGACTGCTTCGAAGACTACTCCGGCCAAATGGGTGACTGCAAGGACGGCAGCGAATGCTGTGGTGACCTGGATGACTTTGTTCCGGAACGGGCTGGTCAGCCAGATGACCACGTACATAAGAAGCACAGCCGATGCGTAGATGACGATTAGCACCACCAGCCCGGTGTCGATGGCAGTCTTGCCAAGCCTCCAGAGTGGGGACTTGGGGGGATAGCTTTGAGAGTTCTTTCAAAACGCCAAGCCCAAGAGGGCTGCCAGCAGGACAGCCCAGAAAAGCCGGTAACGAGTTACGAGGGGCATACAGCCTCTCCTTTATTGACTGCGAGGATTGGGCGAGTTACGCCAACGAATGGCTCACCCAGCGTGTTCGGTTGTTGAAGCGGCAGTGTCTGCAACCACCGCAGCATGACAGCAGTCTGGGCGTCCTTCGTACGCTGAACGTCCGCACGAGTCTGGCGAATGCTTTCTTAGAACTGAGCTTCGAGAGGAACGAGAGAACTTGATGGTGGATTGCGTTTCGGGAGTGAGAGGACGATTTGGTCAGGTTTTGAGTACGCGATTGGTCTCGCGTACGGACTTGCTTACCGTGGCGATGGGCGGGATGGTTTGAGGGTGCGGAAGGCCTGGTCAGATGTTGGGCCTTGCAGGCGATGGGAGGGGGGATTTGGCGACAGGAAAAGGATGATTTGGTTCATCTCTCTCTGTGTGCTGGGCAGCGGCCTTGCAGGTCACAGAATGCCCCCGCCGTCGCGCAGAAGTGGCTCAGGACGCGCCGGAAGTGGTCAAGCAATTTCCTCATCGGCTGCACCAAGCAGGGTGCAGCTTACCTCTCCCGGGAGCATCCAGGTAGCATCTAGCTTTTTCGCTGAGGCTGAGCTCGTCGAATTCAACTAAGTCTTTTAGGATGAATGGCGCGCCTGGAGGGGCTCGAACCCCCGACCTACAGATTCGAAGTCTGCCGCTCTATCCATCTGAGCTACAGGCGCGTTTCTTTCAAATCAAGAAGTTGCGTTTCTAGTTGCAACTCCACTTGCAACTTGAGAAAGATTCGGGAAAATAAGTCTTCCCAACTCCTCTACCGCTCCCCGCTTCCCCGCTTCGTTGGTTTCGGCATACACGAGGGTCATATTCGGATTGCTATGCCCGAGGATTTCCTGTCGCGCCTTGAGCGATACCCCGGCCCCGTGCATCGCCGATTCCGCCGAACGCCGGAAGCTGCGCCAGGTGAAAGACGCAAGCCCCAACTTTTCCGCCGCCGGCTTGAAGTGTTTCCGCACCACCGCGCAAGGCTCGTAAATGCCCCCGCGCGGACTGGCGAAAACGTATTCGCCCCGCCGTGGCAGTTGGCATAGCGCCGCCGCCACCGCCGGATGAAGGGGAAGTTCCCGTGTGCTTTTCGCCGTTTTCGGCTCCGCCATCTTGCCCCGATACAACCGCCGCTGCACCTTCACCACCATGCGTTCAAAGTCGAAATCATCCCATTGCAACCCGAAGACTTCCGACTCTCGCATCCCGGTTACGGCAGCCACAATCGCCATGGTGCGATAAGGCTCCGTCAAATAGCCGATGACACGGGCCATTTCTTCCGGGCGCAACACACTCGCCCGGTGAACCGGCTTGCCTTGCGGCAACCGGACGCCCACCATGGGGTTTTCCCGCAGGTAGCGCCAAGTCACCGCCGTGGAAAACAGACAGCGCAGCGTGGCCCGAATGTGCTTTAACACGCTCAGGCTGTAGCGATCCCGAAAGACATTAATGAACCGCTGCAACTCTTCGGGCCGGATGTCGGCCAACTGCCAATCAGCGAAATAGGGTTGAATCCAGCGCGCCGCCGTGCCTTGATAGAAGGCGCGCGTCGATTCGCGGAAAGTGGGCAACAGGTCACACTGCCACTTTTCGTAAAACACCTGAAAGCCCACCGGCTTTTCCATGGCCCGATAAACCCCTTCGTTCATCGGGCGTAAGAGGGTGTCCAGGGCCAGGCGCGCCGCGCTCTTGGTCATCTCTGAACACAGGCCAAGAATCCGCGCGCGCAACACGTTTCGAACTTTGCCGTTGTCTAACACCGGTTCCGAATACCTCGCAACCCAAACCTTGCGTTTCTTGCCACGGGCGCTGATATGCCCGCTCTGGTAACTTCTTCGCATCGCCCCTCCAGGCCAGACCCGAAGGGCTTTTCCCGTGGCCATGATATCAAACCCGTAGTTGATTTGCACACTGAGCATAATTTTTCCTGTCGGATTAGCCTTTCGCCAAGGTTGCCGCCAAACGTCCAAGCTTGTATTGGTGCAAATGCTCTAAAGGGAAGTCGCCGTGCGTCCAGATGCGGAAACCTCGCTCGCGGGCACGACAGCAAAAATAGATGTCTTCGGACTGCTTAAACACAAGCCCATCGTCACTCAAAACGTTACGAAAGTGAGGAACCGGCAGAGCCTCTAGTACCCGCCGCCGAATAAAGAGGCCGCCGGACCCCACCATGCTCAATTCGACAAATCCCCCACCAGGCTTGGGACGTACCATGGCGTCATCCTCGACACGCCACGTTGCGATTGTCGGAAGGGCCGATAACTGCGACGATCCCATGTAGTACGGCAGTCCGATGATGTCGTGTTCCGGCCCGGCAAGACTGACCACTTTTAAAATATCCGGGGGAGGCTCCATATCGTTATCGAGCATCAACAGCCATTCCGCGCCGGTTTGCAAGGTGTATTGAGCGCAGAGGTTCCTAGCACGCTCGACCGGCTTCTCTTCACAGATAAATGTGAGGTTAAGGCGAAGATCACCACACAAGCCTAATCCCGCAAGCCAGCGCGCCAGGGCGGGATTTATCCACCCGTCGCGTTCAACCCCGCAGAGCACACAAATCAAAACCTTGACATCCATAGGAAGCCTCCAGGGATGGCCGAATTCGGCGCTCAGCGCCAAGAATTGAAGCGATGTTGATTTTTTGAGGGTAGGGTAGCGGGAAGGGCGCTATGCGCCCCTCTTGCCCATTTCTTGCGTCATGAGGTAGCCGTTGACGGCGCCATCTTTCTTCGCTTGCGCGATGGCGCGCTGGATGCGGTACTCTACGCCGGCGTCGGCGCCGCGCGCGTCGATGTGGTAGGTATCCCCGCCACGCCCGCCCCCGCCGCCCAGCGAGTTCATGGCACCATTGGGTACAATCATGCCCGACGTGGTAGGAGTGAAGATTTCCGGCCCCTGCTCGCCGACGAGGTAACTTTGACCATAATTCACGTCGCCGCCACTGGCGCGCGCTCCGCCCATGTGGGCAAGGCCGGCAAAGAGCGATCCAATCACGCCTTGCGGGTTATTGCCTTGACTGAAAAGCTTGGAAAGGGAATCGAACACGGCCAACTTGACCAGGAATTGCGCGAGCAAATCCACCAGGCCGCGCAAGGCTTGTTGGAAGCCTTTGCCGGCGATAATCAGCTTCGTGAAGTCATTGGACGCGCGCTCGCCAAACTCAAAGGCGTCCGCATCGAGTACGGCGAACTGGTCATGCACCTGTTTCAAGGCGGGAAGCGATTGGCCCAGCGTGTACTTCAAAGGATCGTTCATCGCTTCGTCTTGCCGCTGCATTCCCATATTCCCCCAGGAAATGCCGCCCGGATTCGCGCCGGCCAGGTCGGAATTCAGTCGGCCCAGCGATGCCGCAAGCATGGGCGTGCCGTCGATTCCTTGGTACATCAACACGTTGATTTTTTGCAGCCGTTGCGCGTAATCGTCCCACGCCTTTTGCACGGGATTCAGGACCGGCCCCCAGTCGCGGGTCAATTCCTCGGATTGTTCCAGCGCGGCGAGGTATTCCTTATCGACCCGCAGCCATCCCTCCAAGGACTCCTGATACTCTTTCCACTGGGCATCAGTGGCTTTCCCGCCCCCCGCACCGCCGCCCCCTGACATCAAATCGGCCAAGCTCTTGTGTGCGCCCTTGACGTTCAAGCCCAGCATCGGGCCAAGATTGACGCCCGTGTCCGCGCCTTTCCATACGTCCGCGAGTACGATGCCGTGATTTTTTTCCAAGCTGTCAATCTGGTCTTGAAGTCGGTCGATCACCTGAAAGGGTGCGGTAAAGGCGGAAATCAGCCCGTGTCCAACTTTCTCCATAACCCCTTCCGCAACCATGCCGACTCCCTTGAGCGCCTCAGAGAAGGCGTGGGCCGCTGCGACATCATCTTCACTCATAGTGATACCGAAGATAGAGGCTTTCTTGTCGGCCATGTCGAGCCCCTCAGTTCCTAATTTCTTGAGGGTTTCAACGTTCTCCGTCCAGCCGCGCCCGAAGAGAGTTGCGGCGGCAAAATCGCGCTCGCTCGCATCGGTCAAGCCGAATATCTTTTTGGTGACATCCTCCAGCCGCTTCGATACCGGCTCAAGCTTTAACGCGGCAAGCTCCGCGGGAGTGAAGAGCGCAGCCAGGAGCTTCCCCGCGGTACCGGCAGGATTGATAAAGCCCTCTTCGATATTCTTGCCCGCGCGCGCCAACGTGGTGGCCAAACTGTCGAAGCTTTCCCCTGACTCCTCGGAGATGGCGCGCAAACCGGAGAGATCCTCAGCGCTCAGGCCGGTAATGTCGCCCATGCGGTGAATCTGCTCGCCCACTTTGGCAGTGGACTCCGCCAGGTCCAGCAATTCTTTGGCGATTGCGCCCGCGCTGAGGCCGGGTAGAGTTGTGCCGATAGTGCTAAAAATCTTGGACAGGTCCCCCGCGAACGATTGGGCATACTGCTTACCCTTTTCAAAATCGGTGCGGAGCACGGCGGTATCCGCCGAAAGCTTGATAATCAATTCGGCTAAAGTCATATTTTTTGCCTTTCAAGTTGGAATAAAACGGCGAGGGGGGCTATCGCACGGATCACGACGTGCGTGACGCCCGCCCCCCCGGCCAACGCCGCCAAAAGGAGTTAAAGGCAGCGCCAAACTAATTCTGTAGCCGCGCCAAGCGCAGCCGCGCCAAGCGGCGCGCGCTTTCCAGTCTCTCATCACTACGAAACCGGTAGGACACACTGACCAGGCCGCCGCGTTGATACTGGCAGCGCAGTTCCATCGGCGCATCTTGCGGCAAAAATTTTCTGGCGGCCACGCTCGTGGCTTGATATGCGGGATAGGTAACCGGACTCACGTCCAGCAAATCCACGTCCAGCAGCGTTCGAATATCACCATCCGCCGTCTGCGCCCAGGTGTCGCCCCCCTTGGGGCAGATGAAGCCGAAAGAACACTGGTCGATGTCGCCCCGGTCAACCGCTTCGAGTACGTCACGGTCGGTCGGGGAATTCCCCAGCGCACAATCGAAGTGCAGCCCGGCGCTATCCTCGGACAGTTTCAGAGTGCCGCTTTTGGTACGTCCGAGGATACAATTCGTATCGTGGTTAAAGAGGCACCGCACATCTTGCCCGGTCCGAATCGCGCGCGCAAAAGCTCCGCGTCGAATCTGTTCGCGAAAGCCCCCGAGCTCTTCTGACAGACTGTTGAACATCGCGGCATAACCGGCAATACCGCTTTTCCCGCCCGTGGTGCGAACCTGTAGGTTGGAGAGAATGCGTACTTCCATGTGTTTTCCTTTCCAGTTGGGAATCGAGAGGGCGGAGGATTACCCCCGCCCCCAGCGGGTTGTTAGGATGCCGCGCAAAGCAGGTATTTCACGGGCGGAGTTGCGGCAGACGCGCAAAGCAGGGTTGCCTGAGCACGGAGAATAGCCTTAAACGCCACAACGCCATATTCGGCGAAGCGCTCCATCAACTTGACCACTGCCGTAGATGGCTTTACGACGCGGACGGCCAAGTATTCCAGTGAGCCAAAAGCCACGGGTTTTGCGTTCGCGGCAATCGAGGGCATTGCCGGACAGATGATGACGGGATACCCAAGGATCATCCGCCGCCCCTTTGCGTCGAGGCAGTTTGCATCCAGGATCGGGCGTCCGTTTTTGTCCGTGAGATTATCCAGGCTGGTGAGTGTCGAATTGTTCATAACGAAGCCCACCGAAGGAGTGCCGAGGTACTCCGGGTCAATACTCCCCTTGAGGGATACGAGGTCCTGATAGCCGATGGAGTTCGATCCATCCAAGCCACCGGGGTTAAGATTGCCCGTCGCGGTGAGGCCGGCACTCGCACCGCTCAGCAGCGCGGTAACCAGCGCGGGCGAGATTCCACGGCCAAGACGGGGTGCGAACGCGCGCGCCAGAAAATCATCAATCGGGAGAATACTGTCCTGGAAAAGCTCCATACTGACCTTAACCAGGCCGGTCCGGTAGGTCGGACATTGCGGAAGCAGTGTTCCCTCGATAGACGGGTCAGTCTCGGTGTCCTGGACGCCTTCCGCGAGCTGCACCGCAGCAGAGCCCGTGTCATCGACGGCAGGGGCGAGGTACGGGCCGCCCTTTTCGGCTTCGATCATCGTTACGACTTCGCGATCCCACAGGCCGTCAAACTTTTTCAGGGCCATGAACAACCTGTCGATCCACCCTTGCGGCACAAAATAACCGCCTTGAACGCTACCGCCGGTTTCGAAAACGTCACGATATTCGGCGCGTCCGCTTCCGGGTGTACGGAGAAATTCCACGAATTGCCGTTCGCCGGCGCTCCGCACTTCGACGGTGTCCACGGCTTCGGCGAGGTCCATGAGCCGCTCAGCGCGGCTCGAATCTTCGCGGCTAAAAATCGGTTTCTGAAGCAAGGCCGCTGCCTGCTCTAAAAGTTCCTTGCGATTGAGTTTCACAGTGTCTCCATTCTCTCTCTCGGAGAGGGTTGATTTAATTCAGAAAGGCCCCGCGTTTTTGCGGGTTGCCTTTTTCCGACCGTTCAGCGAGTACCGCCTTTGCAGCGGCTTTACGCTTAGCGAGTCGCTCGACAACGAACGGAAGAAACCGGTGCGCGGCGATAGCGAAGCGTACGTACGCTTCCGCTGCCTCCACGAGTTGGTTCCATAAGGTCGCGGCCTGCTCTGCCAACGTGCGTTCGTCAGGTTCCAAGGTTGTCTCCTTTCCGGGCCGTCATTGCGGACGCGGCCCCATGGTAGGAAGTCCAGCAAAATCCGAATCAAGCTCATCCGGGCCGAAGAGATATTGCTCCACTTCGGTTGGATCGGCGGAGTCCGTCCGGCTCACGCGGGTACGGCTTGCGGGAGTAAGCCCAAACTCCACCGCAAACGCCTTAATCCCTTTCAACGCGTCGAACAGCAGCCCGCACGCGGGATTTTTCTTGACGCCCGTCGAAGTCACCACCAGGACACCATCACGCCGGATGGATTCGTTCGCGTTGTGCGCGAGGCTCACCAGCGAACAGTAGCCCGCGAGGGCCGCGCCGTCGATCTTGGCGCACAAGCCGACATCCAGGAGTTGCGGCAAGATGCGATTCCATTCCGCCAAGGCCACAGGGTCAGCTTGGACGCTCTCGGGTGGCTCGGGTGCGCCCGGAAGTACATTAGGCTGCTCAGGAAGCGCCCGCTTGCCGGGATTCCCCTCTAACACCTTGACAGCGTTCGGTTTAGGAGTTCTACCTCGCATAATAATATCCCTTCTAACCCCTTTGTTATTAACAAACCCTAAAAACTTCCAATTACGCGGATGTGGACGCCGCAGGGGACACACGGTCTAGGAAAAATCGCCACGCGTAAACCGGACCCCCTACCCCCTACCCGAGTCGCGGAAGGCTTGCCGGGCGATTGGCAATGTACGAATCAAACCGCGAACAGAAGAACGCGAGCGAATATCCCTGCTTGCGCACGAACGGCTCTGTGTCTGCCAGGTCGCGATTCCATCGGGCGGTAAACTCCGCCTCCGGTAGCTCGGGGTGTCTCCGCATGAGTCCCGCAAGCTGTACGTAATCCTTCGCACTCCAGGAAGGCTTGACCCCCAAACGCTGGTGGAAAGTCTTTTCGGCTGTCGCCTTGAACGCCGCAAGCGCGGGGTGTGCGCTTTTGCCCTCTTTTTCTGTTTCTGTTTCTGTCTCTGTTTCTGGTGCGACATTGTCCGGGGCGTGTCCGGACTTTCTTGAGTACTCATCCCGATATTTCAATATGTTAGGGAATTTGATTTCCAGTTGCTTCCCGGAAGGAACTGGAAAGGAACTGGAAAGGAACTGACTTCCTTCCCAGTTGCTTCCCGGAAGGAACTGAGTTCCTTCGGAGTTGCTTCCCAGTTCCTCGCCGATTTCCCTGAGCGTAATTTGCCCAATATCGGCCAAGAATTTCAAAAACAGCCGCAACCGTGTCCGCTTGCCGGCCAGGATGATTTCCCAATTTCGCCAGGGCAGCGAGAGCGCTGGAAGGGAGTCCTTATCGACACGCGAAGCTATAGCCTCGATCAGTTTCCAGTATCGAGCGTAACCTTCCAGGCCGAATCGGTCTTGAATCTGAGCGATCACGGGATTCTGTGAAGCTCCGGTCATGTGCTTAATCCATCGCATAATTGTAAATACCAGGCGGTGCGGTGCATCGGCCTACCGACGCGCGGCCCTAACTGCCGTAGCTCATCGGCCCGCTTTACCCGCCCGGCAATCCTGTGTTTAAACGCTTATTTCTCTCCCGAAGCAGCCGCCTTGAAATCAAAGACGGGTACCGCCGGCGCGTGTCTCGTTTCACGTTTCGGGCCACGATAGCGAACGCCGCCAAAAATTTTTGCCGCAAATGTCGCGTCAACTTTCGGAGCCTCGGCGGGTGGGTCGGGGTGGAGAATCGCATTGTCAGCATCGGCTTAAAAGGGCGCCAAAACCATCACCGTTCAGGGGACCCACCTTCGACGGCCTCATCGGCGGGGAAGCGGTAAAAACTCTATATCAGTTTCTATAGCGTTATCTTTTTCCTCGGTTCAACCCGCCCTTCCGTACGATTTTTGGGGGCCGCCGGTGTAGATCGCCACCGGCCTGCAGGCGCGAAGCCAAACCCGATGGTTGGGATGTCAGGAAGATGAGAGGTAAGTGATCAGTGGCCGACACTTCTTATGGTCAAAATTCGGGTGACGCGTTTACTTTGAGAGAAGTTTGCCACCGCCTTCAAGATAAATGGTGCGTTCGCTGAGGTCAAAAAACTTGTAGTGACGGTCTCCGTGCTCTGTCAGAGGCTCACCTTCAAAGCTGAAGTTTCCCTGAAAGTACACGGTGCCGTCTGGCCGGTAGATGGAGCAGCCAGTCTTTGCCGATGCCAGATCATCGCAGGCAATGAATAAGCCGTTGGCGAAGACTGCGGTGGACGGGATTTGTTCAGGCCGAATGGGTTCAACATGCACGAGCGACTTCCCATCAGCTAGAAAAATCCGCTCCCCGTCGGCGCCCTCGAATTTCAGCTCGTTAGGGCGGGCGGCACGCTGAAGGCTCGATAATTGAAAGAAGCCGCCATCGTTCAGGTCTCCCGTCGAATCGTTATACACAAGACATCGATTTACATTGTGTTTCTCATCCACGTCACACTCAATAAAACTGCCGCCGTCGGCCCCCCCCGCCCATAGGGCACTGGCGGGCACCAGGGTCGGCCTGGGTGGGGCTTCCACTTTCGACTTGGGGCCACGCTCGTTGGCAATTTCTTTATATTCTGGGAGGCCAAAACGCCAGAACAGGTAAACTCCGACACAGGCTCCGATGAATACAGCGGAGGCGATCCCGAATAAAACAGCGCGGATAATCTTCATCGACATGGCGAGAATTCGTGAATAACGTGCCGACCGGAGGGACTAGACGCGATCCTCGCAGAACAGGAAAGGAGACCGTGCTGCTTGTTCTCAGGCTCCCCGAGTACCTTTGGGCCGCCACCATGACTTTTCGACGGTCGTAGTTTACTCCCGATTTAGATCCTCGCCCTTGAATTTCGACGGCACGTTTCGTACCGCCCGAAATAATGCATTCAAAATGGACGGCTCGCATCCTGATTCGGAGCCGCCTGATGAGTGATCGCCGTTGTCGCTACTGCCAGCAGGTTTTTCAGATTTCCCGTTATCGTCCGCACCAGCTTGTGTGCAGCCGACCCGATTGCCAGACGCAGCGTCGTCGGGAATATCACCGTGGCAAGCTCCACACCGATG
>CAZCVY010000112.1:0-21005 GCA_964501985.1 uncultured Acidobacteriota bacterium | reverse complement strand
CGAATTGCCGATTAATTATAGAAAGCAAACCTAGTTACATCGATTTTCGACCCCAAAAACTCCCTGTTTTTCCATCTTATTTCCGCCATCCAGATAACTTGCAGAAAACAATGGCCTTATACCTTCAGTATTTCGCGTATATTTCGCGTTTCCTATAAGTGTATGAAAAATAAGTCACTTGGCGGATGGTTCGTGTCGGGCAGGAATACCGTCGCGTCTTAGGTATAAACCTGGGTTGAGCGGGAGGGGCGATCCACAACATAGTCGCCAACCCGTTTGAGCGGGAATTCGGAGCCCATCAGTGGCTCAGCACCGCTGTGCCGCGCCTTATCTGTTCCCGCGCGACGAGCCGGGATGCCAGCTTTCTTTAGGTAATGCGCTACGGAGGAGTACACGGCACCGGCGCCGATAGGCGCCAGCGGAGCGAGCGTGCGGATGAAAACATGGCGGTCGGTGGTTTCTGGCCGCCCGTGCTCGAGATAGTCAGTTAACGCGTCAACGACCTGACCGGCAAGGCGGTAGGCCCCAGCGTGCCCAGCTTTACTTCCCGGAACCAGGATCCGCTCGTGCTCCCAGTCAATGTCGTCGAGGGTGAGCCGGGTGATTTCATTGACGCGCAATCCATAGGTCACCAGCAGGAGAAGGATCGCGTAATCACGTCGACCCTTTGCCGTCCTGCGATCGACGCCGTCCAGCATGCGTCGCGCTTCGTCCCACGTAATGGAGCGAAATGCATCGGCCACCCGGTTCGCCTGCGGCGCCTTTACTGTCGCACCCGCGACCGGGCTCGCTTGACCCTCCTTTTCGACGGGTTCAAATCGCACCACGAGTGCAACGCCAAAAACTTCCGCCAGTTCCAGCAGGGTCCGTACGGAATAGCGGCCATAATCTGGATTCTCGTAACGCGAAACCATGGGCTGCAACCTGCGGTTACCAAGCTTTTCGGCAACGTCAGCCTGTTCCCACTCTCTCGCCATCCTCAACGTGCGGAGCTGAGATGCGATTGTGTCCATGGTGCGAGCTTCGAGAAGCGCACGTCTCTTATCCGGATCCTTGAGTTCATGCGAGATCCGATCGTCAACAAGAAGTGGGGATTGCACACCGTTGCCCATTTTGTACCTCAGCTTTCCGACACGCCTTGAATTATCGCGATCGCGAGATCAAATCCTCGATCCCAACTCCTTAAATAGGACGCCCCAAAGCTCAATTCGTTTTGAACAGCAGCTTCACTTCAAGGTCGCTAGAAGTAGAACTTCGCGGCCAGTTGGATGATGCGTGGATCAGCCGCGGAAGTGGAGCGCCCAAAAAAGCTGGGCGAATTGACGTCGTTTCCCACGGAGCCGAACTGCGCATGGTTAAAGACGTTGAAAGACTCTAAGCGCAATTCAATCTTGGTGGATTCGGTGAGCTTCGTATCTTTGTACAATCCGAAGTCAAAGTTGTTGATACCGGGTCCATGGAAGAAATTCCGTCCCGCATCGCCGAGCACCCCCCGGATCTCCGAAGTAAAGTCGTTGGGGTTGAAGTAATAGTTGCCTAGCGTCGTCGTGCCGCCGTGAGTCGCATTGACAAGGTTCGCGTTGCGGGGATCATAGGTCTGTACGGGGCCCAGCACGTTCGGGCGGTCCGCGCAGCCATAGCCCGTGTATGCCCAACACGTGAGTGAGCCATAGCTGCTATCCGTGAGCGAGACGGGGAACCCCGCTTGCAGAGTCGTGATGCCGGAAATCTTCCACCCCTCCACCAAGCGGCTGGGTACAGCTTGGAAGGAGTTGTAGTGCCGGATGGAGGGAATCGTGTAGGTGTAGCTGATCACGAACCGCTGCCGTGCGTCGTAGGCGGAGTCGCCATAATTATCTTGACGATTAAAGGGGTTGGGCTGCCCGCCTCCGCCCACATTCTCCACGCTCGAAATCGGGTCCAACGAATGGGACCAGGTGTAGCTCGATTGAAATTCCAGTCCGTGCGTCGTCCTCTTCGTCACGGAAATTTGCAGCGAGTTGTAGTTGGAGTTGGCGTCCGTGGCCTGCACCCCTACTCCCCCGTATACAAGGGAGCCGTTTTCGGTGAGGGGATTGGCAAGGGTCTGAGGCTCGGTGAAACCCAAAGTACCGTAACCGCAACTCGGGTCTGCCGCGCACACGGGGTTTACACCCGGTGCTTGGCCAGCGGGGTCGAGGTTCTCGCGGTCCTCCAGATGCCGCCCTTGATGCCCAACGTAGCCGACCTGAAGGATGATGGAAGAGGGCAGTTCACGCTGGACCGTGAAGTTATAGTTATAGGCGCTGGGAGTGGTCAATTTCGGATCAAACACCTTTAAGGTCATGGGATAGAAGAAGCTGAAGTCCACATTCTTGTCTCCCGGCGGCGGGGGAGTGAAAGGAAACCGGTTGGACAGCGAAACCGGGGTGGCGCCCACCAGGTTCCCGCTCGCGTTGTAGCTCGGAGCATATCCGGAATACGGATTGGCGAGAGTAGGATTCGCGCCGATGTCATCGGTGCCGTAGTCGGTCAGCGAGAAAGGAGGTGATTCCAGGTTTTGGAGCGAAAGCTCTTCTTCGATCTGGTTGTAGTAGATTCCGAATCCGCCGCGGATGCTCCATTTATGATCACTGCCCGGACTCCAAGCAAATCCCAAACGCGGGGCGAAATGTTTGAAGGAAGTACCGTAGGTGGATTCGGAGATGCCCGCGTCTCCTGGGAAAAGCATTCCCGGAGGCGCCGAGGGGTAAACCGTGGATTGTTCACCCGGGCGATAGGCGTTCACTGCCACGCCGCCGTTGAAGATGTCATTCTGCGGCGTGTTGACCTGCCAACCCACGCCGTACGTCAAGGTGAGATTGGGGCGGACTTTCCACTGATCCTGGAAATATGAGTAGTACTCCTGTGTCCGAGCGTCGATGTATCCGCCGCTCGTCTGCTCGTAGAAGTCAGGGATTCCCAACAGGAAATCGGCCGCCTCATCACCGGTGCTGAAATTGCCCTCTCCGTAGAACTGGAAGTAACCATTGTTCACAAAGTAGAAGGGGTTGCTCACTTCCGCGCGGCGCATGTCAAATCCCAATTTGAAGCTGTGGGGGCCCTTGATCCAAGTGAAATTGTCGGTCACCTGATAGGTCTGATCGATGCGCGGCTGCGGGCCATCATAGCTGAACCCGAACTCGCAAGCGCCGGAAGGCGGCTCGTAGTCGTTCATATCGATACAGGGCACACCCGCTCCCGAAGGCCCACTCTGCGGTGTAATGTCGAATCCGAAGGTGGAGGGCAGAACAGGTTTTACGGGGTTCACCGAGTTGTAGCCCAACCGGTTGTACCCGACTCGCGCCTCATTGATCATGCTGGTTCCGAAGGTGTGATTCCAGGTCAGGGCCATGTTTTGGATCCGCGCGGTCTCGTCTTCCGCAAAACCCGGAAGCGAACCTCCAATGAAGGGCTGGTCATCCACCGTGGTGTCATTTTCAATAAACCAATAACCCGTGAGCGTATCCTTGGGGCCGAAGTTGTGGTCAATCCGGCTGATATATTGGTAGAACTTGTCGGTGGAAATGGGACTCCACGTGAAGGTATTGGTCCCCGTGTTGGGGAGCGGCATGTAAGTACTGATCAGTTTCACCGCGGGGCCGCTGAAATCCGCGGAAGGGATTTGGCCGTTGGGGAAAATCGTCGAATACGGCGTCCCAGCGGGATAGGTTTGCCCATCCTCACCCACCAGTGGGAACGGGGAGAGGGTGGGAATTCCAAGTACATTCTCGTCCGCAGTCACATCCGGGAAATCCCCATTGCGTTGCGACTGAGTAAGAACGTTGACCGTGGGGCCGGCAAAACTCCGGCCGGGCGTATCTGGCTGCCGATCGCGAGTCCCCTGATAGGAAAAGAAAAAGAAGGTATGGTTTTTCCAGATCGGCCCGCCGAGAGTGCCGCCAAACTGGTTGCGGTGAAACACGGCGGCGCTGGACTGAAAGAAGTTTCGGGCATTCAGAAAGGTGTCGCGATAGAACTCAAATGCGTCGCCGTGGAACTGGTTGCTTCCTGACTTGGTGACGGCATTCATGACGGCCCCGCCGTTCCGCCCATACTCGGGATTGATCGTATTGGTGATCATGTTGACTTCACCGATGGAGTCGGGGCTCGGAATCGCATTGACGACGTTCAACGCCAAGTCGATGTTGTCAACCCCGTTCAGCAGAAACTCGTTGTCTTGGGCGCGCGACCCGCTCGTGGAATAGGCGTCCGCAAAATCACCCATGCTGCTGACCACGCCGGGAAGCGTTGTCTGGAGTTCAATCCAATCTCTGCCGTTGAGGGGAAGGTCCACAATCGCCGATCCGGTAATCCTCGCACCGAGCTCCATGCTCGTGGTTTCCACCTGGGAGCGGTTCGCCTCGACCGTTACCTCCTGGGCCGTTGTGCCCAGTTCCAAAGCCACGTCCAGGACATAGATCTGATTGAGTGCGAGTTGAATGCTCGTCGCCTCGAAACGCTTGAACCCCGTCCGCTCGACCGTAACGTTGTAGACCGCCGGGGCCGGGAGATTTGCGAACTCGTAAGTGCCTGCGCTGCCGGTCTTGACCGATCGAACGACTCCCGTAGCAACGTTCGTGGCAGTCACCGGCACGCCCGGAACTACTGCTCCGGTCGGATCGCTAACCGTGCCACGAATGCGGCCATAGATATCGTCGGCCCTGACCTGACTGGTAGCGGAGAATCCGATGACGGCGGCCAGAACGAGTGCTTTCAGAACCGGGTGAATGCGCATACTACCTCCTGACCAAAGAAGCCGGTTAACTCTCCCCCCAGGGGCAGGCACCGAAGTGCCCGGTGTCTCAATTGCGTTTAGGTCAAAATCTTCAGTCGCGATGGCCGGGTCACCACCGCACCTTGGCTTCAGTGTCCATCGACGGATATATGAGCCCGGGGCGTTGGAAACCGCAGATTCAGGCGAGGCGGCATAGGACGCGGGTTAAGACAAATAGAAAGCCCCGATCCCGCGCTCAATGAGCGCAGAATCAAGGCACCCCATGCAAAGATTTCACCCGAGATATCTATCGTGCTCATGGGCGGTCAGATCCATGCAGGGATTTGACCGCCCAGCCGCCAAACCTACAGTAGCCATCCTATCTGACTTGGTATCGTTCCCGGATAGGGTGAAGTGACTGGCCGTCGGTTAATAGGGACGAATGGCGGTGAAGGAGTGACGAAAAATTGGCCTTCCACGTGGACGAATAGAGAAGAGGCAGGGACAATCCGGCGTCTCCGAGGGATGGGACTGCTCGAACGGCAGAAGTGCGGCGTCGCTGGAGCACACCTCAGACCCTCAGCCCAGGTTCCACAACCTGGTCGAAGCGATGACGGTAACCCCGGCTCAGGCTCAGTCGCGTTCCATCGCGCAAGACCGCCACATAATCGCCATCAAAGGAAGAGAGCAATTCCTTGATACGGTCGATTCGCACAATGGCCGAGCGATGGATGCGCACAAACTTTTCCGGATCGAGCTGCTTTTCCAAAGTGTTCATGGTTCCGCGCAGGAGGTGGCACTCCTTGCCCACGTGCAACTGCACGTAGTTTGCGCAGGCTTCGAACCAATCCACGTCATCGACATGAAGAAACAGAACGCGGCCGGCGGACCGAATTACGATGCGTCCCAGATATTTGTCCGGAACTCGCACCTGCTTGATCAGCGTCGCGAGCCGTTCGTCGATATCATCCCGATGCTGACGGGTAATCTGGACGCGCGCCCGTTGCATGACCTTCTGGAAGCGGGAACGATTGAAGGGCTTTAGAAGATAATCAAACGCTTGGGATTCGAAGGCGCGCAGCGCGTATTGATCGTATGCCGTTACGAAGACCACGACGGGCCGTTGCTCTTCCCCCAGAGCTTCGATCACACTGAATCCGTCCCGCCCGGGCATTTGAACGTCGAGCAGCAAGAGCTCAGGCTTCTCCTGCGTGATCGCCTGGATGGCCGAGACTGCGTCGCAGCATTCGGCGACGACTTCAATATCCGGTTCCGACTTCAGCAGCGTGCTGATGCGTTTCCGGCTCAGTTCTTCGTCGTCCACGATAATGGTTCTAATTGCCATGCAGCCTCTCATTCTGTGTGGTAGCACCGTGCTGGCGGAAAGGTATGTCGAGTCGCACCTGCATTCCGCCGCCCGGGGGCGTGTTCAGGCTGAATTGATGAATACCGCCGTACAACTGCTGCAGTCGCGCGCGGGTATTAACAAGGCCAATGCCTTTGGTGGGTTCATTCGCCCGGGCCACACTCAATCCTGGTCCGTCGTCGATGATTTCGAGGCGAAGAACCTCACCGCGGTCTTCCGCCCGGATGTCGAGGTTGCCGGGGGTCGTGCGCGCGGCGATTCCATGCTTCACGGCGTTCTCCACAAGCGGTTGCAGAATCATGTTGGGAACCATCGCATCGAGCGTGCGCGGATCCAGGTGCAGACGAACGGTCAGGCGGTCCCTCAGGCGCGTCTTTTGAATGTCCAGATACCCATCGAGGAATTCCATCTCGCGCCTTAACGTCACCTCCTGATCATCCCCGTTTTCGAGACTCATGCGCAGAAGATCGCTGAGGCGGTTCACCGTTTTGTCAGCCGCCGCGGCGTCTTCGTGCATCAAGCTGGAAACCGAGTGCAGCGTGTTAAAAAGAAAATGCGGGTCCAACTGCATCTTGAGGGCGGTCAACTGCGCCCGAGAAAGTTGGAATTCAAGGATGGCGGCCCGGGTTTCGCGCTCCCGGCATTTCCGCTGGAAATGCAGCAGTTCACTGACCGCGACAATCGTGCCATAGAACCAGAATGCGTCGTGGGCGTTATCAATCCACAGCATTCGAAACAGGCTCCAAGTCCGGGGCGAGGCAGTTCCAGCAAGCAAATCGGCCACGGGATACAGCGCCACTTTGAGAGTCGTCCAGAGGGTGAGAAAGGTCACGGTTGCAGAAAGGTGGACCCCGACGAACAGCACCCATCTCTCCCGCCGGAAGCGGAAGCGGGAGTTAAACCAAAGCACCGCCGGGGTCAGCGCTGCGAATATCCAAAAATCCGGTAGGGCTCTGATCACGGAGAGTCGAAGGGGGATTGGCTGATGGGCATGAACCTTGAACAAATAGATCTCCCACCCGTAAAAAACGCCCATGAACGTCCAGGTGGCCAGAATGACCCCGAATTGTTTGGCGCGCTCCCTGAACACTAATTCACCTCAAATAAGGGTTGAACCGCAGGCTGCTCCTCCGGCTCCGCCGGCTTTATGTTTAGGGGGATTTCCAGCGCGAGGCATGAACCGCCGCCAGATTTCATCCCCAGCGAAAAATAGTGGGACTCTCCATATAGATGCTGAAGTCTGGCCCGAGTGTTGGCCAGTCCAGTCTCAGTCTCGACGCACCGTTCTTCTGCGCCTTGTTTCCGGGGAAGATCGTCATTGATTTCGATCCGGAGCTTTCCGGCTCTAAGTTCCGATCGAATTCCCACTTGGCCCGGTCGGTCGCTCTCCTCCATGCTGCGCCCGATGGAATTCTCGACGAGGGCGGGTAGGATCATGTTGGGCACCAGGGCATCGAGTGCCTTGGGATCAACTGCGACGTCGACAGCCAGCCGGCTGCCAAATCGAATTCGTTGGACCTCGACATAGACGTTAAAGTAGTCAATCTCACGTTTGAGGGTGACCTCTTGTTCGTCGGCAGCGTCCAGGTTAATTCGTAACAATTCGCTCAGGCTCGCGACCAGATCGTCGGCAGCTTCAACATCCTGGTGGATCAGGGTTGACACGGAATGTAGAGTCGCGAAAAGAAAATGGGGATCCATTTGCATTTTCAGGACCTTCAGCTCAGCCCGCGCTAACTCCGCCTCCAGCCGTGAGGCGCGCACCTCGCGCTCCCGGTACTCGCGATAGTATCCCCAGAGTTGGCTGACCGCGACGATCGTGCCATAGATCATGATGGAGTAGAGTTCGTCCTCGAGTATCACGTCGCGATACAGTTGCCAGGAGAGGCCAACCTGTTTCCCCGTTCGCGGGTCGGTAATGGGGTAGAGTGGCAAACGGATACTCACCCACACGAACAGGAATCCGAGCGCCCCGAGCAGATGCCACGCTACGCTTTTCATCCACCGACCCGGCCGGAATGGGAACCGCGCTGAGAGCCACAGAACCGCCGGAGTGAGAAGGGCAAAAATCCACCGAGTGAGGAGGGTAGGAATCAGTACAGTCTTCAAGGAAGGCGGATAACGGCTTCCCCGCATCAAGATGTACCATTGGCCCGCCATAAACAGACCGGACGCGGTCCATACGGTGAAGATAATGGCGAATTGGCGCGCCCACTTTCGCGCGGTTGGCACGGCCCATGGTTTGGTGAACCCGGTCCAGTTCATTTCGTTGTGAGTATCCTAGATCCAGAATACACATGATTTAAGCCCTTTCAAAGGCATCGCATCCCATGGGGACGTGTGTCAGTACCGCAAACAGCGTGATCCGTCCCAGGCCTCCGCGAAAGCTCTATCCGCAATGAGAGTTGGCCGCCCACCGTCGCCGCGGCGACGCGTTGCACTCAATTCATCTTGAAGTCGCCGCAAGAACTGAGCAACCCGGATGTTGCTCTTCTTCCCTTTAAGCTTTCCTCATCGGCGGCGGGGCGGGCTTGTCACTTCTACCGGACATCCCACCCCAAGAGGCTCCCCGCTTGTCACATCATCATTGTCGATCTTTGTCCCGAACTGCTCTAATGCGCGCATCCGGCGACGCGCCAACGCGCCCGCTGGATGTATGACGTTCACGGGGCCATAAGGTCATCACAAAGAGTCGGGGGAGCTGAGGGAAGCACTCGCTGCAAGCCCTTCCCGCAGATCGGCTGGAGTCTTCAGTTCATCACTCGCGATGCAACGGGAGAGGCCCTGCCCCGGACCCTTCTTGAGATCTTCAATGGGAGGATACGCAGATGAAGATGCCGAAGTTCCCCACGATGTCAGTCTTGGCCATCGGAGTCGTGCTGGCAGCCGCCAGCGGAGCGCAAGCCGCTGAGGACCAACTCGTTAATTTGCCACATCCCATGGTGGTTGCAGGAATTGACTTGCGACCAGGTCTTTACGATATTCAGTGCAACCTTCAGGGCACTCGCGCCACGGTGACGTTCGCTCGCAAGGGGCGGATTGTAGCGACGGTCCAAGGGGTCGTTTCCACACTGGACAAAATCGCGACCCACAACACCGTCTTTGTCAGCAAACATCCTGAGGGCTTCACCGCCATCAATGCGATTGGCTTTGCCGGCTCCGACAAGGATGTCGCTTTCCCGGCATCTCCATCCCGCCGAGATCCTCCCTTGGATATCCAGATGCAGACGGATCGTTGGATGCTGGGCCAAGGATCCGCCACCCCCGCGCCTGGCCGCACTCTGATCTCCAACTGAGGGATGCCAGAGCTTTCGCGACTCACGAAAGGCCCCGGCGTTCGCGTGCGCGTGATCCAATGCTCGATATGCTCGTAGCTTGCGGCGCTTCAAGCCGGCCCACTACGCCGCACCAGGCGAGCATCAAATTGGAAGGTAGACGGCTTGCCAATTGCCAGTCTTGAAAAGTCAGGGTGGCGAGGGTTCAGAAGGAAATTGTATTCCGCTGGAAGCGTTGCGCTGGGAACCTGCAAAACCGCTGACTTACCCGACCTCGCCCAAGCGTCTCCGACCTCGCGAGCCCTCATTGGAGGAGGGTCAGCTCTCCAGTTTCTCGGAAGCTTTGATGGCCCGACCTTGGAGACAAGGGATTCGTCGATCCCGACTTCAAACGCTACATAACTGAGAAGCAGCGCCGACGAGTCAAGATGAACAACCATCTCGAGGGCAGCAAGGGATTGAGATTCTGCCGTGTAGACAATCGCGACTCCCGGGCTGTTCCAGCGCCCGCCATAGAGCCTGGCCCCCTCGCCGGTGAATGCCGTCCTGGCGTGCTTCCGCTTGACGATCCGCCAAGCCATGATCATTAAGAGAAGACCCCGTGCTCAAGCCGACCCATCAGGCTCTCGACCTCGCGCGCTCCTAATTCAGTGCGCGAATAGCTTAGGGGAGTTCGCTGCCCCAACGCCTTCTCTGGACGGGTCAGCCACTCTACCGCCCCGGCGACGTCGCCTTCAAACAATTCTACTGCCTTCTCAAATATGGTCGAGACCCGTAGCAACCGCTCCGATTCATCCGGCGCGAACCTTCCGGCCGCCTTGCGTCGAGCCAGGGTTCGATCCGGGATTCCGAGGGCTGAGGCGATCTGGGAAATAGACAAACCGCTTGAAACCGCGAGCGATGGTAGAGTTTTAAAGGGGAGTCCGGTCTCGATTTGAGAAACCAGATGGTCAGTTCGGGTTGCAGTCAGGCCCAAACTTCCGCCGCGCGTCCTAAAACGCAGCGAAGGACGCGGCAAGGTCCTTGGCGACACACGAGAAATACCTGTACTGGCAATCTGGCCCATGTCTCCAGTATAGCACGGGCTGCCAGATTGTCAATTGCACGATGCCATTTGGCAGGGACCCGAGAAGCGCGGCGCCGCTAGGACGCACACGCTAATGGGCCGGCGAAACGATGGCCTTGCGAATTGCCGCGTCGGCCGCCTGATCGTTAAATACAACTTCGCCATTCTCGAGCGCCACGCCGAGCTTCCGCCAGAGCTGTTCAAGATCAACGGGGGCCGGTTTATCCCGCATCTCTTGATAGAGGCTTTGCAACACATGGGTGCCCGTTGCGCGGTCACCGATGGCCAACGTCCGATCGATGTCCCAGTCCTCGGTGATGACGCCGCCGTGTTCCAGAATTGCGCGCAGGGAATCCTGCAAGCCTTTGCGGTTTCGGGTTTGCTGCCGAATCTGAACATCCGCGACGAGGCAGAACATCGCCCCTCCCCAATACGTACGTCCCCAGGTCGGCGTTTGGTCCAGACCTTGATCACCGGAGTCGGGCTCGCCCTGAGGCATGTCTCGAATAAATTGCTTCCACACCTCGGCCGCCGGAAGCTGGCCTACTTGCGCTCGGGCCACCGGCTCTACGTAGGTTGAAATCCCTTCTTCAATCCAATGGTGATTTTCCGCCATGGACGGGAACGCCAGATGAATCATTTCGTGGGTCAACACCCAGTCGTCTTTCAAGGCATCGACGCCCGCGCCCGCTCCCACGGTAACGTTGATGAGTCCACCTCCTTTCGCATAGGTGACTCCATGATTCACTCCGTTCCGGCGGCCGGCCCGGATTTGAAGGGTAAGGTGGGGGACGGGGAAATGGCCGTAATAGTGGGCAACTGCGCGAGCCGCCGACCTGACCCAATGCAGCAGGTCTTCCGACGAGACTTTCATCGGCTCGTCCGGAAGGGTGACGTGGATCTCGCCGCCTGCGACCCGTATGACTAAACCAGCCGGATCGGCCTCCGCTGGGCCGAGCGGCGAGGGAAGCAGGGTCAACCCTGCTATCGCTATGAAAATAAGTGTCATAATGCCGCGACAGGTTCCGAACATCGGCAGTCGCCTCCCCAAGTTCCCGCCACTGACGGGAATCCCGTACCCCTCCCGGCTCGGTCCCGTAAGTTACGGTACGGACTGGGGTTACATTCCCATTTTTAGCCCAACTACTACCATACACCTGGCAGCCCCCGCAATGCTATCGCTCCCCGGAACCGAGTCCCGAAACAATTTGCCGACCGACGGGTTTACACGGTCATCGGGTCCGTTGGCCGGCGAAGGGTATCACTGCGGAACGCCAAATTGACGCATTACGGTGGATTTTGGTACTGGGCCGCTCAGAGGGCATTATCGCCGGACGCAAGGTGCCCTACCTTAGTCCCAAGGGGCTCTGTCCCAAAACTCTACCCCCGGTTGCATTGGCTTTCGGTCAGGAGTACCCTTAAGGAAGTGGAACGTCAAGTATGGAAAACCCCGACAGCATGTCGCGATCGCCGCAGGAGCAGCCCATCACAATTCTGCTTCAGGAGTTCGCCTCCGGGGACAAGGGTGCCCTCGATCGTCTGGTGACCTTGATCTACCCCGAGCTGCGGCGGTTGGCGCGAAGCTACATGCGCAACGAACATCCTGACCATACGCTCCAGCCGACTGCCTTGGTCCACGAGGCGTATGCGCGGCTCGTCAAGCAGGATCACCCCGATTATCAAAGCCGTGCGCACTTCATGGGTGTCGCTGCGCAGGTTATGCGCCAGGTCCTGATCGACCATGCGCGCATTCGCGATGCGGAGAAGCGCGGCGGCGGAGCGGCGAAGTTGTCGCTGGAATTGGCTGCCGGCATGCCCGTCGATCAGCCGGCAACGATCCTCGCCATTGACGAGGTCCTGGAGCAATTGGCGCGCCAAGACACCCTGAAGGCACGGCTAATCGAGATGCGTTTTTTCGGAGGCATGACCGCCGAGGAATCCGCCGAGGCCCTGAGTCTTCCCGTAGCCGAAGTGCGCCGGCATCTTCGCGTGGCCCAGGCTTGGTTGCAGCGTGAATTGGACCAGAAAGCTCCTCCCGACGAAAAAACCTGATATTTGTCGCAGATTTCTCCGGCCTTTTTCGCCTTAGTATATATAGAAGTGTCTGTCACGATCTGGAGGAAAGATTGTGTCCGCCAGCAACTGGGACCGTATCCAGGAGGTTTTCTTCGCGGCTGCCGATTTGGCCGTGTCTGAGCGCGACGCGTTCCTCGCTCGGGCCTGCGACGGAGACGCCGGGTTGCGCTCGGAGGTAGAGTCCCTGCTGCGGGCGGACGCCGCCGGCGACTCCGCCATCGCCGTGGCCATCGGCTCGGAAGTCAGTGCGCTGCTCGACGATCATGCGTCGCTGGTCGGCACGCGCATGGGACCCTACCGCCTCTTGAAGGAAATCGGGCGCGGCGGCATGGGATCGGTGTACCTGGGTGAGCGGGACGATGAACATTTCCGCAAGCTCGTGGCCATCAAGGTGGTTAAGCGCGGCATGGACAGCAGCGAAGTGCTGGCGCGTTTTCGCCATGAACGCCAGATACTTGCCAGCCTCGAACATCCCTACATCGCTCGCCTGATTGATGGGGGCACGACACCCGATGGCCGCCCGTTTTTTGTCATGGAGCATGTGCAGGGCCAGCCGATTGACGCCTACTGCCTCGATCAGGGCCTCAGTGTGGAATCCCGGCTACGATTGTTCTTGCGCGTTTGCGAGGCCGTCTCCTACGCCCACCGCGCGCTGGTAGTCCATCGCGACCTCAAGCCCAGCAATATTCTCGTAGCCGCCGAGGGCATTCCCAAACTCCTCGACTTCGGCGTGGCCAAGCTGCTGGACCCGGGGAACGATCCCGGGCTGACCGCCACTTCTGCGGTTATGGGCCCACTGACCCCCGAGTATGCCAGCCCGGAGCAGATCCGCGGTCTGCCGATTACTACCGCGGCAGACATTTATGCTTTGGGGGCCATTCTTTTTGAGCTGCTGACGGGACACCGGGCCCAGCACATCGCCACTCATAGCCCGATCGATATCGAGCGTGCGGTCTGCCAGACGGATACCCAGCGCCCCAGCACGGTTGCCCGAGCCGCGGGCGCACCGCAACGGCTGGACGGCGATCTCGACAATATTGTTTTAATGGCGATGCGCAAGGAGTCCGAGCGCCGCTACGCCTCGGTGGGTCGGTTTGCCGATGATATCCTACGCTATTTGGACGGACGGGCTGTTCTCGCCCGGCAGGATTCGGTGGCTTATCGTGCCCGCAAGTTTGTGACTCGCCACAGCTTGGCCGTGGGGGCGACCATCATGATCTTCCTGAGCCTCCTGGGCGGGATTGTATTGGCGGAAAGGCAAGCGCGCCAAGCCGAGAGTGCGCGGCGCTTCGCGGAAACCCAGAGGCAGACTGCCGAGCGCGAGCGCGAGCTCGCGGAAAGCCAGAGGCAGGTTGCGGAGCGCGAGCGGGCCCGGGCAGAATCCGAAGCACAAATCGCCCGGACCGAGCAGGACCGCTCCCGTCGCCGACTCGCCGAAATGCTGGAGTTGGCCAATAGCTCGCTTTTCGATGTCCACACCGCCATCGAAAAGCTTCCGGGCGCGACGGCCGCCCGACGTCAGATCGTGGTGACCACGCTGCGCTACTTGGAGAACTTATCCAAAGATGCCGGTCAGGACGACGACTTGCGGTTCGTTTTGAGCGAATCCTATTTTAAGGTTGCGAACGTCCTGGGTTACCCCCTTCAGCCGAATCTGGGCGACACCAAGGGAGCGCTGGCGAATTACGAGAAGTCGGCCGAACTGCTTAAGCCCTTACTTGCTAAAGACCCAGACCGGCCGGAGTACCTTTTGCACTGGGTGCAACTGAAAGTCCACTGGGCAACTTTGCTGGCGCGGACCATAGAGAAAGATCGCGCATTGGAGATGATGAGCGAGACGCTGCCAGTGGCTCAACGGCTCGTCCGGTTGCGCCCCCAGGACCCGCAAAACCTCTCCGCCGTGGGCGATGTGTACTCCGTGATGGTAAATGCCCTGGTGACCACCGACTCCGCGGCCGCGCTCCGCTTCTGCCGCCTGCAAACGCAGGTCATGGAGCGCGCGCTGCTCCTTTCGCCCACTAGCACCGAAATGCAGATTGAGCTGGGGACGGCCTACAGCCAGGAAGCCAGGGTATGGAATACGCGCGGAGGACTGCGGGAAGCCGAGGATCTTTTCCGGCGCGCGGTTGCGCTGAGGGAACGCGCACTGCAAAGCAACCCCTCTGACGTGCTGACCCGGCGCAGCCTGATGATCACCTATGGAAACCTGGGGGGCACGTTGGGGAACCCCGTCTATCCCAACCTCGGCGATTCCGCCGGGGCGCGCGAATACTACGGAAAGGCGCTCGTCATTGCTCGCGATCTAGCGAAAGCCGACCCCAACGATAAGCTCGCTCAATACGACCTTGCCAATGCGCTCCTGTATCGCTCTTCCATGGACCTTCCCGCGGAGGAGTTGGCGGAGTCCCTGGCGAACTTGCAGGAGTCGGAAGGAATTCTCCAGAAGCTCTGCGCGGCCGACCCGGGGTCAATCGCCAATTTTCGGACCCTCGCCATGGTCGAGGAATATGAAGGCAGGCGGCTCGAGAGCTTGGGCAGGGGTGAAGAAGCCACGGTTAAAGCCCGGAAATCGCTTGCCGATGCGGAGACGGCGCTCTCTCGCACCCCCTCCGACCTTGGCCTGGTCTCCCAATTATTGGCAAGCGAGGAGGCAACGGCAGAGATTCTGGCTCGCCAGGGCGACCGAACCGGAGCCGTCGAGATGGCGCGAAGAGCTATCGCACTGACGGACAAAGTGTCCGCTACCGAGTCCGAGCGCGACCGCGTTACCCGTTCACGCGCAATGGCTTACCAGAACCTGGCGAATGTCGAGGCGATCCTCGGCAACTGGAGCGAGGCCCGGGTTGCCGCCCAGCACGCCGTGGACGGCTGGCGCGAGATGATTGCCTCGGGAAGCGGACGAGCCGACCCCGTCAGGCTGGGCCGCGCCGAAGCATTGCTAAAAGACTGCGACGCACACTTGCCCTAACAAAATCTTCCCTCCCGCGCAAATTTTCCCCCGGTCTTTCGCCTTAATAGATAAGGACACAATTTAGAGGGCGTCCCCTACTGCTGTTGGAGTAAGGAGACCGATGAAAGCGAAGGTAAGACAATTCGTAAGCCACCCCGGTCGTGTCGATAGCCGTCGCTACGCGGTCGGGGAGGACAGGCGTTTCGGCTTTCGGGAGGCAGTGTGGCAGATGAAACCTTCCAATTCCCCCTCCGACAATCGAAAGGATTTCGGGCTTACCACCCGCGAGCGCCGGGTCATCGCTCTGGTGGGCGCCGGCTATACGGACAGGGATATTGCCCAGAAGTTCCGGATCAGTGAGAACACCGCCAAGCATCAGCTCACGAACGTTTTTGACAAACTGGGAGTCTCGAACCGCTTCGAGCTGGTGCTCTTTGCCGTTGATCAAGGGTTGACCCAACAGGATTAGAGGTGCGCATGAGCCATTCCGCAAACATCGCAGAATCCGGGCCGCAGGCGCGCATTGCGGCAGAGCTTGGACGGATGGAATCCCGCACCCGGGAATTCTGGGTTGTGGTCATCTTTGCGGGCGTGGTCCTTGTCCTGGGAGTTTTATCATTCTTCTTTCCCCATCGGTTCTGGGACGAGGGCGGCTTGCAAATCAGCCTCTCCCCGCAGGTACTCTTTGTCATCATGGTGGCTGCGGTTTTGGCTTCACTGGTTTACGTCCGGCAGGATACGGAGGTTCGAGGTCTTCGGCTGGCGAGCGTTCATCAATATATGAGAGCGCAGGATGAGCAGTCCAAGAGCATGATCGACGTGGTCACCAAGGTATTTACTCGCGCCTACATGCATGAGCTCCTGACGGGCGAGATCTCACGCGCCGAACGCACCAACGGTTCGCTCACTCTGATCATGTGCGACCTGAACAACTTTAAACAGATCAACGATTATTATGGTCACATTGCCGGTGACTACGTGCTCTCCGAAGTTGCCACCATTTTGAAGACCTGTGTCCGCGGTTGTGATTATGTTATTCGCTACGGCGGCGATGAGTTCCTCGTCCTGCTTCCGGATACCGACCTGAATGGCGGAGATATCGTGCGCCAACGCGTGCATCGCAAGGTCGCCGAATGGGACCGCACTAACCGCATGGGCGACTTGCCTATCTCGGTCAGCCTGGGCTTGCACCTCCACGTGGCCGGTCAAACGGCGGAGATGGATGTCGCGGAAGCCGATTTTCGCATGTACGCCGATAAGAAAGCCACCAAACACGGAACCATCGCCACCCCCCACACTCCTGAAACGCTGAATCGTCGGCAGAACGGCTTCAAGGTTAAGCACCTCTCGCCTTCACGATCCGCATCGTGACTTCAGAGCTTCTTTCAGGGCATCCTTCAGAACCCGTGCTATCGCCGCAAGCTCCGGGGCGGGCAGAGGAGCGGGATCGTCTCGCGGCCATTTCGGCGATAGACACGGAAGTCTTCCTCGTCCACGGTAACCACGGTGTGTTGGGGAAACAGCTCACTCATCCGGATCAAGCACAAATCCGCAAGGTCGGGTTGGCGATCCAGAGGCTACGATCAGGCCGGTGTCGGCAATGCCTTTCAGGAACGCGCAAATCCCTTGCGGGAGGAGAGATCCTGGGGGCCGCTGATTTTTCCGGCGTGGCGAAGGAAGCGCTGGTTTCCAGCTTCGGACCGGGCGCGCTCGAGTTGGTGACGGATAATTCGGCCCGCGGGCAAACCGGTCCGCCGACTCTTCTCTTGGAGCCACTCGGCGAGTTCCAGCGTAAGACGAACGCTGATTGTATGACTCATACGGCAAAAAGGTAACACGCGCCGAAACTGCCGTCAACCCCATTTCCCCTCAAGCGAGCAGCTACGCAGAGTCCTTTCCCCGCACTTTTTGGACATGATGGAAACACGCGTATTCAGTTGTGTTAGGAGTGCATCATGGCCACCACCCCGGTAGTGATCGTACGCTTGGGACCCGAGCTGTGCGAGCGGCTGGACCGTTTGGCGAAGTCGCAGCGCCGCAGCCGCTCGTTTGTGCCGACGGAAACTTTCGCGCGGGCGAGGCATTTGAAACATTTGCAGAGGGAAGCGCGGATGGCCCGATTCAGGCTGCGGTGGGCTTCCCGGGCGCGCGGGTGGCGCTGCGCGCCGGCTTGGAGGCGGCAGGCTTGCGGCGCTTCACTCCCAAAGCTTGCTCCAGCAAGTCTTCCAGAAGCTTCTTCTCCGGTTCCGTTACCGTCCGAGTGAATTTATCCGGGCGCGCGGCCACCAGAGTTTGTAACCGGGCCATCCATTCGAGCGCCGGACCGGCGGGATGATCCTTCATCTCGCGGACCAGGGCCAGCGCCGACTCAAAATCGGGGACCGCTCGATAGCACTTCACTGCCGCTTTCAGGTCGCCGGCCAGCCGGAAGCACTCAGCAGCGGTGCGCAGATTGCCCAGAGCCTCGTGGCAGATTGCTTCCAGTTTGGGATCGCGCTGCCGGAGGCGGCCCAGAACCTCCAAGGCCGACGCGAAATTCTTTTCCTTCAGCAATAACTGAACGGTGTGGTTTTCCAACCGTTCAATCCGTTCGGCGCCGTCGGGAATACTCATAGCTTCGTAAAAGCCCGGAAGGAGAGGCAGAAGAGTCTCGGCGCTCAGGCCGTCCACCAGCATCCCCGCCTCCAAGGCCTCGATCCATTGGCGGGCATTCGCGGCAATTTCGATCAATGCCCAGCTTTCCAGCTCAGCTCGATGAGCCGGAAGAGCCTGCGCCAGCTCAGCCAGAGCATTGAGGCGATCCGCGGGCAAGGCGGCTCGGTCGAGGCGCCCAATCGCGCGAATCACGGCGGCCAGGCCTGCCCGGCGGGCATTGGTTGCCGCCTGCTCCGCTTCCGCGAAAAAATCCGGCCGTCCCAGCTCCGGCGCCAGGCGCGTATGGCGGCTGCCCAGCCAGAAGCAGATTTCCGCCAGGGTCAGATACACCGTGTCCCGCAGGTTCTGGTCGGTCACGGCGGACAGCACTCCCGGCCGGCCGAGCAGGGTCACCGCCTGCTGCGCCCGCGACCAGGCCATTTCCGGCTTGGCCTCCAAATATTGCCGCGCGTCTGCCTGGCAGCGCTGCACCCGTTCTTCCGTGTCCAACTCCTCTTCCGCAATCGTTTTCAAAATGGAGGCGGGCACGCTGCAAGAAACCACGTGCTGCAGGTTATCTCCATTCAGGAAGGCCAGGCTGGTTCGCAGGGCATTCTCGGGAGGATTGATGTCAAGCCAGAAAAGCCGTTCCGAGGGGCGGCTCAGGGCTACCCGCAACTGGTCAATGGCTAGCCGCTTGCTCAAACCCACCAGACTCGCATCCCGGCGGAGGCGTGCCTCCTCGCGCAAGATGCTGACCAGATGTTTACCAGCGTCGATCACACAAACCGTATGAAAATCCAGTCCCTTGGCTTCGGAAACAGTGAGTACCGCCGGACGCACGGATTCCGGAACGAAGCTAGGCGCCGTGTCCTCCAGCGTGATTAAAGCCAGTCCTTCCCGCGCCGCCAATATTTTCAGAAGTTCATCGAGTTCGGGACCGGGAGCGGCTGCGCAGTAAAACACTTGATCCGTGGAGTCGTCGTCAATTTCCGCCTGGCCCGTTCCCCGCGGCCGTTCCGGCTTTTCGATGACTGAATAGAGGTCCCAGACCCTGGCTACGAGCTCCGCAATCTGCCGCGGACTGCGCAAGTTGGCCGCGAGCTTGTGCTCGGAAGGGGTGCCGATGCGGTAATGCAGCAGGTCATTGAGCCATCCCCATTCGAAGTCGGTAGGTCGAACCGTTTGCGCCTCGTCACCGGCCCAGAGCAACGACACGGGCAGCACCCGGCGCCGGGCGGCGGCCGAAGCCAGTTCGATGAGTACCAGCGCCTCGATGGGAGTAAGATCCTGCACCTCGTCAATCGCAATGCAATCGAAATCAAGCCAGGCAGGATCGGTGGAATCGGGGGAAGCCGGTTTTCCCGTCCGTGCGCCCAACGCCGCTGCGGTACGCCAAGCCAGCGACAAATCGGGAAAATAGCGATCCGCCAGCGGCCCCACCGTGCCCTCCAGGCGGGCGGCGGATTCCAGCACGACGTTGACGGCGTTCGTCCCCAGCAGCGGTGCCCGGCGCTCCCGATAGGCCTTGTCGGGGACTCGCGGTTGCTTCGCCACCGCAAAGCGCCCGGCCGGCACGGGAAGCGCCTCCCCCACCAGGTGGGCGTAGAATTCATCGTAGAGCCGGTCCAGATTATTCGCCCACGCGCCCAGGCGCCGCGCCATGGGTGCAAGGTCCTGGTAAAAACGCCGGCGCAACTCCCGCTGCAGCTCAATAGGGGCGGCCGATCCCAGCAATTGCCGCAACAGTTGCGGGAACACCACCACCTCAAATCGCTTGTGCGACGAACAAAAGCGGTCAAAGTAATCTCGCGCCAGGGTGGCGAGGTGGTGCGAGTACGTGACGTAAAGGATCCGCTCCGCCCCGCCGGAATCGGCAGCGTGCCAAAGGGCCGTCGTCTTGCCCGAGCCGGGATGGCCCTTGAGCACCCGAATCCGCTGGCGCGCCATCGCAAACTTCGATTGCGGCGGCGTCCAAGGCGCGGGACCGTATTCCTCCCGGCGCAACTCCTCTACCGTCACCGCCAGGTAGTGGTCTGCCAACGATTGGGGAGAAAGCGGGGAATGGTCATCGTGGTGACGGATGTCGCGTAGGAAGAGCGCACCCTCGGGAGCGTCCGCAAACCCGTCCGCGTCTTTCAGGGGCGCGGCATTTTTGGGAGCCCACCAGGCATAGAAATGGCTTCCCTGGTTCCCTCCCAAACGCGACCGCCGCCAGCCGCGGTTTGCGCCCTGCGTGGGCTTGTAATGCAGCCGCCGGAAGTCAACTGAGAGGCGCTGCATCAGGAAGGTGGCGCGCCGGCCAATCGCCGTATTGCGCTCCGCGGCAACCTTCTCCAGAAACTCCTGATGACAGAAGACAGGGTTAGAGGGCCTCGAAGTCTCAAACGGCGCCACGAAACCCAGTTGTTGTTGAGCATTCACCTGCATAGTTGAATTCTATCCGAAATTCCGCAGATCCGTACGTCAGCAAAGCGGGAATTGGCCTTCGAGGGTTCTAAGCTCGTACGGTTGGCGCCGCGTTCTCAGCAAGGCGTTAGGATGAGAGTAGGCGAAGGGGGACATAGGGGGTAGCAAGAAGCGAACGTAGCGCGAGTCTCGCTCGTTGAGGTCCGCCGCTCTTCCCTCGCCTCCCGCGTCACCACATGGCGTCGGGCGCGGGTCTCTGTCGTTCGCCGCAGTGGCACGAGAAGAACCCACCTTGACGTCGAGAATCACCGTAAAGGCAGGACAAGAACCGCGGACCCAAAGACGGGGGGCCGCGCTACGAACCCTCCGTCAAGAGCGCTGATATGCCTGAGAAAAAATGGGAAAACAGGGTCTGGAACATGTGAAAAAATTGGTTTTACCGATCTGGGCTATCCACTTGACTCAGGTACCCCCTACATCTTGTGGTTTGGTTG
>CAZCVY010000111.1:0-21314 GCA_964501985.1 uncultured Acidobacteriota bacterium | reverse complement strand
CCCAACAGGATCTTTCTACTTTGCTATCACAGGATCATTTCACTTTGCTGCGACAGGGATTACGTCGCCGCTTCCACACCGCTCGGCCTCTGATATACTCCCGCTTGCCAGCCCAAGAAAGGCCCAATCTGGAGGACCCGATGAAATACATGCCGCTTTCGAAGGTGCCTTGCCTTCTCTTGCTACCTCTCGTTTTCGCGGAGTTGTGCGGTACGGTGCGTGCCGCGCCGCCCACACCGCAGGCCGGGACGAGCGCCCAAGTCACATTTATCCACTGCGGCACGCTGATTGACGAGGTATCGGATGAACCGCGTCAAAATGCGTTGGTGGAGATTGCGGGGAGAAAGTTCCGGGCGGTCACGAATTACAAGCCTGACTTCGTCCGGCCCGCCGGCGCTGCGTTCATAGACCTCGGGGCGGAGACTTGTGTGCCGGGACTGATGGACTCGCATACGCATGTCCTTCTCCAAGGTGACCAAAGGCCCGGACAATACGATGAGCAGATTCTGAAGTGGTCTCTGCCTTATCGCACCATCTGGGGCACGCAGGCGGCGCGCCGCGCGCTCGAGTACGGATTCACCACCATCCGCGACCTGGAAACTGAGGGCGCATACTACGCGGACGTCTCGATCCGCGACGCCATCAAGCAAGGCGTGATACCCGGGCCGCGTATGTTTGTGGTGACGCGTGCGCTCGACGTAACGGGCGCCTACGCGATCCTTGGTTACGACCCGGCCTTGAAACTGCCGCACGGCGTCCAGGTGGTGGACGGGCCCGATGAGTGCCGCAAGGCAGTGCGCGAGCAGATTGGCAATGGCGCTGATTGGATTAAGGTTTACGCCGACCAGCGTGTTTCCACGGCCGACGGTGTGGTGCGCAGTATCCCTACCTTTACGGCCGAGGAGTTCCACGCCATTGTGGATGAGACGCACCGCGAGCATCACAAGGTGGCAGCGCACGCCATGGGTCTGGAGGGCGTCCACAGCGCGCTCGAGGCAGGAGCAGATTCCATCGAGCACGGCGCCTACATCTCAGACGATGATCTCAAGACGATGGTGGCGCGCGGAACGTGGTACGTGCCGACGCTGTACATCTTCATTTACGCCGACGAGATTCATCAGGCGAGTGGGTTTCCGGGATGGGAAGGCGGAGTGGAGATCCACGCCGAGACGTTTCGACGCGCGCTCAAGGCGGGGGTGAAAATCGCCTTCGGCACCGACGTTGGCGGATTCGAGTGGACCATCAACCCGGCAAAGGAGTTTGCACTGATGGTGAAGTACGGCATGACGCCTGCCCAAGCCTTGCGCTCGGCCACGGTTTCAGGCGCAGAATTGGTCGATATGAAGAACCAATTCGGCTCGGTGGAAGCGGGCAAGTTTGCAGACCTTGTCGCTGTCTCCGGGAATCCCGTGAAAGACGTTAGTGTGCTGGAGGAGGTCAGCTTCGTGATGAAGGAGGGCGTTGTCTATAAAGGACCCGGCAAACATTGATGGCAAATTGGCAGGAGCCTCGGTGTGCATCCCCGCTTGGTGCGCCGGGCGTCGTATAATCTTCGTCTTGTTGACGGGAGGAAATCATGGACCGTGCAAGCGCCTGGGAACTCCTATGCGAGTACACAAAGAACGAGAGTCTGCGGAAGCACGCTCTGGCCGTGGAAGCGTGCGTGCGCGCCTATGCCCGCAAATTCGGCGAAGGCGAGGAAGAGTGGGGCGTGGTCGGGTTGATTCATGATTTTGATTACGAGATCTACCCGAACGCTCCCGACCACCCCCTGAAGGGTAGCGAGATTCTCGAGGAAAGGGGTGTGTCGGAAGAGGTCCGGCGCGCCATTCTCGGCCATGCCGACTATACCGGAGTTCCCCGCGACACGCTTTTGGCCAAAGTGCTTTTTGCCTGCGACGAGGTGGCAGGGTTCATTACCGCATGTTCCTTAGTCCGGCCGGACCGCATCGTCAGTCTGGAAACGAAGTCCGTGCGAAAAAGGATGAAGGACAAGGCTTTTGCGCGCTCCGTCAGCCGCGAGGACATTACCAAAGGCGCGGAGGAATTGGGTGTTCCTCTCGATGAACACCTCAGCTTCTGCATTACTGCCATGCGTAATATTGCAGACCAACTAGGCCTTGTCCCTGCCGGCGGATTTCAGCCGGGATCGGCACCTGAATAGGCGGCCATGATTCCATCAGGTTCCGTCACTTTATAATGTGACCCGCTCACTTTACCGGTGGCGCCGAGAAAAGTTAACGTGGGCGTTAAGTGTCCTTTGCGTCTAGTTAATGAATTGCGCGCCATCAAATCACCACAGACTCCTGATACTCGCCGAAGACGCGGCGCAGGACGTCGGAGATTTCACCTACAGTGGCGTAGGCCTTGACGGCATCGAGAATGGCCGGCAACAGATTACGATCAGTGCGCGCGGTCGCCTCAACAGCTTGGAGTGTTGCGGCAACGCGCGCGGCGTCGCGACGAGCCCGCAGTGCGGCCAGACGAGCCACCTGGGTCGGCTCGATATCGGGATCGATCCGGAACGGGCGTAGCGCAGGGCCCGCCGTCCGGCCCTGCGGCTTTTCACCCGCGGCGTTCGCCTCCTCCGCATACTGATTCACGCCCACCACCACGCGCGCACGAGTTTCGATAGCTTTCTGATACTCGTAAGCTGCCTGCTGAATCTCGCGTTGCACGTACCCCGACTCGATGGCGCGAACCACGCCACCCATCCCGTCGATCTTGCGCAAGTATTCTCCTGCCTGCGTCTCGACTTCGTCCGTGAGTTTCTCGATAACGTAGGAGCCCCCCAGTGGGTCGACGGTATTGGCCACGCCACTTTCCGTGGCCAGAATCTGTTGCGTGCGTAGGGCCAGCAGCGCGGAAGCCTCCGTGGGCAGGGCGAGGGCTTCATCGCGAGCGTTGGTGTGCAGCGATTGAGTTCCACCCAGCACCGCAGCCAACGCCTGAAGCGTTACGCGCACAATGTTCACGTCGGGCTGTTGCGCGGTAAGAGTGGACCCGGCGGTTTGCGTATGGAAGCGGAACACCCAGGAGCGCGAGTCCTGAGCATGGAATCGTTCGCGCATGATCCGGGCCCAGAGCCGCCGCGCCGCACGGAACTTGGCAATTTCCTCCAGCAGATCGTTATGCGCATTCAGGAAAAACGACAGGCGGGGTGCAAATTCATCCACCGCGAGGCCCCGCGCCATCGCCGCTTTCACGTAGGCGATGGCGTTGGCCAGGGTGAAAGCGACCTCCTGCACGGCGGTGGATCCTGCTTCGCGAATGTGATAGCCGCTGATGGAGATGGTGTTCCATTCGGGGGCGCGATCGCGGCAGAAAGCGAAGATATCCGTCACCACACGCAGCGCGGGAGCGAGCGGATAAATGTAAGTGCCACGCGCAATGTATTCTTTCAAGATATCGTTCTGAACCGTGCCCGACAACCGCGCGAGATCCGCGCCTTGCTTTTCGGCCACGGCGAAGTAGAGCGCCAGCAAAATCGCGGCTGTCGCGTTGATGGTCATCGACGCCGAAATGCGCTCAAGCGGAATTCCTTCAAAGAGCATTTCCATATCTTCGAGGGAGTCGATGGCTACCCCGACGCGCCCCACTTCGCCGCGCGCCAGCGGATGGTCAGAATCAAAGCCAATCTGGGTGGGAAGGTCGAACGCCACGGAGAGGCCAGTTTGCCCTTGCGAAAGCAGATAACGATAGCGCGCGTTCGATTCACGCGCTGAGCCGAAACCCGCATACTGGCGCATGGTCCAAAGGCGGCTGCGATACAGCGACGGGTGAGCTCCGCGGGTGTAGGGGTATTCGCCCGGATAACCCGCCTGCTGCTCATAGTCCCAGCGGGCATAGTCCGCGGGCGTATGAAACCTTTTGAGTTCCAGCCCCGAGCCCGTTACAAATTTCTCGTTGAGTTCTTTGGCGGGGTCTGCGGCCATAATGGGCAACCGAGAAATGCGACTTGCCGATCCGCGCGCCAACCGAAATCTCAACGCACGTTTCGCGCCTTTACAAAAGAGTAAAGGCAAAGTATCGCCAGGAATATGGAGAATCCCCCATATAACTCGAAGTAAAGCAAGCCCGCAGCAGGCGCTTTGCGGTAATCCTCCCACTCGATAAGGGCCTGATAAGCGACGCCAAGCGTCAATGCCATAAATAAAAGTGCGATGACCAGATGAAACAACCGCTTTGCGTTGACAAACCAATAATGCAACAAACTTCCGAGTCGACTCAAAACCTTCCCTTCCTGTCCTGCGAGGGCTCTTTTCACTCCCGGTAAGTTATCGTAAGGACAAACCGGGCCGCAGTCAAATCCGGACCGCGTTCTCTAGTGGCGCCCGCTTCCAAATTGCACCGTGCTCGAGCCAGGAAAGCCGCTTTGAATCGACGTTGTTGTGTGCTGACCGTGGGTTTCGCTTGTGGGTTTCGCCTTGACGTCCACCGGCAGCAATCCTAGAATTGACTTTGCAAGCCACCTTCCGCCTGCCAGGTGAGTTTTGGAGCTAGACGACAATTTCAAACGCCTGATTAAAGAATTAGGCGATGCGATCAACGAGTCTCTCTCCGAGTCCGACCGGATTGCCGAGGTCATGTCGCGGATCCGCGGCGCGGGCTACGACCTCTTTCTGGTTTTGGAAGTCACCATCGGCTTCAACAAGCGCGGCGAAGTGAACTTGGTACATCGTCAGAAGCTAAACGCCGACGCCCGCCCCGACCCCGAGTTTCACCTGACCACGCAAGACACCCAGTTTCTTCGTGCCTTGAGAATTGTCGTTGATGAGGACCTCGAGTCATAGTCAAAGATTTGACCTCACCACAAGCTTGACGCGCGATGGCGGTAACGGTATTGTCATATCGCGGCAAGATAGGTAGTACCAGAAGCACGAAGTCCTTGCATCTTCCCCCCTTTGGGCCAAATTCAATTACGGGCGGCCAATCACTCTTATGGAGGCTTCGCATGAGGCGAGCGAAAAGTGTATTTTGCCTTGGGCTCCTGTTTCTATTTCTGGGGATTGCAGCGGGCATTGCACTCGGGGAGGACGGCGCGAATCAAGCCGCTTGGAACAATCTCAAGCAACTGTCAGCGGGCCAGGAAATCCAGGTCGTGCAGGACGGCGCCAAATCCAGCCGCGGCAGCTATCGCAGCTTCACCGACGATGCGATTGTCATGAGCACGGCGGGCGGCGAACAAACTATCAGCCGGCAGGGTGTTGTCCGGGTTTCCTCCAAAGGCAAGCGGCATCGCATGCGTAACGCACTCATCGGGGCGGGAGTGGGGGCGGGTGCCGGCCTGGGGATCGGCGCGGGGCTCGATTCCGCCGACAAATGCGCCAACTGTCTTAAGATCCTCCCCAACGGAGGGAAAGAAATCGCTACTCCGCTGGGCGCCATCGCGGGCGCTATCGTCGGAGCGGTAATTCCCTCCGGCGGTTGGCACGAGATTTATCGCGCCCGCTAGCTGCGCACAGGTCACACGAACTTGTACTGACCCGGTACTGCGAGCGGCGGCACTTCCATCGCCAGCTTGTAGTCGAAGGCTTTGGGCTGAAGGTCCTGTTGCGAAGCCATGGCCTGGTCCCACGTAATTTCCTCGCCGGAATAAGCCGCCTCGCGGGCCATGATGCAGGTCATCGTGCTCTCCGCGACCTGCACGCCGTTGTTTTCATAGGGAGCGTCGCCGCGAATGCTGGCCACCATCTTGATGTGTTCCTGGACGTAAGGGTCCATGCCCTTCGAGCCCATGTCCGTGCCGTCGCTATGTCCCTTTGTCCCCGTCACGTCATTCCACACTTTGCGGAATCCGCCTTTGGGATACTGTCGGCAAGCGCTGTACATGTGTACGCCATTCGGATACACGTAATCGGCGGTCATGTGGTCGTAAATATTCCCGTACAGTTCCTCGCGCGGGCGCCACGCGGCTCCGCCGGAGGCCACGACGCTCGCGGGATGGGCGTTCATCACCCAGTTGCAGAAATCGATGGTATGGATGTGCTGTTCCACCATCTGGTCGCCGCAGATCCACACGAACGAGTACCAGTCGCGATGCTGCCACTCCATGTCGCCCCACGCGGGATCGCGGTGGTCAACATGCAAAACCGGTCCGCTGAGGTAGCTGGCGCTCAAGGCCGTTACGTCGCCGATGGCGCCGTCGTGAATTTTCCCCACCGTTTCGATGAACTCTTTCTGTGAACGGTGATTGGTGCCGGCGACGACAGTCAGCTTCATATCCCGAGCTTTCTGGACGGAAGCGAGGAAGCGGCGCGTTCCCACTGCATCGGTCGCAATCGGTTTTTCGGTGAAGATGTGTCTCCCGCCATTGACGGCGGCTTCGAATTGCGCGGGCCGATGCCCGGGCGGAGTACACAGCAGCACCACGTCAAGCTCCGAGGCGATGACCTTGCGGTAGGCGTCAAATCCGACGAAGCAATGTTCTGGGTCTACCGCGACGCGCTTCCTGATAGACTCCACCAACTCCCCGAGGGGTTGGCCGGTGAAGGCCGCGGCGTTCTTCGGGCTGGCCTCCGCAAGGAACTTGGGATCGCGCAGCTTCGAGAGCGAGGCCTGGAGCTTGTCATCGAAGATGTCGCCCATCGCGACGAGTTCAACGTGCGGGTCGGCGCTGAGCAGATCCGCCGCAGCCCCCGTGCCACGACCACCGCACCCTACCAAGCCCGCGCGCAGCTTTTCCTTCCCTGCGCCTCGCACCAATTCAGGGCGCAAGATGGTATATGCCGAAGCCGCTGCTCCCGCTGCCAACGACTTGCTGAGAAAGGATCGACGATTAAAGCTGGGGATTCCGCTTAAGGCCATAGTCACCTCGCATTTGAGATTGCGAACCCTGAGATCGCTTATTGCCGCTGGTTATCATATTCTCGCGAGAAGAAATGTCAAGCGGCCTGCCGCGGCGACCTCGAAGCGGTCTAGTTTCATTAGCCGCGGTTGAATCCCATGGAAACCATCTATCGTGCTAACAACGAATATGCCGCCCAGCCGCTGCCCCTTCATTTTTTCTTTAGATCCTCGGGCTCATCCACCAGGCGGCCGAGCATTTCATACACACGCACCAGCGCCTGATTCACCATGCGTTCACCCGCGCCCACTTCCACGCGTGTGGAAGTGCTGGCGGCGCCATAACCACCGCGCGATGCGGCCAGCACGGTGGGGAGGTAGCCAAAGTCTCGATTCGAATAGCCCATGAAAAAGGCGTCGGGAACCGGGCAGCGATTGCGCCAATCGGTTTGAAAATCCACAAAAGGCTCGCCGGGCATGGTCATGAGGGCGATGCGCTTGTTGATCAGCAGCGTGGCCACGGGCAGGCGCACAGGATCATTGCGGTGTCGGTCAAAGTCTGCCGCGGCTGCCGGGCCCCACGAGGTCAGTACCGCAGCCCGGTATTTCTCCTGATTCCAGCGCCAGCGCATGTCCAGCAAATCTTCGGCCACCTGCAAGGTGCCGTCGGGTTCTGGCTTGGTCAGGATGCTCTTTGCCACGCGCGCGGCTTCCTGACCCATACGGTTGCCGGTCCAATCACGGCGCCCGACGGCGTCTTGCGCGACCGGCGTGACCGCAAAGTACGGATTGATGTCCCCGTCCCCACCTTGCAGGAAGAAGCAGACCGGCGCCGTACGGGAATTCTCCCCGGCGAACGCGCGCTCCACCGTCGCATTCATTACCCCCGGCCAGTCGGCGGAGTATTTCAGGTTGTCGGGGCCGAAAACCACCGGGTGGCAGGCATAGTTCACAAGGATGGCAATGGGGTCTCCGGCCATGTTATCGATACGGACGACTGACACAGTGGGGTCAACCGGCGAGGTGGGCACCATGGTGGGGTTGACCTCGAACCAGCCGAAGCGGCCGTCGGGTTGCTCTCGCAGGCGGTTATGGCCGATGTAGGCCTCACCGTAACCCGTGCCGATGCGCGCCTCCACAGCACTCGCCTGCGCTTCCCCCATGGCGTGCTCGATCTTCTCGAGTACCGGAGTTTCCCAGTCCGGACCTTCGCGCGGGGGATAGTCATCGGTGATTTCGGGGCCCGCGTGGGTGTGAATGGCGGCCGGCAAAACGTAAGTTACTCCGTATTTTTCTTTCGCGTCCCGCCGCAAGCGCTCGATCCAGGCTGGAGCAAAGACGCGGCCGAAGTCCGTAACCACGATCGCCAAGCGCTCATCTCCCGCCCCCAGAACCAAGACCCGTGCGTACAGCGGGTCCCAGACGCCGGTAGCCCCCTCCTTACGACTGCCGTATCCGTACATCTTAAGTCCCAGCGGCGGAGTAATGTCCACCCGCGCCGCCCCGGCCTTTATCGCCGAACATAGACCCAGTATTGGAAATATCCAGAGAGATATACACAAGATGATGGTATTCCGGAAAATGCGATGCATGGAACCTCCTGCGTCCTGCGAGGGGGAGTCAAGGGGTGACATTCTAACAGCCCATCGGCTTTGCTGCGCATAGACCTTCCGTCCGAGACAGCCAAGAGGCCCGCTGCAAGTGATGGTGGAGTCGGCAAAAATCCCATCGCGGGTGCGTAGCGCGCATACGTCTCAGAATTGACTTTTCGCCACCCAAGGGTACAATGTAAGAGTATGATCCCACGTCATTTACGCCCTTTGTTCTGGGACGTTAACGTTGACACTTTCATCCCCACGTCTTATCCCGACTACACGATGGCCCGCATCTTGGAGTTTGGTGATGAAAACGCCGTTAAATGGATGAAAGAAACCTTTTCGGAGGCGGAGATCAAACGGGTTATTGCCACCGAACGCCGTCTTTCGAGAAAATCGGCAAACTTCTGGGCCTTGATTTACGGGATCACCCGTGACAATGTGGCGGCGCTCCGCCTCCCCCGCTAACCCTTCCCTCCTTCCTGGTACACTCAAGGAGGTGATCTCTATGGAGAGCAAAGAACACGTGTGGCATGGGGAAGCGATCAGCCCGGGGGTGGAGCGCACCCTTCACGATCTCCAGGCGCTCGGAATCCTTGACCGGTGTTACCTTGCCGGGGGCACGGGCCTTGCACTCCACCTCGGGCACCGCCGCTCGCATGACCTCGATTTTTTCAGTCGCGAGCCGGTAGAACCCGAAGCGCTGATTCGGAGGCTGAAGACCCTCACCGGTTTCGCGCTTGCATCGCAGGCTCCGGACACCCTGCACGCGACCGTTCAGGGCATTAAAATAAGCTTTCTTGCCTACCCCTATTCTGTGCTCTTTCCGTTTGTAGCCTTCCTCGGTGTGAGTGTGGCCGATCCCCGGGACATTGCCTGTATGAAACTGAGCGCGATCGCAAGCCGGGGAACGAAGCGGGATTTCGTCGATCTCTACGCCGTGGCGAAGCTATACGGCCTTGCCGCAGCGCTCGCATGGTTTAAGGAGAAATACGCCGGCGTGAACCACAGCCTGACGCACGTCCTGAAATCGCTGACCTGGTTCGAAGATGCCGACAAAGACCCGATGCCCGATATGCTTGTTCCGCTGTCCTGGGAAGATGTGAAGCGGTTCTTTGAAACCGAAGCATCTCATCTCTCCCCCTAGCCAGTCCCACTTCCCTTCCGGTGGCTGCAAGCTCGCAACGGCTGACGATTGCTTATCTGATTTTGCAATTGGGACTCTTGCCCAAAGTGTTACGTGGTGCGGACCCCCGACTTTGGGGGTCCGCGGCTCTTCGTTTGCCCAAACTTCGATCGTCAAGGCGCATGCTGGGTGCTTGGGTTATGAAGTGCAGTCGAGGGAAGCGCCGCAGACCTCGACGGCAGAGGTGTGCGCTACGACCTTGGTACGATTATGTTGAAAGCGGAAATCCAATATTCAAGATTCAAGATTCAAAATGGCCCCACGACGGGATGGCCCGATGATGCGATGACCTGACGGCGCGATGGCCGATGATGGGATGGCCCGATGAACGGATGACACGATGACCCGATGAATCGAAGATTCGATGACTTACTCGCCCGATGAGCCGATGACTCGATGGCGAGATGTCCAGATAACTCGATGGATCGACTTGCGCCCGCTGCCCACGGCCTTCCGTCGCTGCCTACTGTTTTCTGCCTACTGCCCACTGCCTTCTGGTTTCTGCCTACTGCTTTTTGCCTACTGCCCGCTGCCTTCTGCTTACCTTTCTACGCCCGCGTGATTCGTTCCAAGCCGTCGAGGTAGGGGCGGAGGGCGGTGGGGACTATGACAGAGCCGTCGGCCTGCTGATAATTTTCGATGATCGCGACCCACGTGCGGCCCACGGCCAGTCCGCTGCCGTTCAGGGTATGCAGAAACTCCGACTTGCCGGACTTCCCGCGCCGGAAGCGCAGATTGGCGCGGCGCGCCTGGAAGGCCTCAAAATTCGAGCAAGAGGAGATTTCTTTGTACTCGGCCGCGGCGGGCAGCCAGACTTCGATGTCGTAGGTCTTGGCGGAGCTGAAGCCCATGTCGCCCGTGCAAAGGTTAATGACCCGGTAGGGCAGCTCCAACCGCTGGAGGATTTCTTCCGCATCGTGCGTCAACCGTTCCAGCTCGTCGTAGGAGTTTTCCGGAAGCGTGAACTTGACCAGTTCCACCTTCTGGAATTGGTGTTGGCGGATGATGCCGCGCGTGTCCTTGCCGGCGGCGCCTGCCTCGCTGCGGAAGCAGGCCGTCCAGGCGCAGTGCTTGACGGGAAGCTTCTCCGCCTCCAGCACTTCGCCGCGATAGAGATTGGTCACAGGAACTTCGGCCGTGGGAATCAGCCAATAGTCCGTGCCCTCAAGTTTGAAGAGATCTTCCTTGAACTTGGGCAACTGGCCGGTGCCAAAGAGGCTGGCGGAGTTCACCACGAACGGCGGCAGAACTTCCGTGTAACCGTGCTCGCGGGCATGCACATCGAGCATGAAGTTGGCGAGAGCGCGCTCGAGCTTCGCGCCGACTCCGGAGTACACGGCAAAGCGGGCGCCAGTGATTTTGGTGGCGCGCTCGAAGTCGAGAATCCCCAGCGCCGGGCCCAGATCCCAGTGCGCCTGGGGCGGGAAATCGAACTGCCGGGGCTGGCCCCAGCGGCGGACTTCCTGATTGTCGGCGGAGCTGTGGCCCACGGGAACGCTCGAGTGCGGAACGTTGGGGACAACACGCAGCACCTCACGGAGGCGCTCATCGGAGGCCTTCGCCTGCTCATCCAGTTCCTGAATCTCGACGCCGAGGGCCTTCATATCCGCAATCAGCGCGGCGGCATCCTGCTTCTGCTTTTTGAGCGTAGCAATTTCATCGGAGGCTTTGTTGCGCCGCGCTTTGCGCCCTTCCACCTCCACCAGCACGCGGCGACGCTCGCGATCGAGCGATTCAAAATCGGCCAGGACATCGGTAAGCCCGCGCTCGCGCATTTTCGCTTTCACCAGTTCCAGATTGTCGCGGACAAAATTCAGATCGAGCATTTCGGGATAACACTCCTTCGATCGCGGGAAGCCGCGAAATTCGTGACGACGATCAAGAACTGCCAATCTAAACCAGCGCTGCGAGTCTGTCAAACCAGGGCAATCCCGAGCCTCCGTAGATCCCTCAGGGGAGGGTGGCCAATTAACTATTACCTGAGGCTAGGGCTAAGAGGGCCTGAATTGGCGCGGAATGGGGGAGAGCCGGGGGCTACGTGGAAACCGGGCGGGGAATGCTTCATCGTTGTGCAAAAATCTATCCATGAATTGCGGTGGGTGTCAAACGGATTTTTCCGGAAAACTGCTCCCGACGGCCGGCTAAAGATGCATGCAACTACTTACAAACAAAGGACTAATGATTCTTGTTATCGCCACACCCGCATAAATCGCGGGTGGAGTGGGTTTTCAGTACGTGGTAAAAGTATCGACCTTTTCCACAAAGATTTCCACAAGCAGCTTTCCCCCCGAATTAGCAATAACTTACCGCTCGCGCGAGGCTTCTCCGCTGGAAAGCTTGAGCTTTTCCCGAACGGATTCGGGCACTATGGCCCTCACGAAAACACGGTCGGCTTCGTAATGGGTAGATACAACGGTACCTGACTGATGCAGCAACGCCAAGTGTTTTCCATCGCTCGACGAAAGATCGAAATTCGCTTCCACCATGGGGTCAGCGGCCAGCGCGTCGGAAATCCGCTGGCGCAGGTTTTCCAAGCCATCGCCAGTGTGGGCGGAAATGGTAACGCTGCGGTCCTCTGCTTCGAGTTTGCGCCTCTCCGCGGGTACAAGCAGATCCACCTTGTTCCAAACGTGCAAGCGAGGCGTGGAGGCGACGCCCAAACTTTCGAGTAAGGCCTCGACGGCGGCATCTTGCGCGTCGCGTTGCGGGCTGGAGGCGTCGGTCACGTGTAGCAGCAAGCGGGCTTCTTCCAACTCCTCGAGTGTGGCGCGGAACGCGGCTACCAGATGGGGAGGCAGCTTGCGGATGAAACCAACGGTATCGGAAAGCAGCGCCATGCGGTGGGAGTCAAGCGGCAGCGCGCGGACAGTGGGGTCGAGAGTGGCAAACATGCGCGCGGAGGTCACCACTCCCGCGGAAGTCAGAGCATTAAAGAGCGTGGACTTGCCGGCATTGGTGTAACCGACCAGCGCCACCAGATGAAGATTCTGGTCGCGCCGATGGGCGCGATGAAGGGCGCGTTGAGAACGGACACGCTCAATGCCATCGGACAGAATCCGGATGCGCCCCCGGATGCGGCGGCGGTCCATTTCCAACTTCTGTTCACCGGGGCCACGGGTGCCGATGCCGCCGCCTAATCGCGAGAGGGCCGTTCCGTGCCCGGAAAGCCGGGGCAGCAGATAGTTCAACTGCGCCAGTTCCACCTGGAGTTGCCCTTCGCGGCTGCGAGCGCGGCGGGCAAAAATATCGAGAATGATTTGGGTGCGGTCAATGACCTTCAGGTCGAGCATTCTTTCAAGATTGCGGAGTTGCGTGGGAGTGAGGTCGTGGTCGAAGATCACCAGGTCCGCTTCGCCGGCATGTGCCTCAGCGCGGATTTCATGCACTTTGCCGCGTCCCAGCAGGGTCGCGGGGTCGGGGTCGGAAGAGCGTTGCATCGCCGTTCCCACCACGCGGGCTCCGGCGCTGGCGGTGAGTTCCTTGAGTTCCAGCAAGGGGTCCTCCGCGTCCGCGAAGCCCATCGTCACGCTATCGCGGCGAGTGGATTCCCAACCCGCCAGAAATGCTTTCTCAAATGCTTGCAAGCTTCGAATGCTTCTATCCTTCCGGGGTTCCCGGCACCGCCGGCAGAGAGGCCGGACGGGGCAATACCACTGTGGCGACGGCGTGCTTGAAGACCATCTGCTCCTGGTGGTTGCTTTCCAGAATGAGGGAGTACTTGTCGAAACTGCGAATGCGGCCTGTCAACTTAACACCGCTCAGCAGGTAAACTGTCACCAGGGTTTTTTCCTTGCGGGCGGAATTCAAAAAACCGTCCTGAATGTTCTGGGGTTGTTTATCCATGTTTTTCTCTCTCTTTTTGTGCTTCGAGTTTCCAAGGTCGCCCTGATTTCCTAGTTACGGAACCGAGGGAGCCGCCAGGGAAGCAAATGCGGCTTCACCAGCCGTGGCCGCCGTCCGGTCCAGGGTCTCCATAATGCGACTTTGAACGTGCGGGTCGTCGCCGAACCCTTCGAACCAGGTAATGTCCGTCTCGCGCCGGAACCAAGTCAACTGGCGCTTGGCATACTGCCGAGTGGCTGCTTGTGTCCGCATCACAGCCTCTCCCTGACTCGACTTTCCTTCCAGGACAGCACAAGCCTGCCGGTAGCCCAGAGATCCCAAGGGTTTGATGCGGGCCGCGTCCGGATGGGAATGCAGCGCCTGCGCCTCTTCCATCAAACCCGCTGCGAACATGCTCTCCACCCGCCGATTGATGCGGGCGTATAGCTCGGAGCGCGGTGGATTCAGCCCGAACTTGGAAACGCGATAGCCCTCGAGACCAACCCGTCCACGCGCGTGCAATGCCGAAATCGGCTGCCGGGCAAGGGTACAAACCTCGGCAGCGCGAATCAATTTCTGCGTGTCGCGAGGTTCGATGCGCGCCGCCGCAGGGCCGTCGAGGCGAGCCAACAGGCGATGTAGAAACTCCCGGCCGCGGCGTTCCACCATCGCCCGCAACCGCTCGCGCAAAGCCTCAGAACGCACCGGGCCCTCGAAAAGACCTGTCAACAGGGCCCGCAAGTAAAGGCCTGTTCCGCCCGCGAAAATCGGAAGTTTGGCGCGGCGGCGCAAGTCATCCAGGACTTTCAACGCCGCGCGGCGATAGTCTCCCGCGGTGAAAATGTCAGCAGGTTCGAGGTAATCTAAAAGATGATGGACAACACCCCGACGCTCAGCGAGAGGCAATTTCCCCGAACCCACGTCGAAGCCGCGATACAACTGCACGGAATCGTAGTTCACCACCTCGCCGTTCAGCCGCTCAGCCAGCACCAGGGCCAACTCCGATTTGCCGCTGGCGGTGGGGCCTACGATCACGATCAAGGGATGGCTACTCACACTTCTATCACCACGAATGGACCCGACGCCCATTTCGGAATTGGATCCCACGCCAGAATTTTAGCACATCCAGATAACGTTTTTCGGAATCTGGTCGGGGCGCGGTAGCCGGACCCAGTCCATGCTCTGGTGGGGAGCGACCGGAGGGCGTAACGACCGTTTATAAACTTAATCGTCACGTCACGAATCCCTCAATTCAGCTTAATGGGGAAATGAGAGAATCACATTTGAATTGTGGTCGAGCAGAGGGTGGGCACAGCGGTCGAGCTGACTGCTGAAGCCGGACGTGGCGCGGCGTGGGTAGCGTCGCGCTCGCGTCCGGGCGATAGGAGGGACCGACTATGTTTGATGGAAAAAAGAAAAGTATCAAGGCTTTGCTCGTTCAGGCTCGGCACGACCCGCTAGATGCCCTGCGCATGGCGCTGGAAGAACATTCGATCCATATTTCCAGTGCCAAGACTTGCGGGGAAGCGGCTCTAGCGCTTTGGTCAGATTGCCCACCGCATTTGGTCTTTACTGAAGTCCAACTTGCGGACGGGAATTGGGCTGATGTTTTGACTCTGGCCGCGAAAGCATCCGCGCCGGTGAATGTCATCGTTGTGGCGCGTTTTGCGGACGTGAGTTTCTATGTCCAAGCGATTGAACGTGGCGCATTCGATTTCATCGTCCCTCCCCTCTCTGACCCTGAGCTGCTGCACGTGGTGAGCATTGCCGCAGATAATGCCCTCCGCCGACGCCCGAACCATGACGCTACACCGATTCCGAGTCCCCTGATCGCTGTCCATTAAGCGCGTGGGATTTAGCCTGCGTCCCTGGATTCCGAGTTACGGCGACCCTCCCTTTGGGTCTTTCGGCGCTTGATCCGACCTCTCGTTTGCTTTAACCTCAGAATTGCGGTCGGCTTGGAGTGCCGAAAGCGACCGAGGGGTGTTTGGGTGGGACGCCGTTGGCTGAGGGTCGGATGGACATCGCTAGGGATCGTCTTCCTGGCACCCTTTGTCGTTTTTCTTCTGTATCACCAGTTTGTGGCGATGGTCGGCGCGACCGATCACGCTATTCCCGAGGTCGACATCTCGGGCCGACGGGTGGCGATCTGGAAACCTAGCGGCGCGGCGCCGCAGGACGGCTATCCGGTCATCTTGTTTTCGCATGGGTTTACGGGTTGCGGCACCCAATCGGTCTTTCTGACCGAAGCCTTGGCGGATGCTGGGTATTTTGTCTTGGCCCCCAACCATTCTGATGCGTTTTGCGGGACTGGCATTGGTCATCAGGGAGAACTCTTTGCCAAGCTCGCCACCACGCGGTCTGAGGAACCCTTTCGCAGCCCCGATGCTTGGAGCGACACGACTTACCATAATCGTGACGAGGACATGGAAGCCGTGCTGGACGCGATTCTCAAGGAAAAGTCGTTCCAAGGAGTTCCGATTGACGCCAACCGGATCGGTCTCGCCGGCCATTCGCTCGGCGGTTACACGGTGCTGGCGATGGCGGGCGCGTGGCCCTCGTGGAAGGATCGGCGCGTCAAGGCCGTTCTGGCTCTATCCCCCTATTGCTCGCCGTTCCTTAAGAAGGGGAACTTGGGGCATCTCGACGTTCCGGTCATGTACCAAGGCGGGACGGTTGATATTGGGGTGACGCCTTATGTCCGGCGACTGGGAGGCGGCTACGACCAGACCTCCACCCCCAAGTATTACATCGAGTTCTCCGGCGCCGGACATTTTGCCTGGACAAACCTGAACAAGACTTACCAATCGGTGATCAATGATTATTCCGTGGCCTTTTTCGATCGGTATCTGAAGGGGAAGCCTGACTCTTTGACCCACTTCCTCGACCGCCCCTGGCGCAAGGACGTCAGCAACGTCAAATATGCTTTGAAATGAGCTAGTTGAGGGGCTGGGGCACGGGACAGGGGTTGCGGGGTACGGGAAAACGAGTTCGGGCCTAACGACTGGCCATCGGTTGAGGGTTACTCTCCCGGCTTTTCGCGATCACCATTTTTCCTGCCAATAGTCGACGTTTGCAGCCGCCCAAGCCGAGCCGCCCAAGCCAAGATTTCCGACCGAGGATTTCCAGTGTATACTGGGCAAATCCAGGGTATCCACAATGGAGATTCCGATGAGGGCGTTTTGCCTACTGAGAACAACTGTTGTCTGGTCCGCGCTGACCGTGGCGCTGTGGCCGACTTTGTCGCACGCCTCGCTGGCGGACGACTGGCACACCTGCTTAAGCACGGTACTGAACCATCCGGGCGCGCAAAACCGCACGGATGCCTTAAGTGAGTACTGCGTCGGCCTCGCCTACACGCAAGGGTACTTCGGGACCAAGGATCAGGCCGCGGCCGCACGTTACTACCGCAAGGCTGCGGATCAGAACCTGCCCGCTGCTGAGTTTTCGCTCGGGTACGCCTATGAAAGGGGATACGGTGTACCCCATGACTACGCGACAGCCATAAACTGGTGGCAGAAGGCCGCCGCAGCGGGATCGGCGGACGCCAACTTCATGCTGGGAGAAACCTATGCGAATGGCTCCGGCGTCCCCAGGGATCGGGAAAAAGCCAACAATTATTACCGGATCGCGGCGCAAGAAGGCAGCGAAGATGCCAAAAGCCGACTCGCGACCCTTTCCTACGATAATAAGCCGGGGAGCGACTTGTACCTGAAAGGCAACAAGTTGCGTGATGCCAAGGATTATGCGGGCGCGGTGGCAGCGTTTCGACAGTCCGCCGCGATGGGAAACCTCTACGGTGAAATGGCTCTCGGAGTGATGTACGAGGCCGGCCAGGGAGTGCCCCCGAGCTACCAGGAAGCGGCGAAGTGGTACACCATGGCTGCGGACAAGGGACTGCCGGGGGCGCAGAAGAGGATCGGCCTGCTCAATGAGTTGGGCCAGGGAATGCCGGAAAACTGGGCAGTAGCGCTTGCCTGGTATCAGAAGAGCGCGGCACAGCATGACCCCGAAGGCGAATTCGCTCTAGGGCGCATGTATGAGTTCGGCATGGCGGTCCCCCAAAATCGCGCCACGGCGATCCGATGGTTTCGAGCGGCGGGCGCGCAAGGCAACTCGCAAGCCGCCTATTTCACCAAATGGCTCAGCGACCCCAGCAACCACATCGGCTTTCGGAACGATGCCGAGCAGAAGCTGGTGGTAGCCGGACGACTGCCTTTTGCGGTCGGTGCGGATGATCCGGTGGGTATCACGTTTCATAATGCGGGTGAACGAGCGGCCTGGTTGAATAATTTGCGCGGCAAGCAAGTGGCTGCCGAAAAGACCGCCCTGTGGCAGGTGAATAAGGATATCTACGACGATTGCATGCGGGCTCATGCCGACTATTGCCGCAATCCCGGGCCGCCACCGCCGCAATGAAGTGTTGCGCCATATGAGCCGAGGCGGCCTCAGCGCCAATAGGGCTGTGCCAAAGAGCTTCGAGTATTTCATCCATCTTGCCGAGCCGTAGGCGCATGGAAATCTGCGGTGGAGTCCTTCATCGCCGAACATTGTCACTCCCTGAAAACGTGATATCGTAGGCGGTGGGCAACCGTGCACCTTCTCGCGACACTCGCGCAAATTGCTCGACCGGCCGCACGACATCCACAGGGGATCGAGGCGGTGTTACGGCATTTAGGTGGAATTGGCCTGTTCATTCTCGCCATCGTCGACGGCTCTCCCATCCCCACATTTTCCGGTCCCGACATTCTCGCGGCTATCCTGGCGGCCCGGCGCCGTGAACCGTGGTATTACTATGCTGGAATCGCCACAGCAGGTTCGGTTCTCGGTTCCTACCTGACCTTTCGAATTGCCCGCGGTGCCGGGTTGGATTATCTCAACCGCAAGTTTGGACAGCGCCGCGTGGCGCGCTTCCTGGAGTTCTTTCAGCACTGGGGTACGGGCGCTTTGGCGGTTTCGGCGCTATTGCCTTTTCCCTTTCCAACGAGCGCGTTCTTCGCTATCGCCGGCGTGTTGGACTACCCGCTCCAGGCGTTTATCGCGATCGTGACATTGGCGCGGGCCTTACGGTATGGAGCCATCGCCATAATTGCTTCCAAGTACGGCCGCCGATTCGTCGTGGGTCTGCGGCATCCCGGACAACACCCCGGGTGGTTGCTGGCGATGGCCGCTACAGCCGTCATCGTGACGGCAGTGGTAATATTGTTAGCCAGGCGTATGCAATCGAGCGGCCCCGAGGTCAGGACGAATGCAACGTGACGGAAACGGGACAAGGGGTACGGGACACGGGATACGGGAATTGGAATCAGGGCTTCACTGTGAGTTGTCCGCTGTTTGCTGTTAGCTGTCGGCTGTCAGCTATAAGCCATCATCTATCAGCTCGCTCGATCGGAAAGTCCAACACAGGAGGCACGTGATGAAAGCTTTCGTGGTAGGCGTCATGGTAACCATTATTTGTATCCTCGGGGGAGCGTACGCCTACTTCGCGGGAGGATACGCGCCGGTGGCGACCGCCTCAAGTCCCATGCCCTTCGAAAAGAAGCTGGCGCATCTGGCGTTGCACGCAAGATTGGAAAAGGAGATGCCGGGGACTCCACCGATTGAGGCCAATGAAGCTAATTACCTTGCCGGCGCGCACGCATATCTGACGAATTGCGCGGTGTGTCATGGTGTTCCGGGGAAGGGGAAAACTGCGATTGCGCGTGGAGAGTATCCCGAGCCGCCGGAGTTGTTCCAGGGAACGGGCGTCACCGACGATCCGCCCAGCGAGACCTATTGGAAGGTGGCCAATGGAATTCGCCTGACGGGAATGCCCGGCTTCAGCGCGAGCCTGTCGCCCACCGAGATGTGGCAAATCTCGCTGCTTGTGGCGAATGCCGACAAGCTCCCCCCTTCGGCGACCGCAGCGTTAGCAGGACAGCCCGAGACGCCAGCCTCCGTACCCACGACCGCCCACCCAACTCCAACAAAGTAGCTCAGGACACGGGGTGCGGGGCACGGGACCCGATACTCGGGCCTCGGGGTCCGGAGTTCCGAATCCGCGATTAGGAATGAGCCACAGGCTGTCGGCTGGGAATTAGCAGCTTTCCCCCTGCTATCTGTTCTTACTGAGAACTGAAAACTGAGGGCTGAAGATCTAATTTCTGGACTTGCCGCTGGGGCATCAGGCAGGAGAAAAGCCCACGGTCAGGACCGCCCTGGCCGTGGCTGGTGTTGAGTGGGGAAGGGTCAACCGATGTTATCAGATTGGATTTTGATCTTCTTACCAGAGATCACTGTGATTTTTTCCTGATAGTACGTTTGTCCCTTAGCATTGCGCAATTCGATGGTATGAGTACCGGTGCGCAATGAGAACTTCTTCAGTTCTCCGGTGCGGCCTGCGAATCCGCCATCGACAAAAATCTGATTACCCTTTTGCTTCGACAAAAGCTGGACTTCGCCCACGGGCGAGACGGGGTAATAAGCCTGTCCGTACCAGGGGCCGTACCCATAGTATCCCCCCGGGTAATACCCCGGACCGAAGCCGCCTCCTACGAAACCACCCCCGTAAAAGGCGCGTGCAGACGCTGCCGGCACAAAGGTCACAACCGCCAAAAGGGCGAGCGCTGAATACTTACAAAAGCGTGTCATGGCTGCTGCCCTCCTTCCAACGCCGGCCTTTGAAACCTGTTCGCACTTGACCAGCATACTCTATTGGATGCAAGCAATGACAAAGTTGGTGCTTTAGATATGTTAACTAATATTAAATATTTATATGGAGTAATGAGCTAAATCTTCGTTCCGGGTGTACATGGGTGTGGCGGGTCAGCATTTGGCAACCGGGTATGGGGCTCAGGCGCTCAAGCTTGGATATAGGGCCGAACGGCGTTCGACCTTCCGCGTGAACGTCCCCGGTTTTCTACCCGGGAGGATCAGAGTTTTTTCCTTGTATTCTTCCGGCGCCTGGAGGATAATGTGGCGGTGTGGGCGTGGGTAAGCGTTCACGGCGCCTGCGCTATAAGTAGGGGATCGCAGATTAGAATCCAGTCGTCAGTTCCAGAGTTGAGAATGTTGAGATTCCCCAAACCCGAAACGATGTGCGAGCGGCAAGGTCGGCCGTCCCCCACGTTTGTGTGCGCCCATGGGCACGTCGTCGATAACACCGCCATAGCGACCAATCCAGGGCACGGCGGGGGTGGGTAGAGTCCAAAGCACAACCGGATTCCAAACCAGCCCGCCCTAAGAAGCGGGCTTTTTTATTGCTCTTTGACGAGGGTTCCTTTGCTGACGTAGCCAAGCGTTCAAGGCGCCTGCCCTGTAAGCAAAAGATCACTGGTTAGAATCCAGTCGTCAGCTCCAGAGGTGAGAATGTTGAGATCTTCCAAACCCGAAACGATGAGCGAACGGCAAGGTAGGCCGCGTCGCATATTTGTGTGCGCCCATGGGCACGTCGTCGATAACACCATCATGGCGACCAATCCAGGGCGCGGCGGGGGTGGGTAGAATCCAGAGCACAATCGGATTCTAAAAAAGCCCGCCCTAAAAAGCGGGCTTTTTTATTGCTCTTTGACAACTGAAAGACCGTTCGTGTCTCAGTTTGGATTCGTAGCGGCGAGTTGACCTCGCCAAATGGCGGCGTAAAGCCGCCTCTACGCCAGACTGAGGCGAAAGACCAAGCAGCAACAGGATCATGGCACAGTGGCAGCGCGGCAGAGCCGCGACCTAGATCGTGGCATGGCCATCGTGGCCGTGTCCAACCACGGGCAGGATGCCCGTGCCACGCCGCATGTAGGGCCGAATGCTGTTCGGCCCTGCGGCTCCTGCCAAGGCGCGTTAGCCAAGTGGAAAGGCGGCTGTCTGCAAAACAGTCCATCGTCGGTTCGATTCCGACCCGCGCCTCCATAGTGGTCAGCACTGGTGTGCGGGCGGGCCTTATAAGCCTGTAA
>CAZCVY010000110.1:0-21424 GCA_964501985.1 uncultured Acidobacteriota bacterium | reverse complement strand
ACAACGGCCACAAACCCGTAGGAATTCTCGCCATTCAGGGCGACTTTGCCATGCATGCCAAAATGCTGGATGCCCTGGGGGCGCCCTGGCGGCTGGTGAAGCACGCTTCGGACCTCGACGCGGTCGGTGGACTCATCATGCCCGGCGGCGAGAGCACGACAATGTTGAAACTCTTCGAGCTGGAGGGCGTCGGCACGGCGATCAAGGAATTTGCCGCCAAGGGGAAACCCATTTATGGCACCTGCGCAGGGGCGATCTTACTAGCGAAGGAAGTTTTGAATTCCCCCCAGAAGAAATTGGGCTTGATCGACATCGGCATTGAACGCAATGCCTACGGGCGGCAAATCGACAGCTCGGTGCAGGCGGGGGAGTGTCCCGAGCTCGCCGACCATCCCGTGGAAATGGTTTTCATCCGCGCGCCCATCATCCGCCGCGTGGGTGAAGGCGTGCGAGTCCTGGGCCGGTGTGGAAACTTGCCGGTCCTTGTGGAGCAGGGAAACATTCTGGCGGGGACGTTTCACCCCGAGCTGACCGACGACCCAACGGTGCATCGGTACTTTTTGAAGAAATTGCGCGATTAGGCGATTTCGTGATTGGGTGATTGAGCGATCGGGTTGCCTACGGTGGGATGCATCTCCCCAACCGAGCGCGGGAAGAGGATCAGTTCCAGGAACGATCGCCAGGCCACTAAATCGCTAAATCACCTCGTTACTCAATGACCCGTTGACCCAATGACCCAAGCCACCAATCCTCCAGTGAAAATCCTCTTCGTTTGCGTCGGCAACGCTTGCAGAAGCCAGATGGCGGAAGCGTGGGCCAGACACTTTGGCGACGGTAAGGTGCAGGCTTTGAGCGCTGGCTCGCATCCTTTTGGCTCGATCGTAAAGGACACCTACACCGTCATGAGCGAAAAGGGCCTTTCCCTGGACGGGCAATGCTCGAAAGGTCTGCGTGACGTCACGGTGGCGGAAATGGACGTGGTGGTTGGTATGGGATGCGAAGTCGAGTGTCCCGTCCCTGCCGGATTTAAAGGGCGCAAGGCGAATTGGGAAATCCCCGACCCTTACGGCCGGAGCATCGACTCTTTCCGAAATGTGCGCGATATGATCGAGCGGAAAGTGCTTGAGCTGCTGGCGGAAGTTGTTGCTCCCGAAGCTGCCCGGTAAAGGGTGCAGGGATGCTCAAGGTCTGTACCGTGATAAGATAGGTCGTCGTACGCGATCTAAAGAAAGACTGGGGACCACCTGACATTCTATGATCGAAGGGAAGCTGACCGAAGAGAATCTTCATGGAGGGCTGAGTGAAAGAGCATCCAGACAATTACGACGCGGAACTGCTGCTGCGCCTTTACGACCTGCGTCGCGAGGCCAAGTTGCGGCAGGGGCGGGAATGGTTCATTCGCGAGTTCCAGGCAAAAACCTTTGACGACTACGTCGCGCAAGCCCCGCCGGGCTCGGAGAATAGTGCGCTCTTCCGTATGACAATTAGCTACTGGGATATGGCTGCTTCGCTGGTGAACAACGGACTGATTAAGGAGGATCTTTTCTTCGAAAACACATGGGAGTTTTGGATCATCTGGGACAAGGTCAGGGCCGTGGCACCAACCCTGCGGGAAAAGAATAAGAACCCCATAGTCTGGAAGAATCTGGAGACGCTGGCGGAGAAGTATGAGGCATGGATGGCGAAGCGGGCGCCGGAAGCGCTCGAATCTCTGCGGCAGCGCCTGGCGGCATCCGCACCTAAGAAACCTGGTTAAACATCCGCTGGGGGCACTTGTTCCGTTTTTTCGACCATCTCCAAATGAATCGGGGCCGCGCGCTGGTCGACGCGAGGCCCCGCAGGCAATCTCGAATCAGTCGATCGGAAACTCAAGATTCAAAATTCAACATTCAAGATTTCAGGGCTAAGCCCCAAAATCCCAAGCGACGGATCCCAAATCCGAGCTTCTAAATCCCAGCTCCTAACTCCTAGATACTAGTTCGGCAACTTTACCGTAACCGTTTTGACCTCGGTATACTGTTGGAGGCCGTATTCTCCGAGCTCTCGTCCCATGCCCGACTGCTTGAATCCGCCAAAGGGGGCTGCGGCGTCAAAGACGTCGTAGCAGTTCACCCACACCGTTCCGGCGCGGACGCTGTTGGCGATCGCGTAGGCCTTGCCGATGTCACGGGTCCAGACGGCAGCCGCCAACCCGTACTCGCTGCGATTTGAGCGCTCCACCACTTCCTCAATGTCTTTGAATTTCAGGATGCTCATGACCGGTCCGAAGATTTCTTCCTGAGCGATCTTCATGTTGTCTTTGACGTCAGCGAAAACCGTGGGCTCAATGAAGAAGCCGCGATTGCCCAAACGGTTGCCGCCAGCCAGCAGGGACGCTCCATCCCTCTTTCCCGCTTCAATGTAGCTCATTACTTTTTCAAATTGGACATCGTCTACCTGGGGGCCTTGTTCGCTGGCGGGGTCGAAGGGGTCGCCAACTTTCCGCGCTCTGGCGCGGGCGACGCTCTTTTCCACGAACTCGTCATAGGCTTTCGCTTCCACAAACAGGCGGGAGCCCGCGCAGCAACACTGGCCTTGATTAAAGAACAGCGCGAAATGAGCGCCTTCAATCGCTTGGTCCATGTCCGCGTCGGCAAAAACAATGTTGGGGCTCTTGCCGCCCAATTCCAGCGTGACGCGCTTCAGGTTCGTCTTTGCCGCCGCTTCCATGATCAGATGGCCGACTTCCGTTGACCCAGTAAACGCAACCTTGTCAATGCCGTGGTGCCAGGCAATGGCGGCGCCGGCGGTGGGGCCATACCCCGGCAGAATATTCACGACGCCGGCCGGAAATCCTGCTTCCAGAATCAGTTCGCCTACCCGCAGGGCGGTGAGAGGGGTCTGCTCAGCGGGCTTCAGCACCACGGTGTTGCCGGCGGCGAGTGCTGGTCCCAGCTTCCAGGCTTGCATCAGGAGAGGGAAGTTCCAGGGAATGATTTGACCCACCACGCCGACCGGTTCGTGGCGGGTGTAGCAGAAGTAATTTCCAGCAATGGGAATGGTTTTGCCCTGGATCTTGTCCGCCCAACCCGCGTAGTAGCGATAGCAGCCGATGGTCAGCGGCAGGTCGGCGGCCTTGGCAACTTGGTAGGGCTTGCCATTGTCGAGCGATTCGAGCCGGGCCAACTCGTCGGCGTGTTGCTCAATCAGATCGGCGAGCCGGTGGAGTAACTGACCGCGCTCCGCGGCTGCCATCTTGCGCCAAGGTCCCTTTTCGAAAGCCGCCCGCGCCGCGTGCACAGCCTTGTCCACATCCGCGGCATCGGCTTCCGCCACGGGGCAGATTTCCTGTCCGGTCGCGGGGTTGATGGTGGGAAAGGACTTCCCCGATGCGCTTTCCACCCATTGATTGTTGATAAGAAGCTTCGTCGCCCGGACGGCAACGTGCGCCTCTAAGGCAGCGGTAGTGGTTGCCATATTCTCCTCCTTCAGTCTGGTTTATAAAAAAGCCCGAGTACGAGAATGAATGAAGCAGCCAGGAGCTAGAAGTTAGAAGGAAGAAGATGGGACGGCGGATCCCACCGTGTTTTGCTTGCTTCTAACTTCTAGCTTCTAATTTCTAGTTTCCAGCTTCTAGTTTCCAACTTCTAACCCTACGGCAGATTCACCACCTCGATGCTTTCCACCATGCGAACCCATCGGGCGCCCTTCTTTTCCAGTGGAACCACGATGCGCACCGGACCCTGCTTTTCGGTCAGGGGCCTGCCGTCAACAATATCAGCAAGGATGATTTGCTGGGAGGCGTCAGTAAAGTCCGGGTCAAGCTCAGGCAAGGCAAAGACCACGCGGTAACCGTCATGAGCTGTCACCACGACGTAGCTCGCCAACGCTTTGCCCCGAAGGAGCTTTCCCAATGGTGCACCGGCCTTCCGCAGGATTTCGGTCAGAGTCACGCCCTCGTAGGTGGCGCTGGAATCGTGTTCCTTTGCCGTGACCTTGGTGCGCGGCATGGCGGCCAGGTCTTGCAGCGATAAGGCTAAGGGCTCCGCAACCGCGCCGCTGACTCGTACGACTGTCCCCGTGGGAACCTGGACCGTCGGCCCAGCCGCTTGGAGCGCAAGTATAAAAAGGATGGATGCCCCCATCGGATAAAAGCTAGCACCGTTCCAGGCCAATGACAACCAATAAACAAAGGGTCGTGTGGGGGGCGGGGAATGGTAAGAATCGCCCTGGAGAAACCGCGCCTTCTCGGGTTCGGCCAATACCTTAACGCCGGGGTTAATCTACTCTTTTGATCTCCCTGACGGCCTTGAACGGATATGATCCCCAATTATCTTGGCCGAGGAGGGACATCCGCTGATGAATCCGTAGAACGGGCCGAAGTCTCGAGTGGCGGCGAACCCCGTGATGTAGAGGCCAGGCACGCTCGTTTGGAAACTCTCGTCGAGGCAGGGGAAGCCGCCAGCGGTTTTAAGTTGGGGCAGAATCGTCGTCTGGGAAAAATAGGGGACCTTCTGCGCATCTACGTGATAACCGGTCGCGAGGACGACGTGGTCCACATCGATGATGGTCCCTCCAGAAAGGCGGACGTGCAGCGTGCCATCGGCAAGGACTTTGCAGGATTCAATCTGCGTGTGAGGCCACAGCCTGATGTTATCCTGGACGATGCGCGCCGCCAGCCAAGGCTCTAGTTTCAGGCGACCCTCACCCCAAAACCGTCTCTCGATGGCTTCTTTCTCGGAATTGGGCAAATTCCGGAACCAACCGGGGACTTCCTTGGCCTGCTTCAGAAGGGGATCGACCCACATCCAGTCCGAGGGTGCAAACTGAGGTGTTTCGTGGCGGTAAACCAAATGCACCTCCGCGACACCGGCCTCCACCATAAGCGCTGCCCATTCGAAAGCGCTTTGGCGCCCCCCGATGATCAGGCAGCGACGGCCGGCTAACGGTTCAAAATTCACTGTGGACGAAGTGTGCGTGTAGCGACCATGGGGGAGTTTATCCGTTATCTCCGCCGGGAGGTTGCGAAACATGCCGACGCCAGGCGAGGTCACCACAGTATCCGCACTCAAGGTCTCGCCGTTCTCAACAAAGGCCTCGAAGTGCCCGTCGATAATCTCCAGATTTCGAACATAGGAGTTGAGGGTCTTAATTCCTAGCTCTTCCGCAAACCAACTCGCGTAATCGATAAATAGGTCGAGAGGAAGGGGAGACACTCGCTCCAGCGCGACGCCTTTGGACTCGAGGTATCGATGCAGGGTATGGATTTCGAGAGGATCGAGCTGCCATGTGCTGCCCGAACGCAGAAGCATACCTTTGGGCATTTGATTACGCCAGAACTCCATGGGGCTGCCAGACATGGCGTAATCGATTCCGAGATGTTTGGCGTACGCTGCGACTGACAGACCGTAAGGCCCAGCGCCAATAATAAGGAGTTGCTTCGTCGGCATAGGGCTCCGTCTCTCCTGACGCATACCGTGGCACCGAACTGCGTCATCGCCCCAATGAATAAGCACCGAATTTGGGACCACAGGAATTGCGCGAGTTCTCAGCCCGATTCTATGCCAAGAGCCCGGCTTCGGGAAGTGTATTTGCAAACGTGATGGAGGCGCTGCTACGCATTCTCGATGTAGTACGCGAATTGTTTCTGCCAAGCGTCGTGCGATGTGTGGATGGCGCGGCCTAAGAACGATGAGCGCAGGCGTACGAGCTCCGGAAGTTTGCGGCAGGCAATCGCATAGCGGCGGAATCGGGGCTGGAGCAGTAGCGAATCGTCCGGCAAGTAAATCGGCTCACGGCGGAAGTTGAGGAGCACGATGGCGCGATTTAATTGCCGGATGGCGGCTTCGATGAGCGCAGGAGCTTTCGACGCATCCCGCAACTGCCCCGCTTGCTCCGGGGGCACGAGCCGGAAGAAATAGGTGGCGCGACCGGACCGCGACGTAGCTTCCCAAGCCACGAGGTTGTCAGGAAGCTTTGCACCGGCCTTCGCCGCCAGCGGCAAAAAAAACCAGTGCAGAACAGGTTGCGCTTTCTCCTCGCTGCCGACGCCTGCCTCTGATTCGGCGGCGATCTCCGCGGTTGCGTGTGCCCCTGCCTCAGATGTGGGAGAGTTAACCTCATCCGTGCCGCTGATTTGGGCGTCGGATTCGTCCTCGGATTCGCGTAACATCTTGAACCCCGCGTAGTAGTTTCCCTCGGGCACGTGTGCCAGTAACGAGTCGAAGTAAGGCTTCAGCTTGGCGTCCACGACGTTTTTGGTGAGTGCCTCTTCGGTCTTGGAATCGATGACGCGCAGTTTGTCGAGCGATGTGGCTCGGCCTTCTTTCATCAGCAAGGCAGCCTGCTGAAACTGGTCGGGGTCCAGAAATGGAAAAATGCCGTGGACCGTCTCCGCGCCTTGCTCCGTAAGTCCGTCCATGGCAGTGGTCAGCCGCTCGCGGAACTCTTCCGTGCGCTTCGCCAGCTTGCTGATGGCTAAGCGCTCGTCGCCGGACTGCGCAGTCACCGTCCAGGAGGTTTCGTCGAAGCTCACTGCATCGATATCCGCGAGGCGCCACTGTAGTCCGGTGCCTTGAACGGGCAGGATGGCCAAGTTGCTTCTAAAGAGCCGGACTTCCGCCGGACCAGCAAGCGCGCGCTCCGGCGATTCCAGGCGCGCTGAGCCGTCGAATCGCGCGATTTCCTCCAGATCCTCGAGCAGCAGGCACTGCAACAGGCGCTGGCGGTACGCTTCCAGAAGATCGTGGCAGAGATTTTGGAAGGTCTTGCCAAATTGGTTCAGCAGGATCTTCTTGCCGGTGTAAAGGGTTAGGGTCAGTTCGTATTCGTCGGGAAGGAAGACGTCGAAGTCCCCCAGGTCGAGGGTCAGTGGCGCGCCGGTGACCGGTGTAAGCGTGATCGTTTCCGCCGCAAACGACACGCGGCAGGGTCCGCCTTGAAGCGCGGACCCGTCCGTATTCTGGTATTGATACTTTCCCGAAAAGGTTGGCATGTTCAGGCCAGTGGTTAGTGGCTGCGGTCGTTCCACCCGATTACTCGGTCAAGCGATTTTCTGCCCACACTCCGGACAGAATTTGGTCCCGGACTCAAACTTCGTTCCACAGCGCGAACACTCATTCTTGGGACGAAGCGGCTTGCCGCACTCCGGGCAGAACTTTGCCCCTTGGGTACGAGCCCCGCAACTAGGGCAGAGGGCGGCGGCCTCAGAAGTCAAATCAAGTTCTTTGGTCAAATCCTGCTGGCGGACCTTATCCTGGATCTGCTGCGCTGTGGCTTGAGCTTGCGCCGCGGCGATTTCGGTTTCGACATCGGGTGCGCAGTCGTAGCACAGGCCGCGCTTCTGGTTCCAGCACATCGTGAGGCAAGCCCACTTGGCGCATTTGGGACACTGGCGAAAGTTAGGCTTTACTTCATTCACGGCTTCCTGAAAAGCCTTGTCGTGCCCGGAGCCCTGCACGGCGCGCTCGATTTCATAAGCGCCGGCGCTGGCGCGGCCAAAAACGCCTCCAAACAGATCACTGGCGGCGCGCAGGGCGGTCCCGGCATAGCCCGTAAGGGAGGGCTTGAATCCCGTCATAAATCCGTTCCCGCAGCGGTCGCAAAAAAACTCAAATTGATATCCCTTGTCGGTTGAGTGGTCAGTATGGTTCTTGGTGAACTGAATCAAAGCCATGCAGTGTCTCCGTTATGCGTCTGGTTTTGGAAATTGAACTCTCTATTGGCTGAGGCATTGTAATTCGTTTTCCCTTGCAGTTTCAAGAAACCATCGCAATCCCGTCGGAACGTCCCTGGAGATAATTGAATATTTTCCGGCTCAGTGCTAACCTTCGGGCGCTGGCATAGTCTAACTATGTTAAGGAGACAAGCTCATGCACCAGAACGAAATCCCTCCCGGAACGCTTTACCTTCTGATCCTAAAGGCGCTCGCTCGTAGCGGTGAGCTGCACGGCTACGAGATTGCGACTTGGATCGAGCATGTCTCCGACGAGGTTCTTCAAGTCGAGGAAGGTTCACTCTATCCCGCGCTCCAGCGCATGCTCGTGAAAGGCTGGGTCACGGCGAAGTGGGGCGTGACTTCGGGAAATCGCCGGGCGCGCTATTACCGCCTCACACCACTCGGCCGAAAGCAACTTGAAGTTGAGGTCTCCCAGTTCGAACGGGTCGTCGCGGCCATCACTCGGGCCATTCAGACAGCATGAAGGTTGATCATTATGAGCCGGTTCGGCGAACTCGCAAGACGACTCGTGATGCTTTTTCACCGCGAGCAGTTCGATGCCGACTTGAAAGAGGAGCTGCGGCTGCACCACGACTTGCGTGAGCGGGAGCAGATCAACGCCGGCGCGGGAACCGAAGACGCGAGCTATGCCGCGCGCCGGAGATTCGGAAATGACCTTGTGTTGCGAGAGGAGAGTCGCGACATGTGGGGATGGAACTGGCTTGAAAACATGTTGCAGGACGTGCGCTACGGTTTGCGGGTACTGGGCAAGAATCCCAGCTTCACGGCCGTGGCAGTGTTAACGCTGGCGCTTGGCATCGGGGCAAACACCGCCATCTTCAGCGTCGTGAATGCGGTCATGCTGAAACCCTTGCCTTACCCTGACCCGGATCGCCTGGCGGTCATTTGGGTGACGGAGCCCAGTGGGCCAGGCGATTTGTTTCCCGATACCTCCCCGGACTTCCGGGACTGGCGAAAGCAGAATCATGTGTTCGAGGGCATCTCCGCCGTCACCAGTGCGGGCGCCACGCTGACAGGCTCCGGAGAGCCGTTGCAACTGAACGGCCTCTCCGTTTCGCCCAACGCCTTTCAGGTCCTCGGCGTGCAGCCACAGATGGGGCGGAACTTCTCGCCGGACGAGGGCCCGACCGGCCACAATCACGTCGTCATCTTGAGTTACGGCCTGTGGCAGAGCGCCTTCGGGGGACAGAAAAACATCGTGGGGAGCAAAGTCACGATGGATGGCGAAGCTTATGACGTGGTGGGTATCATGCCTAAGGATATGCGGTTCCCGACCGTGTGGGGGCGCAATCCGCAATTCTGGACGCCCATCACCATGGATGCACCGAAGTGGAAAACCGATCGCGCCAACCATTGGTTCTGGGTGCTGGCCCGCATCAAGAAGGGCATTACGCTCGATCAGGCCGCCGCCGAGATGGTGACGATCTCCACCAGGCTCGCCCAGCAGTATCCGCAATCCAACACAGGTGTGATCGCGCGGGTGAAGAGCCTGCACGAGCAGCTTACAAGCAATGTCAGTGAAGTTCTGTGGGTGCTCTTTGCTGCGGTGGGTTTCCTCCTGCTGATCGCGTGCGTGAATGTCGCCAACTTGCTGCTCAGCCGATCCGTGGGTCGAAGGCGGGAAGTGGCGGTTCGACTCGCCGTCGGCGCGGGCGCTGGGCGCTTGGTGCGCCAACTGCTCACGGAAAGCGTCCTGCTGTTTCTTCTCGGGGGCGTCGCCGGACTCGCCGTCGGCACGGCAGCGTTGCGCCGTCTGCTCCGTGCGGCGCCCACGGGTTATATCCCCGCGGTGGTTTCCATCCACCTTGACGGTCGCGTCTTTGGTTTCACTTTTCTGATTGCCTTTGTCATGGGGACACTCGCCGGGTTGATTCCCGCGCTGCAAGCAACCCGTGTGAGCTTCAGCAAAACTCTTAAGGAGAGCGGGACCGCCGTGGCGGCCCCTCACAGCTTGGCGCGTGGCCTGCTCACGGCCGGAGAAATCGCACTTGCCCTCGTGATGCTGGTGGGGGCGGGACTGGCCACTCGGAGCCTGGTGCGCTTGCTGGGTGTTGATCTCGGTTTTGATCCGCGCCAGGTCGTCACGGGTAGAGTTTCGTTACCCGATTCGCGCTATCCAAAAGAGCCAGAGCAGAGAGCGTTTTTCCAGAGGTTGATTGACCGCGTGCAGGCCTTGCCCGGAGTTGTCTCCGCCGGGGCCGCGTCGGAGCTGCCGCTTGACGGAGGCAGCAACGGAGCAGTCGTGGTCGAAGGCCAGCCGGCGCCCAAAAACATGTGGTCAAGTCCGCTGGTGGAGTCATGCACCGTCACGCCGAACTACTTCCGCGCGATGCGAATTCCACTGCTCCGCGGCCGCGATGTGGGCGAAATTGATACGCCCGATGTGCCGTCCGTCGCTGTTATCAACGAGACCATGGCACGTCACTTCTGGCCGAACCAGGACGCCCTCGGCAAGCGCTTCAAGCACAGCGACCCCGATGCGAAGTGGATTACCGTAGTTGGCGTCGTGGGTGACGTGAGAGAGCTCGGCTTGGCCGAGCCCCCCATTCCTGAAGCCTATTATCCCGAATCGCAACAGACATATCCTGGCTTGGTGTTGGCGGTCCGGTCCGCCAATGATCCGCAAGCCCAGGTTCCTGCCATCCGAAAGGCCCTGCACGAGATGGACAAGGACTTGCCGTGGTACGAAGTTCAGGCGCTTCCGGCGCTGGTCACGGATTCCTCGCGCGAGAAGCGCTTCGTGGCCCTTCTGCTGGCGCTGTTTGCAGCCGTGGCGCTGACGCTCGCCTCGGTTGGTATCTACGGGGTCGTCTCCTACTCCGTGTCGCAGCGCACGCGTGAGATCGGCATTCGCATGGCGTTTGGCGCCGAAGTCGGCACTGTGCTGGGCATGGTACTGAGGGAAGGGCTGCGGCTCGTCATGATCGGTGTGGGTGTGGGACTGCTGGGAGCTTGGGCGCTTTCCCGCTACCTCAGCAGCATTCTTTACGCCGTGCGCGGCACTGATTCCGCAACCTACATTCTGGCCGCACTCCTGATGGCCGCCGTCGCCCTCGTTGCCTGCCTCGTGCCAGCGCGCCGTGCGGCGAAAGTCGACCCGATGGTGGCCCTGCGATACGAATAGAGCAGTGGGTGGTGGCACAGGCACTCCTGCCTGTGCAGAACTCTGATGCATTCCATGCATGGGGCACAGGCAGGAGTGCCGGTGCCACTGCAGGCAGGCTGGGCGGTGAATATGTGGACCGAATTCGCGAGGCGGCTCGCTATGTTGCTTCGTGGCAAGCAGTTCGACTCGGAGCTGGAAGAAGAAATACGCCTGCACCGCGAATTGCGGGAGCGGGAGCGGATCAAGGCGGCCATTGATTCTGAAGAAGCGGGCTATGCCGCGCGCCGGAGATTCGGAAACGACCTCGTGCTGAGAGAGGAGAGTCGTGACATGTGGGGATGGAACTGGCTGGAATACACGCTGCAGGACATGCGCTATGGCTTTCGAATGCTGGTGAAGGACCTCGGGTTCAGCACCGTCGCAGTCCTAACTTTGGGGCTGGGGATCGGCGCGAATATTGCGGTCTTCAGCGTTGTGAATACAATTCTCCTTCGGCCGCTGCCATTTCGCGCTCCTCAGCAGCTCACCTGGCTTGCTGGGAACAATGGCGAGGGCGGCCTCTCCGATCAGAGCTACCGGGTTGACGTTTTAGAGGAGATTCAACGCCACAGCCGGTCCTACAGGGAGGTGACGGCTTATGTGCCCTACTACGATTATTCCGACTTCAAACTAACGGGCTTTGGGGAGCCGAAACCCGTCTTCGGCGTTTGGGTGGCGGGGAATTTCTTTCAAACCCTTGGCATCCAACCGGCACTGGGACGGCTTTTCACTCATGACGAGTGCGTGAAGGGCGGCAGGCCCGCTGTCCTCTTGACCCGGGCTTTCTGGCAGCGACAGTTCGCGGCGAATCCGGCAATTATCGGCCAAACGATCACTCTCGACAAACGGACATACACCATCGTCGGCGTGATGCCGGACTCATTCGATTTTACCGCCGTTTTCGCACCGGGTTTGCAGATGGACTTCTTCACGCCGATCATCATGGATGAGATCCGCACGTACGGACACATGCTGTCGCTGATCGGCCGCCTCAAACCGGGAGTGACCGTGGGGCAGGCACAGGCCGAGGTAGCTCTCCTTCTTTCGCACTCCAAGGTGCAGAACCCGGACTGGCTGACGGACATTGAAACCACCACTTCCGGGCTGAAGGACTATGTCAGCGGGAAATTGCGGCGCTCGCTGATCGTGCTCTGGTGTGCCGTAGGCCTGATCCTTCTTATCGTTTGCGTTAATCTTTCAAACCTGCTGCTGGCACGGGCCGCCGCGCGAAGCAAAGAGTTCGCCATGCGCAGCGCTCTGGGAGCGGGGCGGGGAAGGCTCATCCGCCAGTTGCTGACGGAGGGCATGGCGTTGGCCTACGCCGGCACCTTGCTCGGCCTGGGTTTCGCATTTGCCGTCACCCGTTATCTCGCCCACCAGGGATCGATTGCCCTTCCATTACTGAGCAGCGTGAGAGTTGACGAAGCAGCCCTCGCCTGGACGCTACTTGTCGCTGTGGTGGCCTCCGTTTTCTTCAGTCTCGTTCCCGGCCTCAGGATTTCAGGGGTCAACCTCCAGGAGTCGCTCAAGGATGCGGGTCCGGGCATGAGCTCGGGCCGAAAGCATGAGCGTATGCGCGCCGCATTGGTGGTCTCAGAAGCCGCCTTGGCTTGCGTGCTCCTAGTCGGTGCGGGTCTGTTGCTTCGCAGCTTTCTGCGGGTCCTCGACGTCGATTTGGGTTTCCAGCCGAGCCGGGCGGCCGCAATCAAAGTTGATTATGACGATGGTGGCAATCGGGCGCGGCGTGGCGCCATCCTGCAAGGGATTTTGCAGCGCGCTGCCGCAATCCCGGGCGTGGAATCCGCCGGTATGTCAGACAAGCTTCCGCTCGACCGCAATCGCAGTTGGGACCTTCGCGCCAAGGGGAGAGTTTACCCCCCGGGGGTGAATGACGATGCCTTCGTGTATGTCGTGACCCCTGGATACCTCAGCGCCATGGGGATGCATTTACGCGAGGGCCGCGACTTTACGTGGCAGGATTCTCCCACAAGCGAACCTGTGATTATCATCAATCAAGCCGCCGCTCGGCGCGATTGGCCGGGCGAGGACCCGGTTGGGCGCCTGGCCGAGGGCATCGGACATAGCGACACGCGCGTCATAGGGGTCGTTGCCGATGTCCGCGAGAGTAGCGTAGAGGAGCGCTCCAGCCCCGAGGTGTATGTGCCAGCAACCCAGGCGCAGCCCGATGGCGAGAATCTGGTGGTGCGCACCGAACTTCCGCCGGAGGCGCTGGCTTCGAGCGTTCTAAGGGCACTCCGCGAACTGAATCCAGGTCAGCCCGCCACTGAATTCCGACCGCTCCAACGAATCGTGGATCATGCCGTCTCCCCCCGCCGCTTCTTTGTGGTGCTGGTCGCGTGCTTCGCCGGGCTGGGGCTCGTTCTCGCTTCACTGGGAATTTACGGTGTCATCTCCTACTCGGTGATGCAGCGAACCCAGGAGATTGGCATCCGTATGGCCTTGGGCGCCACGGCGTCGCAGGTTCAGTTCGGCGTGATCGCCAAAACGCTGCGGTTGGCGATGATCGGCACTGCGGTTGGAGCAATGGCATCTTTCGTCGCTTCCCGTTGGATTGCGTCGCTTCTGTTTGGGACCGAGCCAACCGATCCCATCACATTTGTGGGAATCATTGTGCTCCTGAGTGCCGTGGGCTTTTTTGCTGGGTACATACCCGCGCGACGGGCCACGAAGGTCGACCCGTTGGTCGCGCTGCGCTACCAATAATGCCGCGCGGGCTGGCACAGGTACTCTTGCCTGTGCGTAGAGGATGATGCGATCTATGCACTCGGCGCATGCAGTACTGCCTGTGCCATCTCTGGGATGCTGGATTTTGTTTATGTGGACTGAATTCCAGACACGACTCGCGGTGCTGTTTCGCGCCAGGCATTTCAACGCTGATTTAGACGAAGAGATGCGACTGCACCGCGAACTGCGGGAGCGAGAGCAGATCGAAGCGGGCGCCGATCTCGAAGAAGCACGCACCGCGGCGCGGCGAAGATTCGGAAACGACCTTGTGTTAAGAGAGGAGAGCCGTGACATGTGGGGATGGAGCTGGCTGGAAAACTTGATTCAAGATGTTCGCCTCGGCTTGCGAATGCTACGGAAGAATCCGGGCTTCGCGGCGGTTGGAATCATCACCCTCGCCCTTGGCATCGGCGCGAACACCGCGATTTTCACCTTGGTGGATGCTGTCATGCTTAGGGTGCTGCCTGTGGCAAATCCCGGCCAGCTCTATCGCCTGGGCGACAACAACAATTGCTGCGTCATGGGTGGAACCCAGAACGGGGCCAGCTTTGTTCTCTACTCCTATCCCCTTTATGAGGACCTCCGCGATCGCAGCAAAGACTTCAGCGAGTTGGCCGCCTTCACGCCCTTCTTGACGGGCCTGAGCGCGAGGCGGAGCCACTTTGCCACGCCGGCTGAAGCTTTCAATGGAGATTTTGTCTCCGGAAATTACTTTCGCATGTTTGGCGTCTCCGCCATCGCCGGACGTGCATTTGACGCGGCTGATGACAAGCCAGGTGCACCGCCGACCGCGATGATGAATTACCACACGTGGCAGCGGCAGTTCGCGAGCGACCCATCCGTGATCGGCTCCACATTTACAATCAACACTGTTCCTTACACGGTCGTGGGCGTGACGCCGCCCGCATTCTACGGCGACACGTTGCGAAGCGATCCCCCCGATTTTTGGCTCCCACTGGCCACTGAGCCACTCCTGGACCGGCCAAACACCCGCTTGGATCGCGCTGGGATTGAGTGGCTTTACCTCATGGGGCGCCTGAAGCCCGGCGCCGATCCCGCACAGGTGCAGGCCGGACTTACGGTTCGACTCCAGCAGTGGCTGAATAGCCGGCCGGAAGTTATCCCCGACCGGGACCGCGGGGACATTCCCCTGCAGCACATTCGTCTGAAGCCCGCCGGGCACGGCGTCGACCAAATGCAGACGGACTACGCGGTGGGTCTGCGCTTGCTGACCGTCCTCTCGGGTCTGGTTCTCCTAATTGCCTGCGCGAACGTCGCCAACCTGTTGCTGGCGCGAGGAGTTGCCAACCGCTTGCAGACCGCGGTGCGGATGGCCCTGGGCGCCCCTCGGCGGAGGCTGATCCGCCAAATGCTCATCGAAAGCATACTGCTAGGGCTGGCCGGCGGTGCGGCGGGCATTTACGTTGCTTATGCCGGGACCCAGGCCATCCTGCTGCTCGCCTTTCACGGCGCCCATTACGTGCCAATTAGCGCCAAGCCCTCGCTGGCGGTGCTGGGATTCGCCGTGATTTTGTCGGTGGTCACGGGCATTGTGTTCGGCGTGGCGCCTGCTTGGATCACTTCGCGCTCCCATCCTGCCGAGACGCTCCGCGGAGCGGGCCGCTCCACGCGCGACCGCTCGTCGGTGGCGCAGAAGTCACTCGTGATTTTGCAGGTCGCCCTCTCCATCGCCCTGTTGATCGGAGCGGGCTTGCTGACCCAAAGCTTGCGCAATCTCGAGAATCAGCATTTTGGCTTTGTCACCAAAGGCCGGTTGATCGTTCGGGTCGATCCCAAGCTTGCCGGGTACACGCCGGAAAAGCTTGGCGGGCTTTACCAACAGATCGAGCAAAGGCTGACGCAGGAGCCAGGGGTGCTCAGCGCCAGCCTTTCAGGTTATAGTCCCTTGGGCGACGACAATTGGAACCAGCGGGTCTACATCGAGGGCCACGCGCCGGATTTTCAGGGCGTAGCTCCATCCTGGGACCGTGTTGGCCCCCGCTACTTTGAAACCATCGGAACGCGCCTGCTGCGAGGGCGCGCCATCGAGGAGCGTGACACCCCAACTTCCCCACGTGTCGCCGTCATCAATGAGACCTTCGCTCGCCGATACTTTCCCAAGGAAGATCCTATTGGGCAGCACCTCGGAATGGACGACGTGAGCCACAGCGGCGACTATGAGATTGTCGGCATCGTCGAAGATGCAAAATATCAGGACACGCGCGGCCCTGCATACGCGACGTTCTTTCTGCCCCTGCTGCAAACGCCGCCGGGAGACTCGGTCCGCGACGGCACCGTCTACATCCATGACCTCGAGCTCCGCACCGAAGGGAAACCGGAGAACCTGGAGGCTTCGGTCCGAAACATTCTCGCTGGAATCGACCCGAATCTTACCATTCTCGGCATGACGAGCTTCGCCGAGCAGGTCAGCTCGAATTTTAATCAAGACCGGCTCATCGCCCGGCTCACAGAACTCTTCGGCCTTCTGGCGCTCACCCTGGCGTGCGTAGGCCTTTACGGTGTTACGGTATTCTCCGTAGCGCGACGCACGAACGAAATCGGCGTCCGCATGGCGCTGGGCGCCAACCGCCGAAACGTGCTGGGCTTGGTGCTAGGCGGAGCTTTCGGGCAAGTCGTAGTTGGGCTCGCCTTTGGGATCCCCCTGGCACTCGCAGGAGCACGGCTGATGTCGAGCCAGCTTTATGGGGTGAAGAGCTACGATCCCATGATTATTTCTGTGGCAGCGGTCATCCTTGCGGCCTGCGCTCTGCTGGCGGGAGTTGTACCAGCGCGCCGTGCCACGAAGGTCGATCCCATGGTGGCGCTGCGATACGAGTGAAGCTTCCAGCGATCAGCTCTCAGCTTTCAGCGAAGGACCTAACGGCTCGCGGGCAGTACCGGAAAGCCGAGCTTTAGAATCTGAGAGCGGCCGCCTGCTTGGAAGGTCAACATGTGGACCGAATTCACGCGACGCCTCGCAATGCTCTTTCGTGGCAGGCGGTTCGACGCCGATTTACAGGAAGAGATGCGCCTGCACCGCGAACTGCGGGAGCGAGAGCAGATCGAAGCAGGTGCTGATCCCGAAGAAGCACGCTACGCCGCGCGGCGAAGATTCGGAAACGACCTTCTGCTGAGAGAGGAGAGTCACGACATGTGGGGATGGAGCTGGTTGGAGGGAACGCTGCAGGACGTGCGCTATGGCTTTCGAATGCTGACGAAGAACCCCGGATTCGCCGCCGTCGCAGTTCTTTCATTGGCTCTTGGAATTGGAGCCAACACTGCGATCTTCACCTTGATTAATGACGTGCTTCTGAAATCGCTACCTGTGCGCGACCCACAGCAGCTCGTCTCGTTCGGCAAAGCCTTTGGCGCTGGGGTCATCGGGGGACTCGACCCGGGCCCCTTCGATCTGTTTCCGTACGACTTCTATGAACAGATTAAGGGTGATAAAAAGGGCTTCCAGGGCGTCTGTGCGTTTTCGAGTTTCACCACCATGGTAAGCGTGAGGGCGGGTGGCGCCTCTCAGGGGCCTGCTGAACGAGCCATCAGCCGTCTGGTTTCCGGAAATTACTTCGCCGTCCTCGGCGTGAACACCATTTTGGGAAGAGAGATCTCGCCTTCCGACGCTGATGCGCCGGGTCACAGTCCAGTTGCCGTGATCAGCTATCGCTACTGGCAGCGGAAGTTCTCGGGCGATCCCGCTGTCGTGGGGAAATCGTTCCTGGTCAATAGCACTCCTTTTACGGTGATTGGGGTCGCGCCCGCCGGTTTTTTTGGCGAATCGGTTGATACCGACCCTGCCGAGATGTGGCTGCCGCTCACCATGCAGCCGCAGGTAACGCTCAGGCCTTCCTTGATCGATCCGCATGGACCATACTGGCTCCATCTTATCGGCAGGCGCGGGCCCGCGCCCGGCCTGAAGCAGGCGCAAGAATGGGTAAATCTGCGGCTTCGTCAATACCTGGTGGAGCAACAGGGCGCAAACCTCACTCCCAAAGACAAGACTACGATTCAGCACATGTACGTCGAACTGTTGCCCGGCGCCGCGGGTGATTCCAATCTGCGAGTTGAATACTCGGAACCGTTGGAAATCCTGATGGGTATGTTGGTGCTCGTTCTCCTGATCACTTGCGCCAACTTGGCGAACCTTCTTCTTGCCCGGGCCATTGCGCGCCAGAAGGAGCTCTCGACGCGCCTGGCTCTCGGCGCCGGCCGCTGGAGGATTATCCGCCAGATTCTCACTGAAACTCTTCTTCTCTCCGGCCTGGGAGGAGTATTGGGCTTGCTGTTCGCGGTCTGGGGAACGCGTTCCTTGATCAACTTCGTCGCTGGCACGGCAAGCTACATCCCCCTCGATCCAATTCCCGATCTAAGAGTACTGGCCTTTACTCTGGGTGTCTGCGTGCTGACGGGAATTCTCTTTGGTTTAGCGCCGGCCCTTCGTGTTTCGCGCGCCAGTCTCGCATCGGCCCTGAAAGAGCGGTCGCGAACGATGAGCGGCGGTTCGGGCGGACGAGTTGGAATCCCGCTTCCGAAGATTCTCGTGGCGGGGCAGGTGGCGCTATCGTTGCTGCTTCTCGTAGGCGCAGGCTTGTTCGTGCGCACGCTCCGGAATCTGGCGCATCAGGATTTTGGCTTCAATCGTTCCAACGTTCTCTTGGTGACAATCGATCCTCACCTTGCAGGTTACAAGCCAGTGCAGGTCACCGGCCTCTACGGGCAGATCCTTGACCGAATAAACGCTCTTCCGGGTGTCCGTTCCGCGACCTTCTCCACGGCCCCACCCCTGAGTGAAATGAGTTGGACGGATGCAGTCACCATCCCTGGCCACACCCCGCAACCCAACGAGGATATGAGCGTCACCCTGAACGGCGTGGGGCCTCACTACTTCGAGACCATCGGAATACCCCTGCTGCGAGGCCGTTCGATCGGGCCTCAAGACTCTGCGGATTCACCAAAAATCGCCGTCGTCAGTCAGGCGATGGCGGATCGCTTTTTCCCCCGCGCCAATCCCCTCGGCCGGCGCCTGAGTTTTTCCGATCCTGATGTAAAGGGTGACTGGGAAATCGTGGGAGTGGCCAAAGATGCGAAGTACAACAGCCCGCGCGAAACTCCGAAACGGATGATCTACCTCCCGGTACTGCAACAGTCCGGCCAATCCGTGTTTGTGCAGAGCCTGGAAGTTCGAGCCGTGGGCAATCCCGCACTGGTGGCGGGCGAAGTTCGCCGGGCTCTCGGCGAAATTGACAGTAACTTACCCGTCGTGAGCGTAGTAACGATCACCGAGTGGGTGGACCAGTTCCTGAGCCGGGAGCATCTGGTTTCCGATCTCACCAGTTTCTTCTCGTTGCTGGCGCTGCTGCTGGCGTGCATTGGGCTCTACGGAGTGATGAGTTACAACGTTGCCCGGCGGACAAACGAAATCGGCATCCGCATTGCGCTCGGTGCAGAGACGGGCGGCATGCTGTGGCTGGTGCTAAAAGAATCGCTCGTTCTCCTGGCGGCCGGTGTAGTCATTGGCGTCCCTGTTGCTTTGGCTGCCATGCGACTGGTCCGAAACCAGCTCTTCGGCCTCAGCCCCTCGGATCCTATCACCCTCTGCGGGGCGATCTTGCTGATCGGACTGGTCACAGTGCTGGCAGGCTACATCCCCGCACGGCGCGCCACGAAGGTCGACCCCATGGTGGCGCTGCGGTACGAGTGAAGCTTTCAGCGCTCAGCTCTCAGCGAAGGACCTAACGGCTCGCGGGCAGTACCGGAAAGCCGAGCTTTAAAATCTGGGAGCGGCCGCGTGCTTGGTAGGTAAACATGTGGACCGAATTCACGCGACGCCTCGCGATGCAGCTTCGTGGCAGGCGTTTCGACGCCGATTTAGAGGAAGAGATGCGCCTGCACCGCGAACTGCGGGAGCGGGAGCAAATCGAAGCGGGCCTACCGCCGGAAGAAGCGCGCTACGCGGCGCGGCGGAGATTCGGAAATGACCTTGTTCTGAGAGAGGAGAGTCGCGACATGTGGGGATGGAGTTGGCTGGAGAACTCTAGGCAAGACATTCGCTACGCGTGGCGCGTCCTGGTCAAAAATCCCGGCTTTAGCGCTATTGCTGTCTTGACGCTGGCCTTCGGTATCGGGGCGAATACGGCGATCTTCACCTTCGTCGACGCCTCGTTGTTGAAGCCTCTCCCTTACCCCGACCCGGGCAAGATTGTTTTCATCGCGCAACATCCGCCCCACAGCTCGGACGAGGTGCATGTCCATCCTTTTGACTTCCTCCAGTGGCAAGCCCGGTCACGATCTTTTGAAGCGTTGGCCCTGGTGCAAAGCATTCCGGCCAACACGATGGGCCCGGACGGCGCGGAGCAACTGTCTGCCCTGTGGACGACCACCGGCCTTTTTCGCGTATTCGGGGTGAGCCCGGTTCTGGGTCGCGGGTTCACGGAGGATGAAACAATCGCTGCGGGAGATCCGCCCGCGGCCGTTGGCCACGTTACCATCATCAGCCACGCCCTATGGCAGCAAAGATTCGCCTCCGACCCGAACGTCATCGGTAAGACCATCGTATTGTCGGGCGAAGCTCAAACGGTGATCGGCGTCATGCCCAGCGGGTTTCGTGTCGGAATGCTCGACCCGGATCTTTACCTGCCCATGCCCATTGACCGGCAGAGGCCGGACGCAATCGGTTCCCACAGCTTTGATTGTTACGGGCGACTCCGCCCGGGCGTGAGCATCGAAGCGGTGCGCGCTGAGATGAACGTGATCGCCGGGCGCTTGGGCCGCGAGTACCCGATGGATCGCGATTGGACGGCGGCGGTTGAGAGCCTGCGCGACCATCTGACCGCGGACTCTCGCCCCGTGCTGCTCCTCCTTCAGGGGGTGGTGGCGTTCATCCTCTTGATCGTCTCCTCCAACGTGGCTGGGCTTTTGCTGACGCGCAGCATCGGCCGAAGGGGAGAACTCGCCGTCCGTCTGTCGCTGGGAGCCAGCCGCCTGCGTCTCGTTCAATCCCTTGCCATCGAAAGCCTGGTACTCTCATGCGCTGGTGGAGCGACTGGCCTTCTGCTGGGTAGTTGGGCCAGCCGTTTGCTTTACCATTTGACTCGAGCGGCGGGGTCCCTGGGTCAGGTTCAGGAGGCTCATCTCGACTCTCGTGTTTTGGCCTTCACTGCCGGGGTTTCCTTATTGGCCACCTTGCTCTGCAGCCTGGTGCCCGCTTGGCAAGTCTCGCGGTTTGACCTTCAAACAACGCTGCGCGGCGGTAGTCGCAGAGCTTCAGAGACCCGAGTCCATCGGCACCTGGCGGGGACTCTGGTTGTCTCGCAGGTGGCGCTGGCAGTCGTTCTTCTAATCGGGGCGGGCCTGCTGCTGCGCACGTTCTCCCATCTCCTCAAGGTTCAATTGGGATTCCAACCGGAACGGGTTCTGACGATGCAGATGCTCATCCTGGGTGATGAATCCCAGCGCGCCAACAAGGTCGAGGCAATTCTCGACCGCATTCGCTCTCTCCACGACGTTCGCGCGGCGGGCACCATCCAATATCTGCCGCTCGGTCCCACCAGCGGGACGGGATTCTACATCGAGGGACAGCCTGAACCCGCGCCATCGGAGAAGCCGATCGCCGAGGCTTCGCTCGTCAGTCGAGGATACTTCGCCGCGATGGGCATTCCCGTCCTGGAAGGCCGCACGTTCGACGAGCGTGACCGCATTGGCAGTCCGCGTGTGTGCCTTATCAACGGAGCGTTTGCCAGAAGGTTCTTCCCTGGCCAGGACCCGATCGGCCGCCGAGTTATCTTGTTTTGGAATGATCCGGCGACCACCGAGAT
>CAZCVY010000109.1:8719-21486 GCA_964501985.1 uncultured Acidobacteriota bacterium | reverse complement strand
ACTTTTCTTTACTTAATACCGTGCAGGAAAGTTGGGAGGCCCACCTCGTCGGCTGTTGACACAGGACCCTGCTTCCTACGTGAAGTGCGCCGTGGTGCTTGTCGACCAGGAAATTGTTTAAGATATGTATTGGGTATGACCGCGCGGGAATGGGGGACCAACACTCCCCGGCCAGCGCCAGCATGCGGATTCCTCTTTAACTCCAGGAAGCTGGCTTTCGGCTGGCCACGCTTTCACCGCTTTCAATAAAGCTCTGCAACCACCCCAACATTCTCGGCCATCCTCGATAACTGTTGGCAATTTCGGGATGGGCCGCAAATCCGCTGTGGCGGATTCTTACCAAGGTGGCGGCGTTTGTGGGCTCGAGTTCCCAACTGACGGTGGTTTGGACGTCGCCCGACCAGCTTGCCACCCAGGTATAAACCAGCAGGTGGGGTGGTTGGATTTCCAGGTATTCGCCCCTGACCTCAAAGTTGCTACCATCTGGCCCCTCTCCTGCGCTGCGCCATCGTCCGCCGGGACGCAAATCGGCTTCGAATTGAGTGCAGCGATACACACCGGCCTGCCCCCACCATTTCAGCACTTGCGCGGGATCCACCAGAGCCTGAAAGACGCGCTCCGGTTGCGCCGCGACGAGAATTTCGCTGGCGATAGAATCTGGGTCATTTGAGGCAGTCATTTTGAATTCCCCCTAGGTTCTTTTTCGGTTTGCCCCTTGCTTCTCACGGGCGTCTGCGCCCTCAACAAAAGCCTTCAAACCGGAAAGGTTGGCTTGCCAAAAACTCCGATACCGTTCAAGCCACGTGTCCACGGCCTTCAGCGGCGTGGCGTTCAGGTGGTAGAGGCGGTGTCTTCCTTCACGGCGCTCGCCCACTAGGCGAGCGCGGCGCAGCACCCGCAAATGCTTGGAGATGGCTGGTCGCGAGATGGGGAAGGCTTCGGCAATTCGTCCTGCAGACTGGCTGCCGTGGCGCAAGAGGTCAAGCACGGCGCGGCGGGTGGGGTCGGCAAGCGCACTGAAGGCGGCCCCATGGGAATCTGTAACCAGACGGTGACGCATAAGTTGTAACTATAAGGTTACACAAAAAGCGCGTCAAGGAAAAAGGTGGAACTATGCTCTATCCGCCGCCGGCCGATCGGGCCTTGGCGGCGGCGATGGGGGGAGGGGAAGTCCTGGTGGCGGCGGGCTTGATCCACGCGCCCTCTTCTTCGATCACCCATCGCCTGAGGCGCAAGATATCGGCGGCACGGGCGACCCCCACGGGTTTCACTGGCCCGCCGCCCTCGACCACCACGATGTTTTCGACGTCATCGATCACCATACGGCGCGTGACCTCGTCCACGGTGTCGCCCACGTACGCGGCGATGTAATCATGGCGCATGATGCCCCGGACTTTCGGATTGCGATCGACGCCTCGCAAGAGGTCGTGGGCCTCAACAATGCCTGCCAGGCTTCCATCGGGTTCGATCACCGCGATCACGCCTGCCTGCTCAGGTGAGACATCGCGGACCACGGCCTGGACATCGTCATCGGCTTGGATGACGGTAAAGTTTTTGCGCATGACCTCTTCAATGCGTCCTCGCATGAGGATGGGGACCGTATAATCCTGGCGCACGATCAACCCGCGCTTGATCAGTTTGCCGGTCATGATCGATTCGGCGCTGAAGAGGCGCACAAATCCGTCGGATACCATGCAACAGACCACCAGCGGGAGGAGGGCATTGGGGTTCCGGCTGAGTTCGAAGAGGAAAATGATGGCTGTAAACGGGGCGCGCGCGATGCCGCCAAACGTCGCCGCCATGGCCACCAGTGCGTAGAATGCCGGGTCGCTCACTAGATTCGGAAGGAAGTGGCGCCACACTTGAGCGTAAACCGCCCCGATGCCCCCTCCCACGATCAATGACGGAGCAAAAACGCCGCCGGTCGTTCCCGAACCTAGCGAGATCACCAACGCCGCAAATTTGGCAGTCGAGATTCCCAGCAGGGCGTGAGTCCCCAGCCGGTCGTTTAGCATGTCGCGAATCGTGTCGTACCCGGTGCCGAAGACTTGGGGATAGAAGTAACCGATCACGCCCAGTAGCAGCGCCCCCGTGACGGGCGCCCAAATGGCCACGGGCTTCAGCGGGAATCGGTCGAAGGCGTCTTCCAGGAAGAAGAGCACTCGGATCATGGCGATCCCGATGACTCCGGTGACGATCCCCATCAGGGCAAAGAGCCAGAGTTCCTGCATGCTGACCAGAGAGTACGCGGGCATCGGAAACAACGGCGCCCAACCGCGGAAGTGTACGGCGACGGTCGTGGCCATGGCGGAAGATAGCGCTACGGGGATAAACGATCGCGCACGAAATTCGAAGAGAAGCAGTTCAATGGCTACCAGGATTCCCGCCAGGGGGGCGACAAATGTGGCGGCCATCCCGGCGGCGGCGCCTGCCGCTAGCAGCACGCGTCGCTGGTAGGGTGTGAGGCGGGTAAGCTGCGCGATGATCGAGCCGAACGCGGCCCCGGTTTGAATGATGGGGCCTTCGGCGCCAAACGGTCCGCCCGTGCCGATGGCGAACGCAGTGGCCAGAGGCTTGAGAATGCCCACCCGAGTGCGGACCATGCTCTTACCAATCAGTACGGCTTCCATGGCTTCGGGAATGCCGTGGCCCTTCAGTGTTGGCTCCCAAAAGTGGATCATCAGCCCGACCGCAAGGCCGCCAAGGACTGGTATCAGAATCACCCACGCGCCCAGGTGGTTATGCACCGGGTAGGTTACGGTGAACGACCACCTCCCATAAAAAAACAGGTTGGTAAAGAGATAGATCAGTTCCAGTAAACCCTGCGCCACCAGACCGCCAATGAAGCCGACCACCAGCGCGTACGCGGATGTGACGAGAATTTGGGGCTCCAGAGCCTTGCCGAACTCCCGGAACCACCGCGAGGAGGCCATCTGCGAATTCTGGTTCGTGATTGGTGCTCGATTCATCCAAACCTCTCCGTCAGCAGGTGTGGCGCGGACAGGTTCAGCGCATGCGCACTCCTGCTGGCCACTTGTCAATCATCACTCGCCAGTGCTTCTTACGTGCCCTGAGCAGCGGGAATATCACGTGGCCGGGGCTGTGGAGATTTGATGATCTCGAATTGGAGCGCCCGCAGCTCAGTGATGTTCTTGCGCGAAATCCTCTCCAGAATCGACGAGCCGCGGTGCGTCAAGTGAACCTTGACGAAGCGGCGGTCCTTTTCACCCTGGACCTTTCGCACCAGCCCGCGTTCCTCGGCGCGCTGCACCAGCCCCACCACCGCGTTGTGGCGTCCCTGCAAGAACTCTGCAAGCTCGGAAATGGTGGCCCAACCGCGTCCCGTGTAGCCGGCAACCCCCAGCAGAAGTTGGTGCTGTTGGGGAGTGATGCCGTGCGCCCGCGCGACGCGCTCGCTAAAACGCTGGAAGCACCTAAGCCGGTAGCGAAACCACGCCAAGCGCCGCAGGGCCTCGGTCCGCGGGGAAGGGGGATCGTCTGAGGGTGTTGGTTGTTTCATAAATAAAAATTATATCACACTGTGACCTAAATTACGAGAGAGGGGCTGCCGACGAGGGGCGTTCGGGGGCGGGTCACTGGGGTTGGCGCCGAAGATCCGCGGTCCCGCTCAACGCTTCTTGAGCGTGACCCGAATTCCCTTTAACGGGCGGAGGGTCAGGGATGGGGCGGTGGCGACGCGGTGCCCGGGAACGAGTTTGAGTTGATGCTTCTGCAATATTGTTGCGAGCAGCAGCGGCACTTCCGTCTGGGCGAAGATGTTTCCGATGCACACGCGCGGCCCCGCCCCGAAAGGAAAATAAGCGCAACGCGGCAGAGTCTTGACGAAGTCCGCTTCCCACCGCTCGGGAAGGAATTCCTCCGGCCGATCGAAAAAACGCGGGTCGCGATGCACGACCCATTGGAACATCGCGAGTGTGGCTCCTTTAGGGATGGGATAGCTCCCAATCTCGCAGTCGTTCAAAGCCTCGCGCACCACTCCATAGGCAGGAGGGTAGAGGCGCAGAGATTCCTTAAAGATCATTTCCAGAAAGGGCAGGCGCGCCAGGTCCTGATAGGTGGGCGCGCGACCCTGGAGCACAGTCTCGATTTCCGCCTGAAGCTTTCCGTCCGCTACCGGATTCTGTCCCAGCAAATAGAACGTCCACGCCAGCGCCAGAGCTGTGGTTTCGTAACCGGTAAAGAAAAGTGTCATCATTTCATCGCGTATCAGGCGCTCCCGCAATCCTGTTCCATTTCCCTCCACCGAGCGCAGCAAGACGGAAATCACATCCGGTGCGCGGCCGTTGCCGTTCGACTGTTTGCGGCGGATGACCCGTAATACGATCTCATCCAGGCGTTTGATCGCGCGCCGGTAGCGGATATTATCAGGGGTGGGAACCCACTCCGGGATCAGATAGAGACCAAAGCGTTCATCGTATTGCTCAAAGAAAAGGCCGAAGGCTTCACAGGCTTGCTCGGCCTCGGGGCTGATTTCATCGCCGAAGAGAACCTTGGCGACGATATCCAGCGTCAAGCGCGTCATGTCGTGATGCACGTCTCGTTCTTCGCCGTCCCGCCAGGTGGCCAGCATCCGCGCCGTCGACTCCATCATCGTTCGCGTGTAGAATTGGATGTGGTCGTGGTGGAAGGCAGGCTGGAGTGAGCGCCTTTGCCGCTGCCAAAGGGTTCCATCGCTCGTCAGCAGGCCATCGCCAAAAAGCGCTCGGCTCTCCCGCAGGAAAACTGACTTAATGAAATTGCTGCTTTTGCTGACCAGGACGGTTTCGATGTCTCGCGGGTGACTGAGAATGTAAACGGGATGGTTTACCACTCGCAGGTGGACCACGTCGCCGTATTCGTGAACCTGCCGCATGAGGAAGTCGAGTTCATCCCTTTGAATCTCCGGCAACGAACCGACCAAAAAATGCCCCTTAGGCCCCGGTGGCACGGGGGATAACTTCATGGAATCCTCCGATGTTGAAGGGAAACCCCTTTGAAATCTGCGATTGTACCATGCAATCGTGCGTTAAACGTCCTCCCCCCGCCCTGCGCTTTGACTCCTTCGTTCGGCAATTGCTCCGTTTGCGCACTCGCGGCGGAGAGTCACGGTGATTTCCGCGAGAGTGCAGACGCGCCGGAGTGCTCCCGTGATAACAGGCTACCAGGGCATCGGCAACGCGGCTGGGATTGCCACCGGAGGCTCGGGGCGAAGCGGGAGAAATGGGGAATCGCCTTGACAACTTGCCGAATGTTCCTTACGATACGTATAACCACGTGACTTTCAGCAACTTGCCCTGAAGTCACTCAGTGAGGGTAAAAGTGTCGTCCAGCGCGCAGAGGCTGTCGGGAGAGCGTGGGGGTACGTGAATGTCGGGCAAGCTCGGGGAGATTCTCCTTAAAGAAAACCTGATTACCGCTGATCAACTCAAGCAGGCGCTTGATCATCAGAAGGCAAACGGGGGAAGATTAGGAAACTCCCTGGTAAAATTGGGGTTTTTGAACGATGACGAGGTCACGGCGGTCCTTTCCCGCCAGTACGGCGTTCCCTCCATCAATCTCGCCTATTTTGAAGTTGATCCGAATGTTACAAGATTAATCCCCATGGATACGGCGAGCAAGTACCAAGTGCTGCCGCTCAGCCGGGTCGGTTCGTCGTTGACCCTCGCCATGGTGGACCCCACCAACGTCTTCGCCATGGACGACATTAAGTTCATGACGGGATTCAACATTGAGCCTGTGGTGGCCTCTGAGGCTGCCATCCTGGAAGCCATTAAGAAGCACTACGGCAGCGTGGAGGAGCAGGAACGAAAGAAAGAGTTGGAAGAGATCGTCAGCTTCATTGACGAGGGGCAAGCGGAAAGCGTGGAGTTGGAGGCCGACGACGGCACAACCCTGAATCTGGAGCAACTGGAAAAAGCCGCGGAAGAAGCACCCGTCATCAAGCTGGTTAACTATATTCTAACCGATGCGGTGAAGCGCGGGGCCAGCGACATCCACATGGAGCCCTACGAAAAGGAATACCGTATTCGTTACCGCATTGACGGTATTCTCCAGAACATGATGAATCCGCCCTTTAAACTGCGCGACGCCGTCATCAGCCGCGTCAAGATCATGGCCAAGCTGGATATTTCGGAAAAGCGGCTGCCGCAAGACGGCCGCATCATGATCAAGATGATGAAGGATGGTAAGAAGAAGGCGCTCGACTTTCGCGTCTCAGTGCTTCCCACTTTGCACGGGGAAAAGATTGTCATGCGGTTGCTGGACAAGGAAAACCTGCGGCTCGACATGACCAAGTTGGGATTTGAGCAGGCTTCCCTCGACAAGTTTACCAAGGCGATTTTCAAGCCCTATGGGATGGTCCTGGTGACGGGGCCGACCGGCAGCGGCAAGACCAACACCCTCTACTCCTCCATTTCTCAGCTCAATAAGCCCGACACCAATATCATTACCGCGGAAGACCCGGTGGAGTTCCAACTGCCCGGGATCAATCAGGTGCAAATGAAGGAGCAGATCGGGTTGAATTTTGCCGCGGCCCTGCGCTCGTTTCTTCGACAGGATCCAAACATCATCCTGGTGGGCGAAATCCGCGACTTCGAGACGGCGGAAATTGCCATCAAGGCGGCGCTGACGGGCCACCTGGTACTTTCGACCCTGCACACGAACGACGCCCCTTCCACTATTTCGCGTTTGATGAACATGGGGATCGAACCTTTTCTAGTGGCAACATCGGTCCACCTGATCTGCGCGCAGCGGCTAGCGCGGAAGATTTGCCAGGATTGCAGGACGCCGGAAAATATCTCTCCGCAATTGCTGATTGACGCCGGCTATACACCGGAAGAGGCTAAGACCACGAAAGTCTACAAGGGCGCCGGATGCTCCACCTGCGGCAATAAGGGGTACAAAGGGCGTGTGGGCCTCTACGAGGTGCTGGAAATCACCGACGAGCTTCGCGAGTTGATTCTGGTGGGCGCGTCCGCATTGGAGTTGCGCAAGAAGGCCATTGAGCAGGGGATGATCAGCCTTCGGCGCAGCGGATTGATCAAGTGTGCCGCGGGGATGACGACCTTGGAAGAGGTCTTTCGGGAGACCGTGCTCTAACCTGCCCTGGCGGCGAGGACAGGGAGGAGCGCAAAGAAGGAGTGTTAAAGGGATGGCTCTACCGACCCTGAGTGAATTGCTGAAGCGAATGGTTGATTCGGGGGGGTCCGACCTCCACATCACGACCAATTCCCCGCCGCGCGTCCGCGTGCATGGCGAGCTGAAGCCGCTCGATGATGTTCCACCACTGGGACCCGCGGAAACCAAGCAACTCGCCTACAGCATCCTAACCGATGCCCAGAAGCACCGATTTGAAGAAACCCTCGAACTTGACTTTTCCTTTGGCATAAAAAACATCGCGCGCTTTCGCGGGAACCTATTCAACCAGCGCGGGGCAACGGCCGGCGTGTTTCGCGTGATCCCGTTCGAGATCAAAACCTTCGATCAGCTCAAACTGCCCGCTGTGCTGCGCAAGCTTTGCGAAAAGCCCCGCGGCCTCATCCTGGTGACGGGGCCTACGGGCAGCGGAAAGTCCACCACCCTGGCCACCATGCTCGATTTAATCAATGAAACCCGCTACGAGCATATGTTGACCATCGAGGACCCGATCGAATTCATTCATCTCCATAAAAAATGCCTGGTGAACCAGCGAGAAGTCCACTCCGACACCCATTCCTTCTCCAACGCCTTGCGGGCGGCTCTTCGCGAGGATCCGGACGTGGTGTTGATCGGGGAGATGCGCGACCTGGAGACGATCGAAGCGGCATTGCGGATTGCCGAGACCGGCCACTTAACCTTCGGGACTTTGCACACCAATTCCGCGTCGTCGACCATCAACCGCATCATTGATGTGTTTCCTTCGCACCAACAATCGCAGATCCGCGCACAACTGTCGCTGGTTCTGGAGGGCGTCCTTTGCCAAGCCCTCTTGCCGAGGGCGGATGGACGCGGGCGGGTTATGGCCATGGAAATCCTGATTCCCAATCCTGCCATTCGCAACCTGATTCGGGAAGATAAGATCCACCAGATATATTCTTCCATGCAATCGGGCCAGGACAAGTTCGGGATGCAAACGTTCAACCAGTCGCTTTTTGCGAATTTCATGCAAAAGTCGATTACCCTGGAGACGGCCATGGCGCGCTCTAGCAACCAGGACGAGCTCCAGGATATGATCAACCGTGGTGGCGCGACCGGCGGGGCCCCTCAACGTCCGCCCACTCCTTATGCTCCTATCAAGCGCTGATGCCTTCTTTCGCTACCTGGCCGCAGAGCCGGGAAGGGAAGAGGGCGTGGTGGAACTGACGAGCAAATTATTGAGGTGAAACGATGCCCGAATTTGAATATCGAGCCACTGGACGCAGGGGCGAGACGGTTGTGGGCAGGCGCAACGCTCCTAACCGCGAGTCGTTGGATGCCGTCCTCCGCCGCGAACAACTGAATCCCGTCCGCATTGTAGAAAAAGGCAAAGAGATTGCTATCCCCAAGCCAAAAATGGCGGGTAAGGTAAAGCCCAAGGAACTGGCAATTTTTACCCGGCAGTTTTCCGTCATGATTGATGCCGGGTTGCCTCTTGTGCAGTGCCTGGAAATCCTCGCCAGCCAACAGGAAAACAAAGCCTTCGCGAAGGCATTGACGGAAGTGCGTTCGTCGGTGGAAGCGGGTTCCACTTTGGCCAATGGCCTCCGCTTATATCCGAAGATCTACGACACCCTGTATTGCAATATGGTGGAAGCGGGCGAGACCGGCGGTATTCTCGACACGATTTTGCAACGCCTCTCGGGTTACATTGAAAAAGCGGTCAAACTCAAGCGTGCCGTGCAGTCCGCGCTGATCTATCCCATCGCCGTGTTGCTCATTGCGGGCGGCGTTATCTTCCTCTTGCTTTGGAAGGTTGTCCCGATTTTCGCCAACCTGTTTGCCGGCTTGCAAGTGGAGTTGCCGCTGCCCACGCGCATCGTGATCGCGCTCAGCAATGCCATTGGGACATTCGCGCTGCCGATGATTGTCCTCGGCGCCTTGGCCGTGTACGGCTTGAAGAGGTACTATGCAACACCCAGCGGACGGATGATGGTTGATAGGATCATCTTGAAACTGCCGCTCTTGGGAAATCTAATGCGAAAAATTGGCGTGGCGCGTTTCACCCGTACGCTGGGCACGCTGATTACCAGCGGTGTGCCCATGCTCGAAGCGATGGATATCACCGCTCGCACCTCCGGAAATGCGGTTATCGAGGAGGCGATTTTAAATGTCCGCAGAGCCATTGAAACCGGCCGCACGATTGTCGATCCGTTGCGTGAAACTGGCGTCTTTCCCAATATGGTCGTGCAAATGATCGGCGTCGGCGAACAGACCGGTGCGCTGGATTCCATGCTGGGCAAAGTAGCGGATTTCTACGAGGATGAAGTGGATGCTGCGGTGGGTGATTTGCTGACCGCCATGGAACCGATGATCATTCTCGTTCTGGGAGTGGTGGTGGGCGGCGTAGTCATATCCATGTATCTGCCGCTGTTCAGCTTGATCGGAAAACTGGCCGGCTGACGCTTCGAAATGCGAAATTCGAAACTCGAAACTCGGGAAGCCGGGACCGGGTTTCGAATTTCGATCTTCGAGTTTCGGCCCCTTTATGATCTTCACCGACGAAATTAAGGAATGGCTCCCCTGGGTCATCAAGATCCGCTTCGTCATCATCACTTTTGTCTTTGCCATTGACTATTCCATTCATCAGTTAACCGATCCTGGCAACATTGGCTCCATCCGTGCACTCGGCGTCGCAGTAATTTTGTGGTACATCCTCAGCCTTTTTTTCCTGATCTACAATCAACTCAGCCGCGATTACCTTCTGCAGGCATACCTTCAGATTTTTTCCGACATCGTCATTATCACCGGCATCGTCCATGTGACGGGCGACCTTGAGAGCAACTATTTTTCGCTTTATCTGGTCGCGATTATCCTGGCGAGCATTCTTCTGACGCGCGGGCGAGCCTTTCTGGTGGCTGCCGTCAGCTTTGTCTTTATGGGGGCGATGATCGAGTTGGTCTATCTTCCCAGTATGTACCCCGAAATTCTCTTGAGGTTCAGGGTGCTACAGTTCCTGGCGACAACTGCGACGTTGACGCCCGACGTGATGAAGGCGCTTCAGGTGAAGATTGGCGCCAGCCTATTCGGATTTTTCGCTGTAGCATATCTCTCCAGTTACTTGGCGGAAAGTCTGCGCAAGACGGGCCGCGAGTTGCGTGACAAGAGCGGGCAGGTGGTGAGCCTGCAAGCCAAGAATGAAAACATTATCCAGAGTATGCAGGAAGGCCTACTGAGCACGGACCTGGAGGGAGCTATCACGGAGTTAAACCCCGCCGGGGCGGACATCTTGGGCCGCCAAATCGAAGAACTGCGCGGCGGTCCCATCAACGTTGTCTTTCGCGGTATTTCAAACGGTCATGATTCCCCTCCGGAACAAGCTTTGCCGATTGCACGCCAGGAAATAACCTATTTGCATCCGCGAACGGGGCGGCGCATCATTGGCGTTTCTGTGTCGCCGTTGATGGTGCCGGGGATCGGCGGGATAGGGCGCGTTTACAATTTTCAGGACCTTACAGAGGAGAAGCGGCGCGAGGGGGAATACCGGGCCAAGGACCGCATGGCGATGCTGGGCCGGATGGCGGCGGGCATTGCCCACGAGATTCGTAATCCTCTCGCCTCTATCGCCGGTTCTGTGAAATTGTTGCATTCGATTAGTGAACTCGATGAAGATCAAGAAAAACTGATCGCCATTGTAAGCCGTGAGTCCGAGCGCCTGAATAAGCTGGCGACCGACTTTCTTCTTTATGCCCGTGACCTTCGGTTCGAGTTTCAGCGTGTGGACGTGAGCAACCTGCTGGAGGAAACTCTGCTCATGGTTGAACACCATCCGCGCTTCAGCCCGGCGATTCACATCGATCGCAAACTCCCTCGCCGCCCCGTCAATATGGTGGCGGACCCCGACAAGCTCCGCCAGGTCTTTTGGAACATTTGCGACAATTCCCTGAAAGCCATGCCCAGCGGGGGAACGCTCTCCGCCCAGGCGGAAGAGGTGGGCAAGCGAGTTCGCGTCGTCTTAGGGGACACGGGCATCGGCTTTACCCCGGTTCAACTCGAAAAGGTCTTTGAGCCCTTCCAGACGGGGTTTAGTGAGGGGACGGGTCTTGGCCTGGCGCTCGTCTACCAGATCATCCGTGGACATGAAGGGTCTATCCAGGTACATTCTGAGCCGGGAAAAGGTTCGAGATTCGTGATAGATTTGCCCCGCGAAGCTCCTCCTCCACCGCCCGCGAAGACAGAGACGGACCAGGCGGTAGAAGATTTTCGCTGAGCTTCCCCAATAATGAGGACTGTGGCATGGCACGATTGCTGATTGTCGATGACGAGAGATCACTTTGCCAGGTTTTGGAAATCGCTTTTCGCAAGAAAGGCCACTTGGCGGAAACAGTTTCGAGCGGCCAGGCTGCGAAGAAAAAGATCGAGTCGCAAGTCTACGATCTGATCATCTCCGATATTCGTATGCCTGACCTTACGGGTATCGAATTGTTGCAATACGCTCACGAAACGCACAACCCCGCGGGTTTTATCCTGATCACCGCCGTACCCACCATGACCACGGCGATCCAGGCGTTGAACTTAGGTGCTTACCGCTATGTGGTGAAGTCTGACACCTTGGTGGAGGAACTCAACCTGACGGTCGAACGAGCGCTGGAGGAGATGGCGCTACGCGAGGAAAATCTCCGCCTTCGCCGCGAACTTCTACGCGTTTTTGCCGCGCACAACATTGTCGGGCACAGCCGGTCCATTGAATCCATTTTGGAAATGGTGCGCACTGTGGCCCCAACCACCAGCACGGTACTCATTACCGGCGAAAGCGGGACGGGCAAGGAGTTGGTGGCCCGCTACATCCATGAGGCCAGTCTGCGCCGCGAAAAGCCGTTCGTTTCGATCAACTGCGGTGCTTTCCCGGAAACGCTGCTGGAGAGCGAACTGTTTGGGTACCTCAAGGGCTCATTTACCGGCGCTGAATCCAACCGGAAGGGAATTATCGAATCGGCGAACGGGGGCACACTCTTTCTGGATGAAATCGGCGAAACCAGCCAGACCATGCAAGTCAAGTTGCTGCGGGTCCTCCAGGAAAGGACCGTACGCCCGCTAGGCGGCACAACGGACGTGTCCGTCGATGTGCGCTTGATCGCCTCTACGAATCGTGACTTGAAGAAGATGGTCGCGAATAGCCAGTTCCGTGAGGATTTCTATTATCGCGTGAGTGTTATCCCCATTCACGTCCCGCCTCTGCGGGAGCGTCCCAGTGATATCGAACCTTTAGCGCGGCACTTCCTGCGGAAGTTCACTTTGCAGATGGGTAAGGCGTTGAGTGATTTTGAACCCGATGCCTTGGAAGCCCTGCGCCGGTGGACTTGGCCCGGAAATGTTCGCGAGCTCGAAAATGCCGTCGAACACGCGGTGGCCGTCAGTGATGGGCGCGACGGGGTCATCAAATTGGCTAACTTTCCCGGCTCGGTCAGCGGATTGACCTTGAGCGGCCTACAGGAGATCCAGATTCCCCCCGAAGGTGTCGACTTTGAAGGTCAGGTCTCACTGATCGAGAAGCAATACCTCGAAGCCGCGCTGCTGGCGGCCGGTGGGGTCCGCAGTCAAGCCGCCGAGCTCCTGAAAATGTCCTACCGATCATTCCGGCATTACGCAAAGAA
>CAZCVY010000109.1:0-8619 GCA_964501985.1 uncultured Acidobacteriota bacterium | reverse complement strand
GATTTGGTCGGCTATATTGTTGGTCAGGTTCTTGGCGCAATCGCCGCCGCTGGCGTTCTGTCGGTCATCGCCCAAGGGCTTCTGAGCGGGTACAGCATTGCCACCAATGGCTTGGGCCAGGATGGGTGGGGCGACGGATACCAAGCGGGCTATTCGCTCTCTGCCGGCATGACCTTCGAATTCTTTGCGACCCTGATTTTCGTGATTGTCATTCTCGGGTCAACGCAGGGCGGCGCGCCCACGCAACTCGCCGGCCTGGCAATTGGTATCACCCTTGTGGTAATTCACATCTTCGGCATCAACATTACCGGGGTGTCGGTCAACCCTGCCCGCAGCCTGGGTCCCGCGCTTCTGGTGGGCGGCAAAGCCCTCGCCCAGGTGTGGATGTTCCTGCTGGTTCCCAGTATCGCGGGGATCGTTGGCGGCATCGTCGCGCGCACCAAAGTTCTGGATATTTAGCATCACCTGTTCACCTTCGCGATGTAAACCGCGAAAGGTTCCAGCGCCAGTCGCTGGATTGACGAGTTATCCTTCAGCGAAGCCTGGGTCGTCAGAAGCGTTTTGGCCGCGCCGGCGGCAAGCCCTTGCGGCGCCAGATTGAAGCTCACGTTTTGCGGCGACGCCGACATGTTGATAACGACTATCGCCGCGGCGTGGCCGGATTTTCGCAGGTACGACAGAACACTCGGATCGTTCTCATTCAGCGCAATGTAGTCTCCGTCGAGCAGCGCCGCGTCGGTATGCCGCAAGGTCAGCAGGCGCTTGTACCAGTTCAGGATAGAATTCGGGTCCTTTAACTCGGCCGCAACGTTGTACGTTGCAAACGTCGCCGGGACGGGGTTCCAGGGGGTAGCGGTGGAGAATCCGGCTTGCGGAGCGGCGCTCCACTGCATCGGCGTCCGCTCGCCATCACGCCCTATTTCCTTGGGCCATCCCCGTTGACCGATCGGGTCCTTCACGTCTTCGCGGCGTTTGGGATCGTTGTTCTGCATGCCGATTTCCTCGCCGTAGTACATGATGGGCGTGCCGCGCAAGGTCAGGTACATCGCCGCCATGTCCTTGGCGATCTCGTTATTGTGCCGGCCGTCGCCGTAGCGGTTCCAGGAGCGGACGATGTCGTGGTTGCCGATCACATAGACGGGCCACTCGCCCGTTCCATCCACGGCCTTAATGTGGTTGCGGAAGACTGGTGCGGAAAATTTGAGCTCCGTCAGCATCAGGTCCATCGGCATTTGCAGTTCGTCATGCCCGTTGCCGTAATATTCCTTCAACTGCGCCGCGCTGTCCGTCCAGGTCTCACCGACCAAAACCGCGCCGTACTTGTTGGCGACTTTCCGCAGGCCTTTCAGCGCCGTGTGATCCTCCGGTAGATTGTCGTTGTATTTGTTCTCGAGGTTGGGATCGCCGAAGGCGTTCTTGCCGGGCAGCACCGGATCGTCGTGCAAATTCGGGTCTTCGTAAAGGATGTCGACAGCGTCCAGCCGAAAACCCGCGACGCCGCGCTTGTACCACCACTCCGAGGTGCCGTACATGGCAGCGACGACCGCGGGATTGCGCCAGTTCAGGTCCGGCTGTTGGGTATAAAAGTAGTGGTAGTAATACTGACTGGTCTTGTTGTCCCATTGCCACGCCGAGCCGCCGAATGTCGACATCCAATTGTTGGGCGGGTTCTTCCCCTTGCCGTCGCGCCAGATATACCAGTCGCGTTTTTCCGCGGTGCGCGAGGAGCGTGAATTGATGAACCAGGGATGCTGATCGGAGGTGTGGTTCACCACGAAATCCAGGATGATCTTGATGCCATGCTGCGCGCCCAGTTTTTGCAACCGGTCGAAATCGCCCAGCGTCCCGTACATCGGGTCGATGTTCTCGTAGTCGGAGACATCGTAGCCAAAATCCACCTGAGGCGATGGAAAGCACGGCGCAATCCAAATGGCGTCGACGCCCAGAGCGCGCAAGTAATCGAGCTTGGAAGCGATGCCGTTCAGGTCGCCGATGCCGTCACCATTGCTGTCCATGAAGCTGCGCGGATAGATTTCGTAAAACACCGCATTTTGATACCATGGACGCCCTTGGGCTTCTGTGGTTTTGGTTTGCGCCCGGAGCGCGGGCCAAGCTAGGAATGGAGAAATGATCATTAGGGCTGCCGCGGCAAATTTGCGATTCATAAAAGCCCCTCCAGGGCTTGATGATGATATTGCCAAACGCGGATGAGTCTAACACGGGCGTTCGCACGCAGTCACCGGGAGTTCGGGCCGCGCTGATTCTTCCGTGCGCAAGCAGGCGGCTGGGTTCCAAATTTGATTTGGCATGACGCCCTCGAGAATGCTTTAATTGTTGGTCAGGCAACTCAGAATGGAGACGTAGGTGTACCCCTTGTGGGTACCCGAAACGCGCGGATTCGGCCCCGGTGGGTAGGCACGAGGGCCGCCCCCACGACGTACGTGCCGGGCGGAACCTCGGCGCAACATCGGATCCACACATGGAATGGAGGATGCTATGTCTGCGATTTTAGGCCCGGGAACTCCGGCGCCGGATTTTACGCTTCATGTCACTCCCGATCAAAATCTCTCTCTCAGCGAATTGCGCGGCAAGCCCGTGATCCTGGCGTTCTATCCGGCGGACTGGAGCCCCGTTTGCGGCGATCAAATGGCGCTGTACAACGAAATTCATTCCGAGTTTCAAAAATACGAAGCCCAGATCTTGGGGATATCGGTGGACGGCGTCTGGTGCCACGAAGCATTTGCCAAAGACCGGCATCTGCACTTTCCCCTCCTTGCGGATTTCGAGCCCAAGGGAGCTGTCGCGCAAACGTACGGCGTCTATCGGAAAGCGGACGGCGTTTGTGAACGAGCTCTTTTGGTTATCGACAAGAACGGAATCATCCGGTGGAGCTATGTGTCGCCGATTGCGGTGAACCCCGGCGCGGATGGTATTCTCGAGGCCCTCGACAAATTGCCAAAATAGGAGCATTTCATGAGCACTCTCAAAGTCCCTGTTGGCCCCTCGGATCACAGCCAGGGAGAAGCTGACGCCGCATGCACGCTGGTCGAGTATGGGGATTATGAATGCCCCCATTGCGGCCGTGCATATCCGATCGTCAAACGGATTCAGAAGCACTTTGGCAAGCGCCTGCGCTTTGTCTTCCGGAACTTTCCGCTGAGTGAAATGCACGCTAACGCCGAGTCCGCGGCGGAGGCAGCCGAGTTTGCGGCCGCGCATGGGAAGTTTTGGGAAATGCACGACCTGCTGTTCGAAAATCAGGCCAGCTTGAGTGGTGAACTGTATCTCGCCCTCGCGCAGGAACTGGAACTCCCCCCGACGGAGTTGCGCGTCGCGTTGGAAGAAGGGAAATTCAAGGCGAGGGTCCGGACGGATTTTAGCGGTGGAGTTCGCAGCGGCGTGAATGGCACGCCAACCTTTTTCATCGATGGCCGCCGCCACGATGCGCCGTTCGACTACGAATATCTGGTTGACGCTATCGATGAAGCGCTCGCGGCGGAATGAAGCCCGGCCAGTAGCCCATCACCGCAGCAATACCCCAACCGTGGGATACCCTTTGCGGGCAGTAGCGCTGGGATAAGATTCGAGGCGCGAAGAAAAGATTCACCACGGAGGCACGGAGATCACAGAGAGAGTAACTCCAGCGTGTGGGGAATAGAGGTTACGGTTCCTTAGATTGTTGCCCTTCGGGCCTCGTTTGCGTCTTTTCTCCGTGTCCTCTGTGTCTCTGTGGTGAATTTTTTTCTTTTCTCCATGCACGAGGCCTGCCCCTACGAAGTGTCAATTATCCCTCGGCCACTCTAAGGGAAAGAATCTCCCGGCGTCCTCCGGGCTCAACTTCACGCCCAGCAGGTCCGCGGCGTGGGCAAGCACCGGATCGCGTCCACCTGCCATGTCGGCCGCTGTTGGAAGGTCGAGTTCATCGGGTGTGACCCCGACGTGTTCCAGGCTTTTTCCATCGCCCATAATCAAGTCGGACTCGGTGACGGACACGCCATATGGAACGATCGTTTCTGCGCCAAGTTTGTGATCATAGTGTCTCGCTTCCATCACGCTGCCGGAGGAGCGATCGCCGATCACGGTGCCGCGCTTTTGCAGTTGAACCACGCGGGCGAACAGTTCGGCCGCCGAGGCTGACTGGGAATCGATGAGCACCACGAGCTTACCCGCAAATGCGTGGTCGCCCCGGCCTTTGGCCACCTCGGGCTTCATCTCTCTCCGGCCCACTCGATCCGCGATCTTGACGTCATCGGGGAAAATGTTTCCCAGAAGGTATTTCAGCGTTTCCACCGCGCCGCCGGGGTTTCCCCGCAGGTCGAGGATGAGAGCCTGGTGTTTGCGCGCCTTGCCAATCATCTTATCAATCTCTTCCTGGTCGAACATAAATTCCGGCAGTTTCACGACCATCAGCGGGTCGCCCAATTCCTTGGTTTGCAGGCGCATCAAATGAGTGTCGGCTTCATCCTCGCGGATCATGTCCCAAAAGTTATTACCGTTTGTCAAATCGACCATGCGCGCAGTTTCTTTGAACTTTGCCGCTACATCCACCTGGCCCTGCTGGCCGTCCGGCTGGCGAATCGCGAGCTGCACATCGGGCTGCGGGCGCAAGATTCTGTACCGGTAATCGATTTTCCACATGATCTCCCGGGTAGGGCGATTACCGTCAAAGCTCAGAATCTGGTCGCCGCGCCTCAAGCCCTTGCCCTCGGCGTCGGTGCCGGGCCGGACGCGAGCGACGTAGCAGGCGTCGCCGACCATCAACATGCGGAAGCCGTAGTCGTGCTTGAACGGGCGGGGTGGTGGAAGCAGGAAAGTGTGCGAGTCGTTGAGCGCCACAAGCGCCGCGGCGATGTGGGCCATGGACATGTTCAGGGAATTTTCCTTGCTGATTTTGTCCTTGGTCTCGCGCACCACCGCATTCCAATCCAAGCCATGGAAAGTCTTATCGTAGTAATGTTTTTGTATATCGTCGGAGACGTTCTTTAACATGTCCTCCATTCGGCCGCGGTCGATGTTGGACATCTGCTGCGGCCGCGCCGGCGATGCCGCGAATCCCACCATCGCCAAAATGGCCAGAATGAAAGTGCCGGTCCTCGCAGAACCACTCGCCTCGTTCATAAGAAACCTCCCGAGCAGATTTCGCGGCAAAATGGTACTGCTATCCTCATCAAAGTCAATAGTGATATCTGTAGTAGTAGACTAATTGACCGCATGGCGAGAAAACTGCATCGTACGGCGCGGAGCTTTAGAGCGGCAGTGAGATGTGGTTTGCCGGTCCCTTCGGAACTGCAGTCACCAAAGAATCGAGATTTCGATTCGTCGGCGGGCGGGCACAAAAGATCGCGCGCTATGGCACCGCCAAGCCTTCAGCTTTGGCGAGTTTTCCCTGATTGACGTCGAACGTATAAAAAGTGTCCGCTTTCAAGACCAGGGCGGAGGCAACATGCAAAACGTCGAGTGTCCTCGTTCCCAGACGCACGGTGTGTTTCTCCGCAAGCCGTTTGGCCCTGTCGAAAACTGCAGAGGACAAGGGCATGACCTCGAATACTCCATTCTCGATGTCCTCCTGAAATAGAACTTGTGCCGCCCTGATCTGTGAAGGATCAATCTCCTTCCGAAAAAGCCGAAGATAGAAAGCGTTCGTGATTTCGACTTCATTGAAGAGGGTGAGCAATAGGGGTAAGCGGGCGGATTTGATCCGCCCTGCAGCGCGGGAGGAGTTCCCATCCAGCACATAAAGTGAAACGAGGAAACTCGTATCGGCGTACGCGCTCAATAGCGCCCTCGCTCCCGGGCGATGAGTTCCGCCCCGGTCACCTTGCTGGGCTTGTTCTTGTAGATTTCTTTCAAGCGCGCGAGAAAGTCCGGGAGGCGCGGCGGAAAAGCCGGCGGCGAGGGAACGAGCTTGCCAACGACTCTCTTGCGCTTCGTGATCAGAATCTCCTCACGCGCCCCGAGCAGGCTCTCCACTTCCCGGAACCGATAACGTAAGTCTCGCACCGTGGCTTTTTTCATGTGATACATTGTAGCATCACATCGGCTTTCCTTGCTCTAGATTGACCCCCAGCACCCGCAGGGTCATAATGACCGCTTCCCCGCGATATGACAGGAGGATGTGCATGAGATCTCGCTTCGCTGTGGTGATCGTCACCCTGACAATGGTTACGTCATTCACGGCACAAATTTCGCAGCCGTCCAGCGGCGCCGAGAAGCGTGCCATTACCGAAAAAGACCTTTTTGATTTCGTCTGGATTGCCAATCCCCAGCTCTCATTTGACGGCACGCACGTCGTCTTCACCCGCGTCAACGTCGACGAGAAGCGCACTGGTTACGAATCCTCCATCTGGATGGCCGCCACTTCGGGCAGCGAACCACCCGTACGGTTGACCAACGGCAAGCACGACGCGCAGCCGCGGTGGTCGCCGGACGGCAAGCATATCGCCTTCGTCCGCGGTGGTGACAAAGACGAAACCGGCAAGCCCAAGCCCGCGCAAATCGCCATGCTGTCACTCGCGGGCGGGGAAGCGTGGATCATCACCGACCTCCCGAAAGGGGCGGGGGACCCGGTCTGGTCGCCCGACAGCAGGCGCATCGCATTTCTGAGCTCGACGACTGCGGAGGATATGGAAAAGGCCCAACGCAAGAAGGCTCCCATGAAGAAAAGCGAGACCAAGGAGCCTGAAGGCGGCAAGGCTACCGCTCAAGGCAAACCAGCGGATCCGGAGAGTGAACACGAGTCCGACGTCCGCATCATCAGCCGCGCGGTCTATCGAAGTAATGACGCGGGCTATCTTGACCCCAAGCGCCACTCGCACATTTGGGTGCTGGATGTCCCGAGAACCTCCGAGGAACTCCCCAAGCCCGTGCAGCTTACCAGCGGCGATTTTGACGAGCGCGAACCCCTCTGGAGCCACGACAGCTCGCGAGTGTACTATCTAACCCGCCAAATTGAGGAGCCGTACTACGAACTCCCGAGCACGGAAATTTACGCCGTCCCCTCGGCGGGTGGAGGCCCGGTAAAGCTCGCGACCATTCCCATGGGCATCAGCGACCTGGTCCTCAGCCCGGATGGCCGCAAGTTTGCCTTCCACGGCTCGGTCACGCAGCCGGTTCGCTCCTACTCGCAGCCCGATTTGTGGGTCATGGATGCGGCTCCCAACGCTCAACCGAAGAACTTGACCGTCGATTATGACTTCGACATGGGCGGCTCCGTCGCGGGCGATAATGCGGCTCCGCGCGGTGGCCACGGGCGCTCGCTTTACTGGACGCCCGACGGCCGCTGGCTGCTTGACTCGTCCGAGAAGCAGGGACGCACGCCCCTGGTCCGAGTGGATGCGCAATCCGGCGCCGTAACCGAGATCACGCGCGGCGACGAGGCCGTACTCGATTTCGCCGCGACCCCGGACGCCCATACCATCGTTGCGCTCGTCTCCACGCCCGTGATGATTGGCGATCTGTTCACGGTTGCGGCCGATGGCACTCAAACCCGCATCACTGACTTCAATGGCAAGCTTTGGTCGCAGCTCAACCTGACGGCGCCGGAGGAGATCGATTACTCCAGCTTCGATGGCAAACGCATTCAGGGATGGATTCAAAAGCCGCCCGACTTTGACCCGAAAAAGACCTACCCGCTCATCCTGAACATTCACGGCGGGCCGCATTCCGCTTACGGCTGGGTTTTTGATCACGAGTTTCAATGGATGGCGGCCAAGGGCTATGTCGTTCTATACGTCAACCCGCGCGGCTCCACCAGCTACGGGCAGGATTTCGGCAATATCATTCAGTACCACTATCCGGGTGACGACTACCGCGACCTGATGGCGGGAGTGGACGAGGTCCTCAAGCGCGGCTACGTCGATCCGAAGAAACTCGCCGTGACGGGCGGAAGCGGCGGCGGCGTATTAACGGACTGGACCATCACGCATACGGATCGCTTCGCCGCGGCCGTATCGCAGCGCGACATCTCCAACTGGGCGTCGTGGTGGTACACCGCCGACTTCACGCTCTTTCAGCCCAGTTGGTTCAAAGCTCCCCCGTTTGAAGACCCGCAAGACTATGCCAATCGCTCGGCCATAACCTTTGTGACCAATGTCCACACCCCGGTCTTATTTGTGCTGGGCGAAGCCGACTATCGCACTCCGCAGGATTCCGGTGGGGAACAGTTGTTCCGCGCACTCAAGTTTCTGAAACGCCCAACGGCCATGGTGGTCTTTCCCCGCGAGACTCACGAGCTCTCCCGCTCGGGAGAGCCCTGGCATCGCATCGAGCGGCTTGACCATATCGTGGGCTGGTTCGATAAGTGGGTTATCGGAGTGCCTCACCCGGAATACGATGTGTCTCCAGGAAAGCAGGCAGCGAACCAGGCGCCGTAAATTCCGCAGCTTATGTTTTTTCTGGCACGAGACAAGAGGAGTCGACCGTATGGTTAGGAGAAATGGGTGGCGAAGGCGGTGACCCAATTCGGATTGGAAACCATCCTCAGGAAGCCGTGGCGCCCCGCGAAAGACACCCTTTCTCGGCCGACACACGGAAAGGGTACCTGGAACGTGTGAAAAAATTAAAAGCCTGCGGGATTTTACAAAGTTTACATAGCTTAAATATCTGGGCTCTGGTACATTG
>CAZCVY010000108.1:6314-21519 GCA_964501985.1 uncultured Acidobacteriota bacterium | reverse complement strand
CGATGAATTTGGAGTGCGCATCCGCTCGGCCTTCGTTGCTGACCCCGGGTGCACGATGATCTCCGCGGACTATTCGCAAATTGAATTGCGCGTGCTCGCCCATCTTTCCCAGGACCCGCTGCTGATCGAAGCCTTCACCCGCAACGAGGACATCCACGCGCGCACGGCGCAGGAAATCTTTGGTGTGCCGGCCGCACTCCAGAACCACGAGCATCGGCGCATGGCCAAAGCCATCAACTATGGAGTGATCTACGGGCTCAGTTCGTTTGGATTGGCCGAGCGCACGGGCACCAGCCGCACCGAGGCGCAGCGATACATCGACACCTACTTTGCGCGCTACAGCAAGGTGAAAGTTTATCTCGACGGCCTCGTGGAGCAAGCCCGCACTACCGGCCGCGTGCGCACGGCCTTCGGTCGGCTGCGGCCCATTCCCGAGATCAGCAGCGCCGACGTGCAAGCGCGGAATCGTGCCGAGCGCGAGGCGATGAACACGCCCCTCCAAGGTACGGCTGCCGATTTGATGAAACTCGCGATGGTGAAGACCCAGTTGCGCCTGGAAAGGGAAAAAATGCAGACGCGCATGATCCTGACGGTACACGATGAACTGGTTTTTGAAGCGCCGGAGCCGGAACTCGACCGGGCGAAGGAAATCGTGCGCCAAGAGATGGAAGGCGCCTATGCCATGCGCGTGCCACTGAGAGTCGACCTGGGAGTGGGACAGAATTGGAAAGAGGCGAAGTGAGGGGCGAGCGGTAAAGGAAAGGCAAAAGGCAAAGTGCAAAAGTCAAAAGGCAAAAGTGCCGGACTAGGGCGATATGCGAAAGGCATTCAGACGCTTCGGGCGCGTATTACGAGGGACTTTCCAGCGAGAGACCGAGCTGGGTGGCGTGTGATATGATTAGGGACATGATACAAGGCAGCCCACGTTTTATCGTTGGGCCTGACGGTCGAAGACGAGGAGTCATCCTCGATGTGGCTGATTATCACCGACTGTTGCGGCGTATTGAGGACCTCGAGGACACCCTGACACTCGACCGCGCCGCGCAAAGCTCGAAGAAACTCATTTCCTATGACACCGTCCGGAAGCGCTTAAAGCAGGCCGGGAAATTGTGAATTACCGTGTACTGATTGATCCTCGCGCCGCCAAGCAACTCGAATCTCTCCCGAAGGCTGTTATCGAAAGATTGGACAAGGCAATCGTCGACTTGGCCGGTACCCCGCGCCCAGCCGGGACAAAGCGACTTCGAGGGAAGTTACACGAAGGATGGAGAGTACGAGTCGGGCAATATCGCATCCTGTATAAAATTGACGACGATGCACACGAAGTGAGCATCTTTGAGATTGGACATCGTCGCGAAGTTTACCGCTAAAAACGCCGCTCCTACGTCTCAAGTGCTGCCAAGAATACTTGCCCGACCGTCAATGGGATGAAAGCTCGCTCGCGGGAATCATTGAAGTCTCACAAGCGTGATTTGCGAGGTGTCGTTCCCGGCGTGGTCGAAGGAGATGATTCCTGACGCTCCGGAGAACGAAGTAATTTCGGCCATCGCGTCGCGCAGTCGTGCGCGGTTGGGGCCGGACTGGCGGAGCGATTGGGCGACCACGCGGATGGCGTCGTAGGCCTGGGCTGCGCCGATTCCGGGCTCAACGCCGAAGCGCTGCTGGTAGCGCTGGGCGAAGGCCTCGTGGAGCGTGGAACGACCGGCGGAAGCCTCCGTTGTCCAGATTTCCGGATCTTCGCTGGCGCATGCCCGGCAGTGAGGCTGAGGGGCATTGCTCCAATCGCCTTGCGCGGCCTTGCGGGACAGGTAGAGCGGCGCAGTCGGCAAGTCCTCCCGCAGACGTGCTATGAGCAAACTGGCCGTTGGGGCGTCGGTCCAGATTACGATTGCTTGCACGCCCTCCACAGTTTTGCGTAACTCATCCCCTGCCAGCTTGTCGGGCTCTACAATGATTTGTTGTGGCGGGGGCGCGTTCAATTCTCGCGCAGCTTTCTCAAATTCCTGGCCGCCGGCGCGGCCGTCGTGGTCGTCCTGGGTGAGTAGCGCGACGCGTTGGAGTTTTTGATTCTGGTATATGTTCCGCGCGAAAGTCTGAGCCTGCATGGCATCCGTCGAGCCCATGCGGAAGAGCCATGGCAAATTGATTTCGGTCGTGGTGGTGTCGCTGGAAAGGGTCAGGATGGGCACGCCGATTTTGTTGGCCACTTGTTCGGCCAGGTGTGCCGTGCCTCCGTCCGTAGACGTGATGAGCGCCAAGGCCTGATCGTCAAATACCAAGTGAACAATCTCGCTCGATGCGCGGCCCCACGGCCCTGTCTCATCGCGCACGGCCAGCGTCAGGCGAAGACCGCCGGGCAGGGAAGCGGCGTTTTCTTCTTCGATCGCCATTTCCGCGGCTCGGCGCAATTCCTCGCCCTCGGCCTGCCGCGGACCGGCGAGCGGGGCGAGCAACCCGAGGCGAAGCTCGGGTCCCGGCAAATCATGCGCGGCCTCGCGCCCCGGGCCGTTGTAGCTGACGGCATTGCGGTCGATGGCAGCGTAAGGTGCAGTGTGAGGCGCCTGGGCAAAGCCCAGAGCAGGGAAGGAACCCATGCCGATGAGCCCCAGGAACGGGACGAGAAGACCGAGCGCAGTCACTCGGCGGAAGAACAAGTCAAAAGGCAAAACGCAAAAGTCAAAAGGCAAAAGTGGCGGTTTTCCCCTCTCAACTTGTGATCTTCGAAGGTCGGAACCAAAACAGATTTGAATCAATGCGGTCCTGAACTTTTGCCTTTTGACTTTTGCGTTTTGCCTTTTGACTTGCTTCTCCGCTTACCTGCCTCCGCTGTGCGCGGCTCCCTCGTGTCCGCTCTGTCGCGGCGCGAGCCAATACTCGAACTTCCCATCCTTCACGCGCGCCATGGTAACGGGCGAGATGTTGTTGAGCGTGTGGTCAAAGTAATCCGTGCCTGCCACTCCCTGGTAAGTTTTCATCTGGTAGTCGCGCAGTACATCCATGATGCGTCCGCGGTTGAGGCCGGTTTTCTCGATGGCGGCGATCAGTATGTTCATGCCGTCGTATGCCGAAGCCGCGTAGTCAATCGGCTCTTCGTTAAACTTTTGGCCGTAGGCATCGCGGAAGGCCACCCATTTGGGGTCCGTGCGAGTGGGGTCGAGCGCGGAAGTAACGACCAACCCTTCCGCCGCCGGTCCTGCGATCTCGAGCAACCCGGGATACGCCAAGCGGCTGCCGCCAAATACTGGTTGGGTCATACCCAATTCGCGCATCTGTTTCAGGATCAGGCCGGCTTCTTCCGCCTCTCCCCAAATCACCAACCCTTCAACCTTCGCGTCCCTCAACATGCTGAGTTGGTGCGAAAAGTCTTTGTCGCCGCGCTCGAACTTGACTTCCAGGATCGGTTGGCGGCCCATGCGGCGAGCTTCGTCGTTGAATTTTCCCACGCCGATGCGCGCGTACCGCGTCTGGGTGCGCAGCACGCCGATGCGTTTCAGTTTGAGGTTCTTGAAAACGTAATCGGCCAGCGTATAGCCCTGCTGGCGGTCGTCGGGGAAGTTGTGGAGTAGCCAGGGAATTCGTGTTTCGGTGACGGTGGGGTCCGTCGTGCCCACGTCGATGATGGGAACTTCCAGTTTCAGAGCCACGCGCAGGGTGATGTGGCAGTTCTGCCCGTCGACGCAGCCGAGCATGGCCCAACAGTTTTCGTTAAAGCGCATCTTCACAAGTTCGGTGGAAGACGCTCCCCACAACGCCGACTCGTTGTGAATCTTCAGCGCGTAGGGCTTCCCTTTGAATCCGCCGCGCGCATTCGCTTCTTCGATGGCCAATTGCGCGCCGTGGAGTTCGGGAAGGCCAAACATCGATTCAGGATTGTTCTCGATAGGGCTCATGAAGCCGATAGCAATTTCATTCAGTTGGGAGAGATTGCCGTCCGGACGCTGGTCGGCCGCGCCGTTGTATTGGATGGTGTCTTCACGCGTAAACCAGTCGTAGTAGGGTTTGGTGAAGCGGCGGTAAGGCACGGCTTCATCCGGCATGTTGGCATACCGGCCTTCCGGCTTGACCGTTTCGTCGCGCTTCACCACGGCGTCTTTTGGTGTTTCGTCAGGGTCTTTATATTGCGCCGCGACGGGAACGACAACGGCAAACAGAAGGAGTGTGGATAAGATTGGCCTGTTCATAACTTCTTCCTCGGTCCCGAATCGTGAAACCCTCGGGCGAGGTCGGGTTCCACTGGTTCGTTCAATTCAACGACGCAAAGATTCACCACAGAGACACGGAGGTCACGGAGAAAGGCAGAAAGGACAGAGGTCAGAAAACCAGTGAGTCGTTACCACTATCCGCACCAGCAGAGGTTCTTTTCTCTGTGACCTCCGTGTCTCTGTGGTGAAGCTCTTTCTGGTTTGCGACTCGGACCGCGCTCAACCTCTCACGCCGCGGCCTCTGCGAACAACATGCGCTCGTGATGGCTGCGGGCGAACTTGACGATGCGAGCGAGAGTTTCGCCGTCGATGGCCTGATCGGCGTCGCACCGGGGGCGTCCGATTGCGAAGTCGGCCACTTCGATCATTAGCCCATGGCTGCCGAACTCCAGCGCCGCCCGGCTGGCGGGCTCGACCATGGACGCCACTCCCGTGGCGTGGCTCGGATCGACGATTACGGGCAGAAAGGTGTTCGCCAGCACGGCGGGGATGACATTCAAATCGAGGATGAAGCGCGAGTACTCTCCGGCCGCGAATGCCTTGATGCCGCGCTCGCAGAGAACAATGTTGAGGTTCCCCTGTTTGGCGATGTATTCGGCCGCGCCCAGCCACTCGCACAGGCTCGCCGCCATGCCGCGCTTCAGCAGTACGGGTTTTCCCGAGCGCCCCACTTCCGCCAGAAGCGAATAGTTCTGCATGTTGCGCGAACCGATTTGGAGCATGTCGGCGTAGCCGGCCACCTGCTCCACCATGCGCGTGTCCATAACTTCCGTGACGATGGGCAGACCGGTTTCCTCGCGCGCGATGCGGAGGATGCAGAGTCCCTCGACTCCAGTGCCCTGGAAATCGTGCGGCGAGGTGCGAGGTTTGTACGCCCCCCCACGCAGCATGTCGCCCCCGGCACGTTTCACTGCCCGGGCCACGGACATCGTCTGGTCGTGGTTCTCCACCGCGCACGGCCCGCCAATCACAATCGGGCGACCGTTGCCGAATCGCACGCCGCCCACTTCCACAACGCGAGTCTGGTCCTCGCCGTATTGCGGGTTGGTTTGGCGGCAGAGTCGGGGGCAGATCCGCGGAAGGTCCTCGATAGTAAGTTGTCCGGTGATTTTCATGGTCACTCCGTTCGAGCTGTCAGCTATCAGCGTTCAGCTATCAGCCACCGGCTCGATGGCGCGGCGGCTTCGCGCCGCGCCATGGCGAGGTGAACTCGCCGCTACGACGTCAAACCACGCCGCGAGCCAGCAGCAATCCCGTTCCCTCGCCACTGGCCCTAAATCCTGATCCCTAACCCCTGCCTTTGTCCGACTCGAAAATCGCCATCGCTTCCATCTCAATCAGCAGGTCCGGGCGGCAGAGAATTGCCTGGATGCCGGTCGAGGCCGGCAGCGGGTCGAGCCCCTGCTCCTTGAAAAACAGCGTCCGAATCTCGTTAAAGGCTTCGTAGTCGCGTTCGATATCGCGCAGGTAGCAGGTGGTGCGGACAATGTCTTTCCAGGTGGCGCCCTCGGCCTTTAGCAACTTCGTGATGTTTTCGTACGTCCGCCAGGTCTGGGCGCGGAAGTCGCCGATGTGGATGGAGTTTCCGTACTCGTCCACGCTGGCCGTACCCGAGATCAGCAGGATCGTAATGCCTTTGATGTCCAACCGCAGTCCACGCGAGAACGACGACGGCTTGGGATAATGATAGGCTTCGTTCAGGGTCTCCGGCGCACTAATTGCCTTTTTGGGAATGGCTTGGTGTGCCGTCTGCGGTTGTTCGAGCGTTTCTTGCGTTGGCATAGAGTTGAGTCTCCTTTTGAAGTTGATGAATTCCGTGGCTCAGCCCCAGGGCTGTGGCCACCCAGATGTCCTCACCCTGAAAATCCATGCTCAGGATGTAGTTGTGCGCGAGGGCCGTGGGGGTTGAAAACTTTTCCTTATTGTTGTCAGGCCAGGTAATTTCGATTTCGCCGTGGGGCGCGGAGGATATGCTACCGCCCTTTAGGGCGGCGTGTGCCGCGCTTGCGCCTGGGGCGGCGTTGGGCTGTTTGCTTGGCCGGTAGGTGACCCAGGTGTTGGTCGAGTAATCTAGCATGCTGAGCCCCTTATCCGTGCAGGCCCACACCTCGTTCCCGCGAGTCTTGGGAGAGTTGATGAAGTCGGACGCGAGGCCGCTGTCTTTGGTCAAATAGTTATGCCAGTTGCGGCCGTCATAGCCGCTCAAGCCGAAATACGTGGACGCCCAGACCATCTTGTTTTCATGATTCCAGGCGACTCCGGAAACGATGATGTGGATGAGGCCCTGGTTCTTGAACAACACCAGTTCCATTTCCTCGTCGGGTTTGGTGTAAGCCTTCATGTAACCCTGTTTGTCGTCATACTCAATCAGGCCACCGCCCCACATGGCGAAGTATACCTTACCAAGTTCCGGGGCGGGGACCACGCCGTAAGTCCAGGGTTCGTGGAACGGCGCATTCTTTTCACTCCAGTCCGTCCACTCGCCGGTGTCCTTGTTGTAGCGGCTGATGCCCGCCGTCGTGGTTACCCAAATGAACTTGCCTTGGACAGCGATTCCGTAACAGATGTCATTGAGCAGCCCGCTGGTCAGGTTGGCGAAGTTCTCAAAATGGCCGCCGGAGAGGTGGTTGACGCCGCCAAATGTGGCGATCCAGAGGTCGCCGGTTTCGTGATCCACGGCGACGCTCATCACCACCCGGTGCGCCAACCCGTCCTCGGGCTTATAAACCTTCTGCACTTTGCCGTTTTCGATCATCACCAAGCCGTCCTCGGTGCCTGCCCACACACGGTTTCCATCCACAGCGACACAAAAGACCTTGGCATCTGGCATGCCATTCGCGGTGGTAAAGTTTTCCCACTGGGTAATAAGGTGCGGTTTTTCCGCGGCTAACGAGGAAGTGCAAGTCAAAAGGCAAAAGGCAAAGGGCAAAAGGGAAAGACGGGATACGGGACACGGGATACGGGACACGGGGAAGCACGTATTGGGCCTGCTGTGTGCGACGTGCTTCCCTTTTCCCTTGGTAGATTGCTCTCCCCGATGCGTGGAATCGAGATTCTCTTGAGTCATTGCCGTCCGTCCTCTACTTTTGACTTTTGCACTTTGCCTTTTGACTTGTACTTTGCTTCCGGTCACGGCCAACCGCTGATCTGAGATCCAAAATTCAAGATTCAAAATTCAAAAACCAAAATTGCCAATTCCAAATCGCTAATCACCAATCGGAAATCATCAATCGCAAATCATCAATCGCGAGTTTCCAATCCAAAATCCAAAATCGTCAAAGCGTCTTCAGGAACTCAATAAGGTCATTAAGCTGTTCCTTGCTCATATCCGACGTGACTCCGTGCGTGTCCTGATTGTTGTAGACCGTCCAGATTTCCTCCAGCGTCAGCGCCTCGCCATTGTGCAGGTAGGGCGCGTCTTCGTAGACTCGGTCGAGCTGGGGAATGTCAAACAATCCGGCGGTGTCGTACTTCGTTGCCGACTTCACGTCCGTGCTATAGCGAGCGGTGTAGTGCGTCTCCGCCGGATGGCACGTGTCGCATCGGTTCTGCATGGGAATCGGGCGCCCATTATTGGTGGCTTGGCGGAAAAAAATGGCCTTTCCGCGCTCCTGCGCTTCCGTTAACTGTCCGTCGGGCGCGATATGCCGGTTGGGCGCGAGCGGAATGTTATTCAAGTAGGTGAGCAGCGCTCCCAACTCCTCGGAGTTGAAGCCCTCCGAGCGGAAAAAATACTTGGCGATGCGGGGGCCGCATTGCGTGGCGAGGTCGGCGTTCTTGCCATTCCATTTGTAGGGCGCCGTTTCACGAATCCCCCGCAGCGTGCGATTGGCCACGCGGTCGCGACCCAGTTGCGGAGTCTCAATATTCCACGCCAATCCATCGAGGTGCGAGTTGGGGTGGCATGTGCCGCAGGCGAATTGGCCCTGAAAGCAATACTTCGCAGCATGAAACATCTGCTCGCCGCGCCGCATTTGCGTGATTTCCGTGGGTCCGCCCAAGTCGATTGTGGAGGAAACCTTCGCTTGAACGAGGTCCACCACGGTCACGGAATCGTCCAGGCGATTGGTGACGTACGCCCAGCGGCTGTCGGGTGAGACGGCCACCGACGTTGGATTGTGGCCGGTGGGCAGCCGTTTGACCACGAAAGTGGCGGCAGAATCGAGGCGGTTGGCAATTTCTTCCGCAGGAATTTGCCCCAGGCGGTGCGCCAAACGACCCGTATCAAAAATGGAAACGATGTCGGCGTCAGCGGAAGTTACCACCGCGCGGCGGCCGTCGGGTGAAAAAGCCACACCGGCGTTAGTGGCAAAGTAATAGTCGATATCGTCGAGCACGACTTGGGTCACCTTCGATTGCGGTTCGCCAGCCGTCGTGCTCGCGGCAGGACGGATCACCGCCATGCCGTGGGTCATCATCCATCCTTGCGGGACCTGAATGAGCGGGCCGAGGTTCTTGGGCCGCATCAACGGGACCAGCAGGTCTCCGGCCTGTAGCGGTGGTCCCTGACCGCCGACTCTCTGCGCGGCGATCGACGTGACCGTGAGCGGCGCTTCGGCGATGTGGCGCAGTTCGATGGTTCCGGGAATCAAAATGCGTTCTGCCACCACCTGCTTGGTTGTGTCGAGCGCGAGCAATTCGGAAACTGGCGGCTGATCGTAAGGCCCCAGGTGCGGCAGGATGTTGGCAACGTAAACGCGACGGCCGTCGCGCGAAAGCACCATCTGCTCCGGATATCGATGAGTGACGAACCGCTTGATTTCGGCGCCCGAGGCGAGGTCAATTAACGAGACGCTGTCGGCGATGCTGTTGGCCACGTAAAGCGTCTTGCCGGAGCGGTCGGTAACCAGGCCCACCGGTCCCCAGCCGGTATTGAGAGTGCGCTTCACCGCAAACGTCGCCGCGTCCACTTCGGTGACCGTGTCGCTCCACTCGTTGGAAACGTAAAGGGTCTTGCCGTCGGGGGAAATCGCCAACCCCTTGGGCTTGTGGCCGACTGTGGCTTTCGCCACCACTTGCTTGGTTCGGGTGTCAACCACCATCACCGCATCGCCGTCTTCGCAGACCACGTACAGTTTTTTGCCGTCGGCGGAGAGCTTTATCTCGACCGGGGTTAAATAGGATGGTTCATTGGGCTCGGAAGCTTGCAGGTTTAGCGGCGCGGCTTGCGGGGAGGGAATCCGGGTCGCGAGCAAGAATGTCGCTAGCAAGAAACTGCCTGCGATGAGTACCGACTTTCTCGGGCGGCAGTTGCCAGCACTTATCGCTACATTATTCCCGGACGTTTGGAAAAGATTCACCACAGAGACACAGAGGTCACGGAGAAGAGATCCTCGGGCTGTTCCGCTCTCTGTGCTCTCTGTGTCTCTGTGGTGAATCCTTTTATAAGCTACCATTTATGAACCGATGTATGCCGTCCTTTAGTGCTGGCACGTTGAAATTGATCAACAATCCGAGCTTGCATCCCGAAAGCTTCAGGTAAGTAATGACTTGGGCCTCGTGCACCGGCGCCACCCCATCCACGGACTTGATTTCAACCACGACTTCTCCTTCTACAAGGAGATCGATCCTGTACCCGCAGTCCAGCTTGACCTGTTCGTAAACGAGGGGTAATGGCTTCTGAATCTCTACCCTCAGATCGCGCTTCGTCAGTTCGTGTGCCAGACAAGCCTGGTGCGCAGATTCCAGCAAACCCGGTCCGAGAGCGCGGTGGACTTGGATCGCCGCGCCAATGATGCTTTCCGTTATGCCGTTCATCCGCTCTCGCTCAGTCATCGGGCAATGCCCTCAAATCCCGGAAAGAAATTCACCACAGAGACACGGAGAGCACGGAGAGGAACTACTCTATTCGGGCGGGGAGTGCCGTTCATTTGATTTTGATCTTTACTTCTGGTCCGCATTTCTCTGTGCTCTCCGTGTCTCTGTGGTGAATCTTTCGTCTAGTCGTGGCCCGCCGCTGTATTGAAGTTTTCCTCGTACCTCATCAAACGCGCGTAACGCATCATTGGTCTTATCTTCCCGCTGCCGGGTCAGAGCTTGGTTCTCTCACGCTCAAAATCTGATCCGCCTTGACGTTTGAAAGCACTTGCTCGGTCCCGCTTGGCCAATGAATGATGAGCTTGTCCACAGAGGCATGCTGGGCCAGACCGAAGTGTGGGCGCGGGTCTCCCTGAGAGAGGTAACCGTTTTCCGAGGGCGCTTCGATGTACTGGTGCAAATCGCCGGCGATGGCTTCCAGGCGCGCTCCGTACCCGTCGTGGTTGCTCTTGGTTCCGATCAGCTTAATCGTTAACCAGTGATTTCGCGGCCCGGAGGCAGGGGGCTTCGCGTGTAGCAGAATCCCCTTGCCGCCGAGGGTCACGATGAAGGCGTCGATGTATCCATCATTGTCGTAATCGCCGAAGCAAGCGCCGCGCCCGACTTTCTTGGTCTTGAAGTAGTCGCCCGCTAGCGAGGACACGTCCGTAAACGTCGAATCGCCGTTATTGCGGAGCAGGGAATCCTCCATCGGAATCAGCCAGTGCAGGCCGCCGTTGACGATGAACAAATCTTTCCACCCATCGTTGTCGTAGTCGTAGAAGCCATCGCCCCACGCCACGTATTGGCCGGATACCGCGGCTACGCCCGTTTCCACCGTCGTGTCGAGCCAAAAACCTTTGGCGCCCGGATTGTGAAACAGCCGGTGATAGCGCATGTCGGAGACGAACAGATCCTGCCAGCCGTCGTTGTCGTAATCTCCGAAGATCGGGTTCATGGCGGAAGTGGCTTCGCCATTGGCTCCAAAGGCCGTGTTCACGTCCGCCGCCACGTTGGTGAAAGTGCCGTCGTGATTGTTGTGGTACATGTAGCTTTCCATCGTGTCGTTGGCGATGTAGATGTCGGGCCAGCCATCGTTGTCGAAGTCACCGACGGTCACTCCCATAGCGCGGCCCATCGGGTTATCGATCCCGGCTTTGTGGGAGACGTCCGTGAAAGTGCCGTCGCCATTGTTGTGAAACAGGCGGCTCGCGTCTCCTTCGTAATCGAGCGGGCCGGGGAAAGCGTCGGCGGTGAAAAACTCGCGCTTGGCGTTGGGATCGAACTTCAAGTAGTTGCCGACGAACAAATCGAGCTTGCCGTCGCGGTCGTAGTCAATCCAGGCGGCACCAGTGCCGAAGTGCGGGTTCTCAACGCCCGCTTTGGCCGTCACGTCGGTAAAGGTTCCATTGCCGTTGTTGTGGTAAAGAATCGACGAACCCCAGTTGGTGACGAAGATGTCTTCATAGCCGTCGTTGTCGTAGTCGCCTACCGTTACGCCCATGCCGAAGCCCTTGCCGCCTACGCCGGCCTGCGTGGTGACGTCGGTAAAGGTGCCGTCGCCATTGTTGCGGTAGAGGTGGTTCGTCGACTCTTCGCCTTCGGGCTTGGAAAACTTGGTAACGCCGTCAACATAGCGCCCGCTCACGACATAGAGGTCGAGCAATCCATCATTGTTGTAGTCGATCCACGCGCAGCCGGAACCGGTGGCCTCCATGATCGAACTGAGCTTCTGCTCGCCGAACGAGTGCTTGAAGTGAATGCCGGCTTTCTCCGTGACATCCTCGTAAGTCACCAGCGAAGAGGGCGGGGGACTCTTGGGCGCGGGGCTCTGAGCCGGGGCCTGAAGGTTGGTCCACACCAAACTGGCGGCCGCCGCCGCGAGCAGAAATTGTCGAACGAACATCTTCATTGCAACCTCATTCGGACCCAACTGGCCGGCTCGCCAAGTCCAGGCGCCTGGGCGTGTCAAATCGGCGCAGTGCCATGGGCCAGCGATTTTCCGGAGCCACGGCGCGATCTTCGTGGCACCCCACGCAACCGTGCTCCTCGCCCGAGCGCGCCCAGATCCAGCTTCGCTGCGCGCGAACCACGCGGCCTGCGGCGTCCAGAACTTCGAACCTCACCGACTTGTCGGGCGGCACCGCGATGTAGAACGATCCGTCTTCCTCGATGGGCGCTTCCCCCAGCACGCTTTCCTTCTGGGTTGCGGCATCGAGCGTGAAGACCCGAAGCTTCGCGAGCTTCGCAGTGATTTTGCCGTGGGGTTGGCCCTCGGCTTGGTAACTGTTGAGGCAAATGAAATAGCCCCTATGAAGCTCGGGATTCAACGTGCTCCAGTAACCTCGTGGCGGTTCGTGCGCTGCGACAGGCACGGCCTCGACCGACGAGAGCTTGGGGTCGTTGTAAATGGGCGCTTCAAACTTGCCCGAGTCCGCGTCGAATGCGTAGAGGGTTAGCTTCTTCGCCGACGCTGGGCTGTTTGCGGATACTCGCGCAATCAGTAACTTATCTGCGGCAAAGGGCTGCGGTGACGAAGCGAGAATGGGCGGCGCCGTGAGCGGAGAATTATGCAATGCGCCGCGGCGAATCCAGGCCAAATCTCCGGCCAGGTTCGCGCTGGCAAGCGAGGTCTTCACGAAGACCACCGCGCCGTCGTCGAGTTCTCGCGCTTGGCTGCGAATCGCGGGATGCTGGTGATCGCAGCGCAATGTCGCGAGGGCCGTGCCGTCCGGCCGCAACGTGTAAAGCTCGCGATCGGCGGGAGATCCTTTTGAAGGAAGCAGCGGCGAGCGCGCCGTCGCCAGGATCACGCCGTTATGCAAAACCGTCTCCACTTGGAAATCGCCCGGGCCGAAGGTAATCTGGCGGGCATCGGAGCCGTTCACATTGCAGACCCAAAGCTGGGAGCCTGCGCCCAACCCAACGGGGGCGTGAAGTGGGACGCCTTCCGGCAAGCCAGTCCTTGAGCTTCCAGTCGCTTGCTCCTTGGGAAGCGCAGTATAGACAATTTCTTCCCGAGGCAGATAGGCGGGCTTCAAACAATCGTCGGCGCAGTGAGTGATTTGCCGGGCGCCCGAGCCGTCAACGTTCATTTCCCAGACCTGCCAAGTTGAATCCACCGATTTCTTTCCAGCGAAGAGCAACCGCAGGCCGTCGAAAGAGGTGCGGGGATCGGCCGCCGCGAAAAAGCCGAGTGTCAGATTGTGGGGAGAACGGTCGGAGGGGTTTAACCTTACTAGTCGGCTGCCTTGCGGGAACCGACCAGCGAACGGTCCGGGTCGCACCTCGCGCGCCTGGACAATGACCAAGTCCGGCCGCACTTCGGCCTGCTCCGCGCGGACGGAATCGCGCGAATTCTGTAGACGGGTCAACTGGACACAGATGCCGCCCAGATTGCCGGGCCTGTGCGTAACCGCGCCGGCCATGAAGATCGGCGGCATCAGCGAAACTCCGAGCGCGAACATGAAAACAAAGAGACAAGCTCGGTTTGGTTTAGGCATCAACTAACCTAGAAGAACCAGCATGAGCCGACTGGAACGGACCTTGGCCACGAGGCTTGTGGGGTCCGGCAGGAGCTACGGGACAAGGGTCGAATACGCCTTCCCACAAAACAAGACCTAGCGCCACCTGGCCCGGCTTTTGACGCTACCGTGGCAAGACCTGCATGTCGATGACCTTTGCCGCTAAATCTCATGACAAACGTCATAATCGGCGTTGTAATTGTTTTATTGTTTTGGACTAATGTCTTGTGCTGCCAGTCAGATAGAGGATTTCTTGCCCGGAGTGATCACCGGGCGCTATCAACAGCTTGACGGGCAGTCGGACCTCGGGGCACCGGCTGAGGTCTCTCCCCCATGAGACCGGTCATTTGGTGGTTTCTCCGCACAAGATGGGTCCAGTTTTGGCACGAGCGGAGGATTCTCATTGACCTGTTACCAGGAGTAAGCGATCATTCGACCGAGGCGCGCTGTTCTGGATTGGGGCTGCGACCTCGGCTGATGGGGCCTGCAAGCGTACAGACGAAGCCAGATCGTAGTTCCTTCCGCCTAATGGATAAGCACCTTCCCCGCGACCTCGCCGGCGTTTTTGCAGCCTTGCCAACTCCCTTTGTATCAAGGGGTGATCCGGATTGGCAGGGCCTCGACGCGCTCGTTGATTTTGGCCTCGAGCGCGGGCTGAGAGGGTTCTGCCTGGGTGGGGCCACAAGCGAGTACCTTGCCTGCAGCGTCGAGCATCGCGTCGAGATTTTTGACCGAGTATCGCGCCGGACAAACGGGCGGGCGCGCCTGATCTGCGCGGTGGGTGGCGAACACGCTGGCCAAGTCAAACAGTTGGCCCACGCCGCGGTTAATTCGGGGGCCATCGCCCTTCTGCTTCCTCCCCCCGCGTTTCTGCCCTATGCGCAGGAACATTTGGTGGACTTCATGGCGCAGGTCAGCGCGGACCTGCCCTTGCCGGTGTTGGTCTACCACATTCCGCAGTGCACGCGCGACCTGGGTATTGCGAATATCCTGCAATTGATCGCTACAGTCCCGAACATCATCGGCCTCAAAGACAGCTCGGGGGAAAGGGGGAACTTTGCGGCCATTCGTCACGCGCTCGCGCAAACGCCGATGGCGTTTCTGATTGGCAGCGACGACCTGCTTCTGGAAGCCTTCGAGCACGGCGCGGTGGGCGCCATCTCGGGAATTGCCAGCGCCTGTCCGGAGTTGATTCTGCCCCTATTCGAAGCCTTGCGGGCCGGAAACAGCCAAAAAGCCCGAGCCTTGCAGACCGATGTGGATGAGTTCATCCGGCGCGCCCACAACCTTCCTTCACCTTGGGCGGTCAAACTAGCGTTGCAGGCGCGCGGCCTGAACGTGGGCACGTTAGCTTGGCCTATGGGTCCGAATCTCCGTCAAGAAGCTCGAACCTTTCAGGACTGGTTCACTGGCCAAATCGCCGCCAAAGCATTCAGCCCACTGCAGCCGGGGTCATAGGCGGCGTGAAACTGTCGATTTTTGCCTACCGATCACCAGTTGCTGAGAAGACACTTGTAACCTGAATTTAACATGACATTTTAGGGAGGTATGCCATAATGTGGCACTTTCCGGGCCATAGGGAGGCTGCCGAGATATGGAAGCACAGGGCTCTTTCAAATACGAAATTGAGAATCTCCCCGATGATCAACGCGGCAACAAAGTGGTAACGGTCAAGTGTCAAGG
>CAZCVY010000108.1:0-6214 GCA_964501985.1 uncultured Acidobacteriota bacterium | reverse complement strand
TGCGAGCAGGGATGTAGCCGGCTAAGCCCGTTACGGCGGCTATCGTCAAGACGGATGCCAGGACGGTAATCGTGTCAATTGGCTCGAGCCCGAACAGCATGCTCGCGATTAAGCGGGAAGCGGCGAGAGCTACGGGCAATCCCACACCTATGCCGATCAGCACCAGGGCCAATGTTTCCCCCAGCACCATCCACAAGATCCTTGGCCCGCCCGCCCCCAGGGCCTTGCGAATGCCGATCTCATTCGTACGGCGCGCCACGGCATAGGAAAGGACACCGTAAAGACCGACGCAGGCCAACAACAAGGCCAATCCCCCAAAAAGGCTGGAGCGCATGGCCATCAGCCGTTCGTGACCCAAAGAGTCATTCACATGAGTTTCAAGCGGGCTGATAACGCCGATGGGAATGGTCTTATCGATTCCCTGCACCGCCTTGCGAATCTGAGAGACCAACGCGTTCGGATTCAGCGCCGTCTTGACCTCGAATGTCATGCCCTCAGGAGGCCGTTGCGTCCAATCGAGATAGGCGGCGCGGGGGGCCGGATCGCGCATTCGTTCATACTTGGCGTCTTTCACCACACCCACAATCTCGTAGTCCTTGTTATCCTCATCTTCTCCCCACCATTTGAATTTCTTGCCGATCGGGTTACCCTTGCCGAAGAAATACCGTGCCATCGCCTGATTGATGATTGCCACCTGGGGGGACGTTTGGGTATCTTGCGGGCCGAAATCGCGGCCGAGCAGCAGCGGCGTCCCGAGGGTTTTAAAGAAATTTGGCGATACGGCGTTGAGATCCACCCGTGTGTCTTCGTTCGGGCGGGGCGTGTAACCCTCGACCGAAACGGGGTTATCCCAGCCGCCGCCCCCCGTGATGGGCGTTACCAGCGACAAGCTGGCGCTGCGGACGCCGGGAATCGCCTGAACCCGCTCCAGCGCCTGCCGGTAAAATTGCAGTGCGGCCGCGGCCTGATAGCCATGCTTGCCGGGGTCGAGAGAAAAGAGCAGGACGTTTTTCCGGTCGAACCCCGGATCGACGTTTTCGAGCTTCGCGATGGTCCGCACAAAGAGTCCCGCGCCGAACAGAAGCAACATTGAGAGCGCCACTTGCGAGACCACCAACGCGTTTCCGAGCCGCGAGTGCGATCGGCTTGTTGCTCCGCTGCGGACACTTTCTTTGAGCGCCGGCGTCAGGTCCAAACGCGCGCTCCGGGCTGCGGGCGCCAGACCGAAGAGGATTCCCGCCAGCAATGAAACCACCGTCGTAAACGCCAGCACGCGGAGGTCAGGCTGTAGGTCCAGTACCAGGTTTTCTTGACCAACGGACATCAGGGCGACAATGGCGCCGCTTGACCAAAACGCCAGCAGCAGGCCGAAGGCTCCACTCGCCAAAGCCAACAAAACACTCTCAGTGAGCAATTGCCGGATCAAGCGGGAGCGGCCCGCGCCGATGGCTAGGCGCACGGCAATCTCTCTCGCGCGCGTCGTGGAGCGCGCCATCAGGAGATTGGCGACGTTGGCGCAGGCAATCAGAAGCACCAGGCCGACCATTCCCATCAGGATTAGCAGCGGTTGGGAGAACTGCCGGCGAGCACCGAAGGCAAGCCCGCTGGAAGATGGGGCAAGCTCGATCCTCTGGGCAAGAAAGTCCTGGCGTTCATAAGGGGACCAGTCCGTCGTCACCGTCTCTGCCATTGTCTGGCGATTAATGACATCCAAATCGGCGCGCGCCTGCTCCGGGCTTACTCCGGGCTTGAGTCGCCCCACCATTTGCAGCCAGTGAAACTGTTGTTGATTCAGCCACGACTTCCCGTCGGTGAACACCGGCTGCATGGTCACAGGCACGTAAAGATCAGACGGATGGCCAACCGAAACCCCTTGGAATCCTGGCGGTGTAATGCCAATGATGGTGAACGGCGTGCCGTGCAAAGTGATGGCCTTGCCCAACGCCGTGGGATCGAGTCCAAAACGGCGCTTCCAGTAACCATAGCTAATGACCACAATAGGATTTGATCCTGCTGCCCCCTCATCCTGGGGGGTGAATACACGCCCCCGATAGGGGTTGACACCGAGGAGAGCAAAAAAGTTTCCGGTAACCAACTCGCCCGCCACCGATTCGGGCTCGCCACCGACTTCAGCATCCACGCCACCATAGAGCGTGGAGGCTGCGAGAATTCCCGCGAACACGTGGTTTTGGTCGCGGAATCGCTGAAATGACGGATACGAAAAGCTCGGCGCCGCGCCCCACGAAGCGCCGACCCGCGCGGGTTGCACGAGTTGCTCAGGATTTCTTACCGGCAATTTCCGCAACATCACCGCATTCATCAGGCTGAATATCGCCGTGTTTGCCCCGATCCCAAGCGCCAGCGAGAGGACCACCACCGCCGTGAAGCCGGGATTCTTGAAGAGCATGCGCAGGACAAAGCGAACGTCCCGCCAGAGGATCTCAAGAGAATTCCATCTCCACACTTCCCCGCTCCTCTCTTGCGCCAAGGTCACGTTCCCGAACTGGCGCAGTGCGGCATAGTGTGCTTCATCGGGCGCCATGCCTCGTTCCAGGTTGTCCTGCTCTTCTATGGCAAGATGGGCGTGAATCTCTTCCGCGAGATCGTCCACCGGCTTCTGCCGGGGAAACAGAGCCCGGAGTTTTGCGAGTTCACGTCGCAAGGTCATACGCAGCTCTCAGCGATCAGCTTTCAGCTACACCCCCGCGGTTAGCGCTTCGCGCCGCACGCGGACGTAGCGTAGGGCTCGCTCTCCAGCCCTGCGGCCCTTCCGCGGCCGCGTGGCCTGAACCCGAAGAACTGAACCCGAAGAACCGCAGGGCTGGAGAGCGAGCCCTGCGCTACGTTACTGGCCACCGCCTTACTCATACCGCAACGCCACCATGGGATCGACCTTCGTCGCTCGGCGGGCGGGAATGTAACAGGCCAGCAAATCCACACCCAGCAGGAATACAGGAGCGGAAATGAACGCTATAGGGTCATGGGTGCTGAGCCCGAAAAGCATGGCGGAAAACACCGAGGATACGGCAGCGCACCCTGCAATGCCGACCATCCCACCCAACAGCACCGGGCCCATTGCCTGCTTCACGACCAGCCTCACGACCTCGGACCCATCCGCGCCCAAAGCCATGCGAATACCGATTTCGCGCACACGTCGGCTCACGCTATAGGACGCCATTCCATACACGCCGATCGAAGCGAGCAGCAAGGCAAGGGCTCCCAGCGCTCCCGAGAGGGCGGCTACGATGCGCGAGGGCCTCCGCCATGTCTCGAGGTTGTCTTCGAGTCTACTCGCGTCGACGGGCGCCTCAGCATCGAGCGACTCTGCCACTTCACGAATTGCTTTCGCTATTGCGGCGAAGTTTCCCGCGTAGCGCACCAATAGATACGTACGCAGGCTGTCGCGCGACCCGGCGGGAAAATAGAGGTAGGCTGTGCTGAGCTCGCCAAGGTGCGACACCTGCGCGTCCTTCGCCACCCCAATCACCGAGTCTTCACGTCCGGAATCTTCGCGCAGCGTTTTCGCGAGGGGATCTTCGTTGGGCCAGAGGCGCTTGGCGGTTGATTGGGTAACGATGACGACAGGTGCCCCGTCGCGTGCCTCCGCGGGCGTAAATGCGCGGCCGCGCACGATGGGAATGCCCACGACAGAGAAGTATTCTGGTGAAATGTGGTTGTATTCGATCAGGACCTTGCCGCCGTATCCAGGGACTGAGAACCAGTCAACGCTGTAATCGTGGCTCAGCGGTGCGCACTCCGCTTGCGCAACTTCCGTCACCCCAGGGAATCTTTCGACGCGTTCGCGCCACCGCCGCAGAAAATCCGCTGCGCGGCTTTCATTGTAGCCCTGAACTCGGAGATTGAGAAACGCCGTCGCCACATGCTTCGTCTCAAACCCGGGGTCGACCGTTTGCGCATAGTAAAGGCCGCGGAGTAGCAATCCGGCTGCCAGCAACAGCACCATGCTGACTGCGATTTGCGCGCCAACCAAAGCGTTGCGCCAAAACCGCCCTCTTTTCTTGCCCCAGCCCGAATGGGAAGTGTCTTCCTTCAAGGCGGTATTCAAGTCGAGCCGGGAGCCCTCGAGGGCAGGCACCAGGCCAAACATCATTCCGGTGAGGATCGTCAGCCCCAGGGCGTAGCCGAATACACGAGCGTCGGGAGCAACATTCACCGCGAGGGTGGAAAATGGACCAGGCAGGCGAGATGTAACTGCCCGCACGATACTCGCGAACGACCAGAATGCGAGCACCGATCCCACGGCGCCTCCCATCAGGGAAAGCAAGAAACTTTCGGTCAACAATTGGCGCACGAGTCGCCACCGGCTGGCACCTATCGATAGCCGTAGCGCCACTTCCTTATGGCGTACGGAAGCGCGGGCCAGCAGGAGATTCGCCACGTTGGCACATGCAAGTAGCAGCACGAGCCCGCAGGCAGCGAGAATGACGGAAGCGACCGGAAGCAGAACTTCGCGCTCTTCCGGTCTGCCCAGGAATGTGCCGACGTGAATTGCCAGTGAGGTGCTGCGGCCGGGATGCCGCCGATCGATTGCTCCGGCAAGGACTCCAAGGTTGGCGCGCACCTGCTCCATCGTCAGGCCCGGCCGCATGCGCCCCAGAAGCGCCAGCCAGCTTTGGTTGTCGTCCGCCAAACGATCGTGCCCCCCTTCCAGAGCCGCTTGCATGGTCAGTGGCGCCCAAAATTCACTTCGGACGGGCTCAGTGCCCGCAAATCCCCGGGGCATAATGCCAACCACCGTGTAGGGGGTCCGATTCAGAATGATCCTTTTGCCAACGAGCGCAGGGTCGCTCGCAAACGCGCCTCGCCACAAGTCGTCGCTTACCACGACGACGGCGTTTTCGCTTGGAGCGGCGCAATCGGCATCGACAAACCCGCGGCCCTGCGCAGGACGCTCGTTCAAGACGTCGAAGTAGTTGCAGGAAGATGCCGTGCCCAGAAGCTGCCGCGTGCTGCCATTGGCAAGGGTTGCTTCCAGAAAAGGCTCATAGGCCAAAAGTCCCGAAAAGACTTGATTGCGATCGCGATACTCAAGGTACTCAGAGTAGGAGAACATGCTGGCCTCGCCATGCGTGTTCCGGGTATTTCGCCCTTGAAAAATCTGGGCCACGCTGACCACCTGTTCCGCTCGACGAATCGGGAGCAGACGGAGCGCGGCACCGTTCAGCACCGTGAAGATCCCGACGTTTATGCCCACGCCCAGAGCGATCGTCATGGTGACAACGGCAGTGAAGCCGGGATTCTTGACCAACATTCGCAATCCGTAGCGAATGTCCTGCCCAAGCGTTTCAAGAGAATTCCATCCCCACATCTCTCTACTCCTCTCTTGTGCCAAGATTACGTTCCCGAACCGGCGCAGCGCGGCGTAGTGTGCTTCATCGGGCGCCATGCCTCGTTCCAGGTTATCCTGCTCTTCCATGGCAAGATGGGCGTGAATCTCTTCCGCGAGATCGTCCACCGGCTTCTGCCGGCGAAACAGCGCACCAAGTTTGGCGAGTTCATGACGTAAAGTCATACTGAGCTTTTAGCTATCAGCGGTCAGCAATCAGCTTTCAGCGGCGGCTCGCTGTCTTCTTCCACACAAGAGTGGCGCGCCGCCGGGGACGTAGCGCAGGGCTCGCTCTCGAGCCCCGCGATTCTTCCGTGCCCGCCCGGGACCAATCCGAAAAGCCCCAGGGCCGAAGAGCGGGCCCTGCGCTACGTCACTCCCTTACTCGTACCGCAACGCCACCATGGGATCGACCTTAGTGGCCCGGCGCGCGGGAAGGTAGCAAGCCGCCAGCGCCACGATTAACATCAAGCCTGAAACGCTGACCAGGGTAAGGGGGTCCGAGGCGCTCACGCCGACCAGCAGGCTCGCCAAAACGCGGTTGACGCCGAGCGCCGCGACCACTCCGATGCCGACGCCGGTCCCCACCAGCACCACGGCTTGGCGAATGACGAGGCCCAGAACGCTGGCGGGCCGCGCCCCTAGCGCCATGCGTATACCCATCTCGTGCCGGCGTTGACTGGCGCCATAGGAAACGACGCCATAGATCCCCACGACCGCCAATAACAGCCCGAGCCCCCCGAGGGATGCGGCAAAGCCCGCCCCTACTTTGTAGAGAAAATACCCATTCGCTCCGGATACGGCCTGCTCCATGGTCATCACGTCGTAGACCGGCAGATTCGGATCGAGCTCGCGCACCAGGGCTTC
>CAZCVY010000107.1:0-21958 GCA_964501985.1 uncultured Acidobacteriota bacterium | reverse complement strand
CCAGCGAAGAGGTGCAGGTAAAAGTACACGAGGCGAAGCGGAATTCCGTGACTTACGGATTGGGGTTGCTCTACACGCCGGTGGCAGGCAGCCTTTCGTCGGGCATCGTCGCGCTGCCCGGGCTTCCAACCCTCGCCCTTCCCAGCTCGTTCAAGATCATCGAGAAGGATGTCTTCAGTCCGCTGGGTTCCATCGAATATAGCCGGCTCAATTTGCTCGGCAGAGCCGAGACCGCATCGGTCTCCGCCTCCCTCTCCGTCCTTGACCAGCGCGGTTCCTTCAGTTATGCCGATCCACAGTTCATCGGACTCAAATGGGCCGCCCTCTTGAACGTGTCCGGCGAACGCTCGGCGCAGAATCCCCTTTTCACCGCGCGGCTCGGAACGGCTTCGTTCCAAGTGGAAAAGGTCTTGGATGCGGCCAGGACCAAGCGCCTACAATTCCGCTACACGTTCCAACGCACGACCCTCACCAACCTTCTGATCCAGAATTTCATCCCCCCTGAGGACGAAAATGTGAGGTCCTCCATGCTGTCGGCTTCCTTCATCCGCGATACGCGCGATAAACCGCTCGATGCGCATCGCGGTTGGTTCCAAACGTTGGATTTCGGAGTAAGCCCGGAATTTCTGGGGTCCACGGATAATTTCGCCCGCTTCTTTGGGCAGAACGCCTATTACCGGCAGGTGAAACCCTGGATGGTATGGGCCAATGACGTTCGCGTGGGACTGGTCGATTCGTTCGGCGCGAGTCATGTCCCCATCAGCGAAAGGTTCTTTTCCGGCGGGGCCGACAGCCTGCGCGGCTTTCCGCTGAATGGCGCCGGACCGCAAGAGGTGGCTACCCTTTGCACCGAGGTTAACGATCCGGCGTCGTGTACGGCGAAGATCACGGCGCCTACCGGCGGGCACCAACTCTTCATTGTTAACTCCGAGGGCCGCTTTCCCATTCCCTATAACTTGCCCTCGCCCATCAACAGGAATTTGGGTGTGGTGCTGTTTTATGACGGCGGCAACGTGTATAGCAACATCGGTTTCGGCCACTTCTTTAGCGACTACAGCAACACCATTGGTATCGGCTTGCGCGTTCAAACGCCTGTCGGGCCGATCCGGATTGACGTGGGCCAAAACTTGAATCCGGTTCCCGGGCTGAAGTCCACGCAACTGTTTATTACTTTGGGACAATCGTTCTGAGGGGAGCTTTTAACAGGCTAATGGAAAAAGGCGTAGCGGCGGGTTTATCCCGCCATCGCGTATTGAATCCGATGGAGATATGGCGGGGTAAACCCGCCGCTACGCGTCGTTCCGCTGGCGAGGGGAAATGATCAAGGGTAAACATGTTTTGCGCATTGCACTGGCGTTGGCGCTGCTGCTGGTGATTCTCGGCACTGCCGCCGTCGTGCTGCTGCGCAGCCGCGCGTTTCATCGCTATGTCCTCGCCCAGATGGTTGAACGCGCATCGCAGGCCGCCGGCTCGCGGGTGGAGATTGGGGATTTTCAGTTTCGCTGGTCAGGCTTGCGGGTCGATCTTTACCGGATTGTGCTGCATGGCTCCGAGGCCGCTTCGCGCCCGCCACTTCTGATGGTCGATCATCTGCTGGTAGGATTGAAGATCATCTCGCTCTGGCAGCACAAAATTGATGTGAACGAGATTGTGATCGACCACCCTTCGATTCACTATTCCGTCGATGAAAACGGGCGCTCAAACTTGACGCTGCCGCCGCAGGCTAGCGGTGGAGGTGGCGGCCCGAGCGTTTTCGATCTCGCGGTTGGGCATTTTGTCGTAAACCAGGGCGAACTCGATTATCGCGACCGCCACATTCCTCTCGATGGCGAGGTGCACGACCTCCACGCGCAGGTTACTTTCGAATCAGCCAAGACCGAATATGCCGGCACACTGGGATATCGCGAGGGACGCGTCCAGGTTGGACAGTTCAACCCCGTCGACCATTGGCTCGAAGTTCGCTTCGGGGCGACGCCCGCGGGCGTGACTTTTGATTCGCTCGTGCTTAATGCCGGGGCATCAACGATTTCCGCTCAGGCACGCTTGCAGGGTTACGACAATCCGGCCGTCGATGGGTCGTACCGGGCGGACCTCGCCACCCAGCAAATTGGCAAAATCCTGAAAGCAAAGCCCTTTCCGATTGGCCAAGTCAGCGCCCAGGGGACGGTTCACTATCAGAACCGCGCCGGCCACCCCTTTCTCGATAACCTATCGGTTTCAGGCCAGTTCCGTAGCCAAGCCTTGGCCTTGAATTTGCCGCAGGCGCACGCCAATGCTCGGGCGGCGAGCGGGGATTACCGCCTGAGCGGCGGGACACTCGAAGTTCGCAACGTGCGCGCAGACGTCCTCGGCGGCAAAGTGTCGGGCGAACTTACCCTAACCCACCTCTCTGAGCGGCCTGCGGCGAAGGTGGCCGCCACGATCCAAGACGTTTCTCTTGAGGCGGTTAGCGCCGCGACCAACACGACGCCCCTGCAGCGCGCCGCCATCACCGGTAGCCTGAACGGGAAGGTTGAGGGCACATGGGTAGGCAGCGGACAGAATGTCCAACTTCGCGCCGACGCCACAATCGCCGCCTCGGCCCCGACCCAACAAGGCGCCGAAGCGGGACAAACTGTCATTCCCTTGCAGGGCGACGTGCACTTGGCTTACACCGCTCGAACAGCCACGATCACTCTTAGCCATTCAAGGCTGACCACGTCCCACTCCTCCCTCACCCTCGACGGAAGCACTGGGAAACAATCGAGTTTGAACATCCAAGCGCAGTCGGACGACCTGCGCGAGGTCGACCAAATCGTGCTCATCGCCCGGCACGCCATGCAAGGCAGCGAGCCATCTTCACCGGCGCCCATCGAACCCCTGGGCGTCGCAGGCTCGGCTACCTTCACCGGGCAGTTGCGGGGATCTCCGGAATATCCACAATTGACCGGCCAGTTGACCAGTTCCAATCTCCAATACCGCGGCACCACAATGACCGAGGTGAAAACGGGAGTGGCGCTCAGCCCGTCGGGCATCACTCTGAGCCAAGGTGAAATCCAAACCAGCGAGCATGCGCAAGTTCAGTTTGACCTCGCCGCGGGGCTGACGAATTGGGCCTACTCGCCGCAGAGTCCCGCCCGCGTTGACGTCACAGCCACGAAGGTTCCCGTAGCGACTATCGAGCGCGTTGCGAATTTGCACTATCCGGTCAACGGCACGCTCGCCGCGCATGTTTCCATGCACGGATCGCAGACGAATGCCATCGGCCAAGGCTCCGCGACTCTGACGGAGGCCACGGCTTGGGGCCAGCCGATTCAAAACCTGAGCGTCCAATTTCAAGGAGCTGGCGATACGATTCATTCCACTGTGCAAGCGTCAACGCCGGTGGGATCAGGCTCCGGCAAGCTTACGTATGACTTCAGCAATCAAGGTTACGAGGTTCAGTTCGACCTCTCCAACCTACAGCTCGAGCGGCTGGAGGCGATCCATGACAAGGACATGCTGGTGTCCGGGGTCGCGACTGCATCTGTACAAGGGAAGGGAACCGTGAAGGATCCCCAACTCACGGCGACGATCGAAGCGCCGAAGCTGGTGATTGGGCAGCAAGCACTCGATGGTTTGAAGGTGCACGCCGATTTGGCGCATCAGCAGGCAAGCTTCACGCTGGATTCAGCCGCTGTGGGCGCCTCCATCCAAGCGCGCGGAAGTGTCGCACTCAATGCCGACTATTCCGCCCAGGCTAGTATTGATGTGCGCAACATCCAGTTGGGCGCGTTGCTCGCCGCCTTTGTCCCGAAAATCCCATCCGACGTGCGGGGCCAAGCCGAACTTCACGGCACGCTCCACGGACCTCTAAAGTTGCGGGATCAGCTTGAGGCCGAGGTTGATATCCCGGCGCTCAGTCTGGCTTATCAGTCGTTGCAGATTGGCAACAAAGGGCCGATTCGTGCCGTGTATCGCGGCGGTGTTCTCTCGCTCGATCGGTGCGAGCTTAAAGGCACGGGCACCCATTTACAAGTTCAAGCGGCGATTCCTCTCGGGCAAGCGCAAAATCTGCAGGCTACTGCGACGGGCAATGTGGACCTTCATCTCATCCAGATGTTTTATCCCAACTCGGATAGCTCCGGCCAACTCCAGTTGGAAGTCAAAGCGGGAGGCACGTTCAAGCACCCGGAGGTGGATGGCACGGTACACCTTGTCGGCGCGTCTTTTCAGGTACCGGACAGCCCTCTGGGGGCGCAGAACGTGAATGCCGCGTTCACGGTTAAGAACGGCCGCATTGACATTCAGAACTTTACGGGAGAAACAGGAGGTGGAACCCTTTCGGCGCACGGGTTTGCTACGTACCAGCCTGCCGTCCAATTCAATGCGACGCTCGTCGCTAAAAACGTTCGGCTGCGCTACCCGGTAGGCACTCGCGCCATTCTGGACGGCAACCTGGTGCTGACGGGATCTGGAGATTCGGCGCTCCTGAGCGGCCGGGTGGTCGTCGAGCGCCTCTCATTGACCAAGGAGTTTGATCTCTCGACGTTCGCCGATCAATTCACCGGGAACTCTTCGCCTTCCGTCGGCCCGAGTTTCGCGCAGAACGTTAAGCTCAACGTGTCGCTGACGTCCGCCAGTGAAATGGCCCTAGCGAGCAGCAAATTGAGCGTGCAAGGATCCGCCAATCTGATGGTGCGAGGAACCGCTGCCGAACCGGTCCTTCTAGGCCGTACCGACATCACCGGCGGCGAGATCTTCTTTAACGGCAATCGCTATAAAGTGGAGAGCGGTGTTATCCAGTTTGTGAATCCGGTCCGTACGGAGCCGGTGGTCAATGTTCTCGTCACGACCACGGTGAACCAGTTCAATCTCAGCATGAACTTCACCGGGCCGATCGATCGCTTGCGCACCACATACACTTCCGACCCGCCACTCGCACCGATCGACATCATCAATCTTCTCGCCACGGGTCAGACGACGGAGGCCGCATCAACTGGCAGCACCTCACCTGAGTCGGTGATCGCTGGGCAATTGACCAGCCAGTTCAGCAGTCGAGTTGAAAAACTTGCCGGCATTACTTCGTTGACGATCGATCCCCAAGTCGGTGGTGCTCAGGGAAACGGCGGAGGGCGGCTGGCGGTGCAGCAACGCGTTACCAAGAATCTGTTCTTTACTTTTTCGACAGACCTCACGACAAGCACGGGGCAGATCGTTCAGATCGAATATCAGGTGTCGCAGAAATTTGCGGTCAGCACCATAAGGGATCAGAACGGCGGCTACACTCTCCAGATTAAAGTCCACAAGAGCTTTTGAGTTTCGCATGAGTATCGGGCACCCTCGCGATTCGGTCAGGGCGTGCGCGTGCGCCCGTGTAAAAGTTGCACAGTTCCATCGTGGACATCGCGCTTTCTGGAGTTTAACTCCGGATCGTATCTAGCTTCCTATCAGCACCATCAAGGCTCTCCCCGATATTGGTCCGCATATTGCTTAAAAGCTCACCTGAGGTAGCGAAGAGGAGGGCATATATGAGCGCGTTTTGGTCACAGCCGCGCGGGCCCGAGAACAAGGGGCCTTTTCCTAAAGTACCGATGCGCACAGCACCGCTTGGAAGCGTGGAATTCCCGCAGGAGCACACGGGCCGCCCGATCCGGGTTCTCATCGCCGACGATCACGAACTGGTGAGGCGGGGATTGTGCGCGCTTTTCGCGACGGACCCGGGTTCCTTTGAGGTTTGTGCCGAGGCAGCCAGTGGACGTGAGGCGGTCGAACTCGCTCGGCAGTTGCAGCCCGATGTGGTGGTGGTGGACATCAGCATGCCGGGTCTGAATGGCCTCGAAACCACGCGGCGGCTGGTCAAGGAAGTACCGGGCGCCGCGGTGTTGATCCTGACCATGCACGAGTCTGAACAGTTGATCGAAGAACTTCTGCAATCCGGGGCTCTCGGTTACGTGTTGAAATCAGATGCTGCACGCGACCTGCCGCTGGCGGTCGAATCGCTTTACCGACGGCGGCCCTTTTTCAGCTCGAAGGTCGCACAGCGGGTGCTGGAAGGTTACCTCAAGGATTCAACACAGAGCGGGCCCAAGTCACCACTGACCGCCACCGAGCGCAGGATTGTCCAGCTCCTGGCGGAAGGCAAGAGTAACAAAGAAGTGGCGAACGTCCAGGGAATCTCGGTGAAGACTGCAGAAACCCATCGCGCCAACATCATGCGCAAACTCGGTCTGCGCTCCATGAGCGACCTCGTGCACTACGCGATTCGGAATGAGATTATCGAAGCGTGATGTTTCGTAGGCGCGGGGCGTAAGGCCTGCCCCACGCCGGGTGGAATCAGGGTCTCGCCGGCGCCCGCGAGTGGGCGCCCCCACGACACCCGGTACAGTCTTTATCAGCAGCGTGTACGGCATTCAGCCTATAGGCCTTGAATCCTGATGCCGATAGACTTTAATAGGCTACTTAAAGAGCGTCAGGATTTGCCCTCAACCGAGACTGTTGCACTTTTCGGCGGCCCCTCCGGCGGGCAGGGAACGACCGCCTTCACCTTCGTCCCCCGCGGACTCGAAAAGATTTCCAGCCGCCCCCCAAGCTGCTTCAGGCGCTCCCGCATCCCGGCAATGCCCACGCCGAGCCGCTCGACGCTTTGTTGCTCGTCTCCCAGCACGCCGGCGGGCATACCGTGGCCTTTATCCTCGATTTCCAGGCGGACTCGATCATCATGCTGCACGATGCGGATCCGCGCCACCTTGCTGCCGGAGTGGCGTTGGACGTTGGTGAGACTTTCCTGCATCACCCGGAAGAGCGCGATTTCGTTGTCCTGCGGCATTCGGCACAAATCGTCGGGAACATTCAGCTTCACGGAAATGCCGCTCCTCTCGCTGAACCGCCTCGCATACCAGCGGATGGCCGCGACCAGCCCGACCGCGTCCAGGTCCGGCGGGTGCAACAGGTGGGAAGTGCTCCGGACTTCGTCGCTGGCCTGATGGGCGAGCGCCTCGCCCTCCAAGATCAGCTCGCAGGCTTGAGGATCGTTGGCAACGCTGGGGCGCCTTCCGGCGAGTGAAAGGTTCATCGCGAGCGCCGTCAGGAGTTGGGCCGTGCTGTCATGAAGTTCCCGCGCGATCCGCCGCCGTTCCTCGTCCTGGAGGCGCAAAATGTGGCCGGAGAGTTGACGAACGGCCTCTTCTGCGCGCATGCGGTCGGTGATGTCCCTTGTGATCTTGGTAAAGCCCAGCAGCGTGCCGTCGGCATCCCGAATGGCGGAAATGAGAAGATGGGCAAAAAAGCGCGAGCCGTCTTTCCGCACGCGCCACCTCCCTACGTCCTCGATTCGACCTTCGGCTGCGGCCACTTGCAGGTCCTTTTCCGGTTTGCCGGCGGCGACGTCCTCGGGTAGATAGAATATGGAAAAGTGCTTTCCCATAATCTCATCGCGGCGGTAGCCTTTGATCCGCTCCGCCCCGCTGTTCCAGCTTACGATGCGGCCTTCGGTATCGAGCGCGTAAATGGCGTAGTCTTTCACCCCTTCCACCAACAACCGGAATCTTTCCTCGCTCTGCTGCAGGGCGATTTCCACCTCTTTGCGAGGCGTGACCTCGCGAACCAGAACGGAGAGGGTCCTGGGCGCGTCTGGCGGGGATACGATGCGATTGATGCGCGCCGAGAACCATCGTTTGCCTCCACCCAGGTCGAGCGAATATTCAACACTTTCGGGTTCGCCGTTCTTGAACACGCGCTCGAGCGCTTCGCGCAGCGGGCTCGAGGAATGGGTGGGTAAGAAGTCCTCAATACTGTGACGCGGTTCGTTCTGCGATGGGGCGAGAATCTGCGGGTTGCCGGTCCAAGCGCTCAGGCAGCGGCCGCGTTGATCCACCTCAAAGACGACATCTTCGATGGAACTCACCAGCGCCCGAAGCCGAGCCTCGCTCGACCGGAGGGAGGATTCCACCTGCTTATGCTCGGTGATGTCCCGGTTGATCTCCAGAATCGCGACGGGTGTGCCGTGCTTGTCCCGTTGGAGCACTTGATGGCTGGCCACGACGATCTGGTTCCCGTTGCGTGCGGTATGAACCAGTTCTCCTGACCACTCGCCCTGCCCGAAGAGTTTGCGCTCCACATCGTCGAAGGGCTCGGGAAACTTGGTATTGAACAGAAGATGCGTGACCTTTCCTACGGCTTCGTCGCGTGTCCAGCCGTAAAGCGTTGCCGCACCCTGATTCCATGACCTCACGACCGAATTGGCGTTGCGCACGATGATCGCATCATGGGCCAGGTCGATCAGCTTTGATTGCTCCTGCAGGATCTCCATGGCGCGCTCGCGCTCAGTGAAATCGGTGATTGCCAGGAGGGTCAGCCGCGGTTCATTGCCACTGCGTTTCATCCGAAACGCGTTGAACAGCATCGCGCGGCGGCCGAGGCCGGGAAATTCATGCTCAACCTTGAATTCCCTGACCTCCTTCTGCTTGGGGAGCATTTCTCTCAGCATTTCCAGCAAGGGCGGAAGATTCCATTGGCCGTTTCCAATCTCGGGGAGGGGACGTTCCAGGGTATTTTCGGGTGTTGCCCAGAAAGTTTCGTAAAAGGCCCGATTGGCGGCTTTCACCCTTAATTCGCCATCGAGAACCAGAACTGAATCACGGACGGTCTCGACGATGGCCTCCGCATAGCTGCGAGCACCGATGGCCTCGGTTTTCACCGCGGTGATGTCCACCAGCGTGATGACGGCCCCTTCGATGCGGTTTTCGCTGGTTTTATACGGCCTTACACGTAAGGAATGCCAAAGGCCTCGATGGTCCTGCACCTCCCGCTCCCTCACGGCCGCACTCTGGATCGAGTCGGATACCAGGGCTTCGAGGCCTGAAAAATCGACGGTTGAGCGAAGGTCGGTGATCGGCCTGCCCACGTCGGCGGGAATCAGCTTGAGCATAGCCTCCGCGCTGGAATTCATGCGTCGAATGCGCAAGTCGCTGCCTAAGATCAAGATCGGGATATTGATATTGGCAATGACATTATTGAGGTCGTGGTTCGAAACGGCGAGATCCAGATTGCGGTTCCGCAACTCTTCGTGCAGCGTCGTCAATTCTTCATTGGTGGCTTGCAGTTCCTCTTTGGCCGTTTCCAGCTCTTCATTGGTGCTCTGGAGTTCCTCGTTATTCGATTGAATCTCCTCATTGGCGGTCTGCAACTCTTCATTGTGTAAGGCAAACTGTTCGATCATGTCCTGCAGCTCAGACTTGTTCTGGTCAAGTTGCTGAGTAAGGGCCAGAAGCTCACTAGCCCGGCTGGCTTCTTTCTCCCCGGCGGCCGCGGGAGGAGTTCTGGTCACCGGCGCCTCGCGAAACAGCACAAGGAAATGTTGGCGGTTGAGGGAATCCGCCTTCAGCGGCCTCGCCTCGATGCTGATTTCCCGAGTCGCGCCGCCGGAACTTATGCGGATGCCTTCTTTCAAAATCGTTTTATTTGCTTCCTGGGCTTGATATATGGCGGTGCGCAGTTCGAGTGGCAAACCCTCCCGCGCCATCTTGAGAAGCCGAAGGCTGGCAACTCCCGCCGCCGGGTCGAGGTAGGGGCCGGTGTGCCCGTGGAACTGGACGATTTCCAGGTCACTGTTCACGACCACGCCGGGGGGTGTGTAGTCGGCCAAAAGCGTGCGGGTCACTTCTTTCTGCAAGTCGAACTCGCGCGAGGCGGGAAGGGGGATGGCCACCGTTCGCGTATTGACGGTGGACCACTGATTGAGCGTGGAATACGCGCGCCCTTCAAGCGCCTTGGGCTTTTTGGCGAAGATTCTCCCCTTGCGGTCGATCAGAGTGAAGAGGTCGGAGAATTCGTTCGCTCCTTCCGACCGTCCCAGCACCAGGAAGCCCTGCGACCGCAACGAGTAGTGGAAGATCGGCAGCAGTTTCGTCTGCAACGAGCCGTCGAGGTAAATCAAGAGGTTGCGGCAACTAATGAGGTCCAGCCGGGAAAAGGGCGGGTCGTTGATAATGTTCTGCCTGGCGAAAACGCATAAATCGCGGACGGACTTATTGACTTGATAACCGCCATCCGCCCTGGTGAAAAACCTCTGCAGCCGTTCCGGGCCGACTTCGTTGGCCTCGCCCTCCGTGTATTTTCCCGCACGTGCTTTTTCCAGGGCCTGATCGCTGATGTCGGTGGCAAAGATTTGGAGCCCGACAGCGCTTTTGGCTTCGTGCAGGAATTCGAGGGCGCACATAGCAATGGAGTACGCTTCCTCTCCCGTCGAACACGCTGGCACCCAGAAGCGGAGAGGCGCCTCCGGCGGCCGGTCGGCCAGGAGCTGCGGAAAGACGTCGTGCTGCAGGGTTTCAAAGGTCTCGGGCTCGCGGAAGAAGCTCGTGACGTTGATCAGTATGTCCCGATACAGAGCATCCAGCTCCGCGCGGTTATTTTGCAGGCCGGCAACATACTCGGCCAGGCTCTCAATGTTGCGCAACACCATGCGGCGTTTAATCCGGCGGATGATCGAGGCCTTCTTGTAATGGCTGAAATCGACACCGGTGGCGGATCGCAGCCAGAGAAAGATCTTACCGAGATCGTCCTCGGGCAAGGGCGGCACCTTCGCGGCGGCCTGGGCGGGAGCCACATAAGGGTGTTGCCCGATCCGCGTGAGCTCTTTGGCGATCTCCTGGGGTGACAGGACGTAATCAACGTAGCCAGCGGCGATGGCGCTCCTCGGCATGCTGTCATATTTCGCGGTTTCGTCCTGGGCGAAGGTGAAGCCGCCTTCCGCCTTGATCGCCTTGAGACCCAAAGTGCCGTCCGAGGCGGTACCCGACAGGATCACGCCGATGGCCCTGTCTTTTCGATCCTCGGCCAGGGAGGCGAAGAAGTAATCGATGGGCAATTGCTGCCCGCGGTGGGATGTGCGCGGGAGCAGGTGAAGGGTGTTGTCTTCGACGGTCATGTTGGTGTTCGGAGGGATCACGTAAACATGGTTGGGTCGCGCCTCCAGTCCTTCCGTAACCTCAGCCACCGGAAGCTGTGTCGCGCGCGATAGCACCTCCGTCAGCATGCTTTCGTGCGTGGGTGCCAGGTGCTGAATTAAGACGAAGGCCATGCCCGTGTCCGCGGGTAGGTGCTTGAGCAGTTCCGTGAAAGCCTCCAGCCCACCCGCCGAGGCCCCGATCCCGACGATCGGAAAACCTGTCGACGGAGATAGCGGGGACGCCTCCTGCGCATCGCTCGGCTTCGCTTTTTTGTTGCTGGCCGAAGATTCCGGGCCCATCTAGCCCTCCGCATGCCTTGAGCCGCTCAATTTAGAAGTGGAGTTCCGCAAAGCGAACTAAGCCGCCGCCTTCTGTGGGCTGCAGCATGCGCTGTCGTTTTTTTCCACCGTCTAGCTATTCCCTTATATCTTATCCCTCATATCTTAATCGAAAAAGTCATGATAATCACCGCGCCGCGGGGCAGTGTCCCGGAGCTGACCGTAGCGCGGCTTATAGTCGTAGCGCGGGCGTCCCGCCCGCTGGGGCGTGGGCATCCTGCCCGCGCGCCGGCGGGAGCGGGACGCTCCCGCGACAGCGGGCAAGATGCCCGCGCTACGGGGGGAGGGCACAGGCAAGAGTGCCTGTGCCACGTCCGCCGAAGCGCCGCGACCCGGTCACAGTTTTTGCATCATCTTCATCTCGCCGACGCTGGGAGCGAGAAAAGGCTTGCTCCGCACTGAGTCTCCAATCTATATTGCCAAACATCAGTCTTTGCGGCGCGAGCCCCGGTACCGTCATGGCCGAGCCGCCGCGATCCTCAGTTCAGTTGATTGTGGGGATGACTCTGAGCCGGACTCTAGAGGGCTCAGATTCTGCCAGAATCACTATGTGGTAACGGGGGAAGGAAAAGTTCTGCCGAGCTTCCCCGTCCAAGGACTTCTACAGTAATTCTGGGGCCGCGTAGGGCATTTACCTTATTGACGGCCCGAATCCCTTGCGTAACGATGCTTGAGGGATAGATATGGGGATCGGGATGGGAATGGAAATGCCGCTGCGGATACTGTTGGCCGACGATCACGAGATAGTAAGGCGAGGGTTGCGAGCGGTTCTCGAAGCCGAAGCCGACTGGCAGGTGATTGATGAGGCGCCCAACGGTCTTGACGCCGTGGAGAAGGCCGAGCGCCACAAGCCCGATATCGTTCTCATGGATATCAGCATGCCAGAGTTAAACGGATTGGAAGCCGCGCGGCGGATCCGGCGAAATCTCCCCACCGTGGAAGTGCTTTTTCTCACCATGCACGAATCTGAGCAGATGATCCGCGAGGGGATGGACGCGGGAGGACGGGGCTTTCTGCTGAAATCAGATGCGGGCCATGAGCTGGTGCCGGCGGTGAAGTCTGTCAGTCGCCACAAAGCCTTTTTCAGCCCCAAGATTCGGGCCATGGGCTTTTCTTTTGCCGACGGGCGGACCTTCCCGAAAGGTTGTAAAAGCGGAGCGAAAACGGGTGAACTGACGACCCGCGAGCGCCAGGTTGTTCAGCTACTGGCAGAGGGAAAATCCACCAAGGACGTTGCCACCGTTTTAGAGATTACTTTCAAGACCGCCGCCACTCACCGCACCAATATTCTTCGCAAGCTCGAGTTGCACTCTCTCGCTGATCTTGTGCGCTACGCCATTCGCAATGAAATTGTCCAGGCATAGTCTTCCGGCCTGGCCCATTTGCCTCCACCTTCCCCCCTTCTTTGCCATCGGCTAACTCAGAAAAGGTTCTACGGACGATCATTCTGAGGAGTAGGAAGATTGCCGTATGGAACTGTAGAGATACCCCCTTTAGGATGATTCAAGTAAGTGAAGAGGGACAACACAGGTGAATTTAAGTCAAGGCTTGAGGAGGAGCTAGATGAAAAAGCACATGATTGGCGTACTTCTGGTTTTTGTGTTCGCAGGCACGGCATTCGCCAAGGAAGACCAACTCGAGAAGGCCAACAACGTTCTCAATGAAATTATGAGAACTCCCGACAAAGCGATACCGAATGATCTTTTCGAAAAAGCTGTATGTGTGGGCATTGTGCCGTCCGAAATCAAGGGCGCCTTCTTCGTGGGTGGCACTTTCGGGCGCGGAGTGCTGGTGTGTCGCAGGCACGGGGATGGGCCGTGGGGCGCCCCCTCGCTGTTCTCGCTGGGGCAGGGCAGCGTCGGTTTTCAATTTGGTGGTGAAGCGACCGATGTGGTGTTCATCGTCATGAATGCCTCGGGTGCGCGAAAACTGGTGCAGGATGAAGTGAAGCTGGGCGCCGACGCTTCGGTAGCGGCCGGCCCCGTCGGCCGCACGGGGGAAGGTGCAACCGACGCAGAACTTCACGCCGAGATTCTGAGCTATTCGCGGTCGCGCGGACTGTTCGCCGGCGTCTCGCTCTCCGGGGCGGTCTTCAAGCAGGATCACGACGCCAATAAAGAGCTCTACGGGCGCGACGTTACGGCAAAGGAAATCTTGCTGGGCGGCGATGTTCACCGTCCGCCAGAAGCGGCGCCCCTGGATGACAGCCTGGCGAAGTACTCCCCCCGGGGCGGCCATGCGTTTGCCAGCCTGAGGGAACAATAAAATTCGCGGCGCCTCTTCCCTGCGCTCCCGGACGCAACGTCCGCCCGGGAGCCGCAGAGCCGTAAGAGCGACGCCTGGGCTGGAGAGTGAAGAGTTCCATGCCGAAATCGAGCTCCCCAAAATACTGGTCAGGCGAGGTCACCCAGCACAACAACGCCCTCGACCGGGAGCCCGGCGTGTTCACTTGGAGCGACCCCACGCGCATCGCCCGATCGCTAAAGAGATCCGCCGAGGCCAGTTCTCGAAGGAAAAGCTCGCCCCGGCAATCGGCAATGTCGATGCTCAACTTCTGTAGTAATCGGGCGGGGAAAAACCTGGGACCTCAGCAAAAGAAAATCCTCGAGCAAGCCAAGAAAGAACTTCGGGCGCTGTTCAGCAGCGAATAATGCCACATCCACGAGCGTACAAAAGGAGACAATTTATGGCCAAACCGAGCTCCAACAAATACTTTCCGGGCGATGTAACCACAGATGGCCTGACCTTTGAGCAGGTGAGTCGCATGTTCACTGGGAGTAATCCCCGAGCTACGGCCCGAGCGCCAAAGAAATCCGACGACACGCCACGGCGGGAAGGTGCGCCGCGGCCGTCGATTTCGACGCTCCATTCTTTCGGCAATCACCAAAACAGGACGCTCGATCGAGTCAAGCAGCAGTTCCAGGCTCTCTTCGAAACTCACTAAATTTGCCCGCGGAATCCGCTTTCGAAGCGAAGCTAAAGGACGCTAGGAGCCAACATGATTACGGTAACTGGAATCTTCAAATCGGGCTCCGATGCGCAGAGGGCCGCCCTCCGGCTGCAGTCGCTGGTTGACCGGGACAGAATCACAGTTTTGAGACCGGGAGAAAAAAAGGCGCCGCCGAGATCGGTTGCCGTCATTGCCGCCGAGCAGCCGGGGATGGGTAAGGCCATCGGGAGCGTCGCTGGCGCTGCGGTGGGAATAGCGGGTGGTGTCGAGGTTGCGGCCGCAGTCACGGCCACCGTTCCGGGGGTTGGGCCTGTGGTGGCGCTGGGGATGCTGGGTGGCGCCCTGCTGGGGTTCTTTGGGGCCAAGGCCGGCGCAGCTATAGACCGGGCGGCGAGCGAAGGCCTTCCGGAAGACGAGTTTTTTGTGTACGAGGACGCTCTGCGCCACGGCCGTAGCGTGCTGGTTGCCACCGCCGAGGATGAAGGCGCCGCGGCGGCGATCCGCAAGATCCTGGAGCGGGAGGGGGCGGAGGCCGTGGATGCCGAGAGCGAAATGTGGTGGATCGGCTTACGCAGCGCGGAAGAGGAGCATTACACGAAGAGCGGGGCGAAGTTTGACGGGAATGAGAAATTCTATCGCCTCGGATTCGAAGCGGCGCTGCACGCAAAGTACCGCTGCAAGGAATATGATCAGATCTTGGGTGAGATGCAAGCTGACCTCGAAGAGGTTCAGCGTCGCAATCCGGGCGCTCGCGTCGAAGAGCCCTTCGTGAAAGGCTTCGAACGCGGGCGTGCACACTACGAGGAGCTCTGCAAGAAAGTGCCGCAATGATAGGGCGCCATCTACTGAGGTTTGCAAAATATAGTGACAATGACGTCCGTAGCGCGGGCATCTTGCCCGCTGTCTCGGGAGCGTCCCGCTCCCGTCGGCGCGCGGGCAGGATGCCCACGCCCCAGCGGGCGAGACGCCCGCGCTACGAACAGAATTCGTCACTATACTGTGCGATCCTCAGTGGGCGGACTTTCAATTTTCCGGCCCTAGGGCAAATTCCTTTCGAATATCCAGTGCAAGCTGGATGGTAATAACAACGGCTTCCCTGCAACGTGGAGGTGGAGGAGATTCCAGCGCTGGAGGTGATGGCCGATCATGAAGACTGAAAACAAGAAGTGCGCACATCCACCCTGTAGCTGTCCCGCCCAGGATGGCGATTATTGCCGTCCCTACTGCGAGTCCGCCAAGGGCCATCCAGAGATCAATTGCGGATGCGAACACGCGGGGTGCAAAGGCCGCACGAGGTAAGGGTTTGAGGGGGCTGTGCGATCGCGGTCCGCAGCCCCTCCCGTCCCTGCACCTGAATACGTTCCGAGATAAACACTAGCATCGTTACCCCTTACTCCAATTGCAGGTATCTGCCTGACCGCAAGGTCGGGTCTTAACTGGATTGAAAACGCCGGCAGTAAGGATTAAAAAACTGAAGTTCGAACAATCAGAGTCCCGACGCAACCTGTTCGGTCGATCATCATGAAGAACGGGGCGGAGGAGATATAAAATGAGCATGCTTTGCTCAGAGCCAAACGCATCTGATAACCCCGGGGTTTCCCCTGGCTTGCTCAAGCAGGCTGCGGGAAACGGGGCGGCGGGGCAAATCCCCGCGGCGCCGATAGGCCAACCCATTCGAATTCTGATCGCAGACGATCATGAGTTCGTGCGAAAGGGGTTGCGCGCATTACTCGCTGCGGATTCCGGTTCTTTCGAAGTCTGCGCGGAGGCCGCCACCGGGGAGGAGGCGATCAGAAAAGTCCGTCAGGCGCGCCCCGACATTGTGGTTATTGATGTTAGTATGCCGGGACTTAACGGGCTCGAGACCACGCGGATGATTGTGAAGGAGTTTCCGCGCTGTGGGGTCCTCGTCCTTACCATGCATAATTCCGAGCAATTGATTCATGAACTTCTGAATGCGGGAGCACGAGGTTACCTACTAAAAACTGATGTCGCCCGCGACCTGCCGGTGGCGATCGAATCCCTTTACAGACAGCGGCCGTTCTTCAGCTCGAGAATAGCCCAAAGGGTGCTCGACGGGTATCTCCAAAATTGCGCTCGTTACGAAGGCAAGTCACGGCTGACCCCCACAGAGCGCCAGGTGATTCAGCTCCTGGCAGAGGGCAAGAGCAATAAGGAAGTGGCGATTCTCCAGGCGATTTCAGTTAAAACCGCTGAAACCCATCGAGCCAACATTATGCGCAAACTCGGTTTGCGCTCAATGAGTGACCTGGTCCACTATGCCATACGGAACGAAATCATCGAGGCCTGAGACCGCGGCGTAGGTAGTAACCCCATCGCGCCATTGAACTTACGGTATACTAGACGGGCGTGTCGGGTTTTTACCTGATTGTATCCCCCTCCATTACAAAATAGTGTTGCATATATCTCTGGTACAGGGACTTGCGCCGAGGCGTGGTACGAAACCAGGGTTCATGACATTTCACTTCGCTGTCGTCGCGGAATGGCGATGGTGACATGGGGGCCCGGCTGTGCGAAAGCGCACGTGGGAACGTACGCTGAGCGAAAAGCCTTTGGGATTAATGAACAGATTCTCCTCTGCTGTGGCCAGCACCTCGAAGTTCCTTACAACGATGTAGTTTTGATGTCCGTTGGCTTAACCGGGTAGAACGAGGGGGTAATCATGGGAGTTCAACAGGCTGTGACAACTTCGAAAGGCAACGGCGGTCAAGGGATGGATTCTCTCCCCGGCCCGGCCTTGCTTCAGGCGCTCCAAAAGGTGCGTGCCGGAGATTTTTCCGTCCGCCTGCCGGGCGACTTGACTGGAATCGAAGGAAAAATCGCCGACACCTTTAACGACATCGTCATGGCGAATGAGCGGATGGCTGCCGAGCTCAAGCGGGTTGGCACCGCCGTCGGCAAAAAGGGGCAAACCAGTCAACGTGTTCGGTTCCAGCCACTCGGCGGGGAGTGGGGCGATATGGAGGGATCAATCAACGTGTTGATTGACGACCTCCTGTGGCCCACCACTGAAGTCACACGCGCTGTTTCCGCCGTCGCCCAGGGTGACCTGTTGCAAACAGTCCCGTTGGAAGTTGACGGGCGCCCCCTGAAGGGTGAGTTCCTTCGGTCGGCAAATATCGTGAACACCATGATTCAGCAGTTGGTGATTTTCACTTCTGAAGTCACGCGCGTCGCCCGAGAAGTAGGGACGGACGGAAAGCTCGGAGGGCAGGCGGAAGTTCGCGGAGTGAGCGGCGTTTGGAAAGATCTCACGGACAGCGTCAACTCCATGGCAAATAACCTTACCGCGCAAGTCCGCAACATTGCAGACGTCACGATTGCCGTGGCAAGCGGTGACCTTTCCAAGAAAATCACCGTGGACGTCCGAGGCGAGATTCTCCAGCTCAAAGAGGCCATCAATACGATGGTCGACCAATTGCGCTCGTTCGCCAGCGAAGTGACACGCGTCGCGCGTGAAGTCGGCAACGAAGGCCGTCTGGGCGGTCAGGCAGTGGTGCCTGGGGTAGCCGGAACTTGGAAAGACCTTACGGACTCTGTCAACGCCATGTGTGGGAGTTTAACGGCGCAGGTTCGCAACATTGCCGACGTAACCACCGCGGTCGCACGCGGCGACCTGTCGCGCAAGATCACGGTGGACGTGAAAGGCGAGATCCTGGAGTTAAAGAACACCATCAATACCATGGTGGACCAACTCAACGCGTTCGCATCCGAAGTTACGCGTGTGGCGCGCGAGGTGGGGACCGACGGGAAGCTCGGCGGACAGGCAACGGTTCGAGAAGTGAGTGGCGTGTGGAAAGACCTTACAGAAAACGTCAACCTGATGGCCAGCAACTTAACCGGGCAGGTTCGCAACATTGCCGACGTGACCATTGCCGTGGCCAACGGCGACCTCTCGAAGAAGATCACCGTGGATGTGCGCGGCGAGATCCAGCAGCTCAAGGAAGCCATCAACACCATGGTGGATCAGTTGCGATCATTTGCCAGCGAAGTGACACGCGTGGCCCGCGAAGTGGGCACGGACGGCCGGCTCGGCGGCCAAGCTATTGTCCCTGGAGTGGCCGGCACCTGGAAGGACCTTACCGACAGCGTGAATTCGATGGCCAACAACCTGACGGCACAGGTTCGCAACATTGCCGATGTCACCACCGCCGTGGCGCGCGGCGATCTGTCGCGAAAGATCACCGTCGACGTTCGCGGCGAAATTCTGGAGCTCAAGAACACCATCAATACCATGGTGGACCAACTGAACGCGTTTGCCTCGGAAGTGACCCGCGTGGCGCGCGAGGTGGGCACGGACGGGAAGCTGGGCGGTCAGGCGCAGGTGCCCGGCGTGGCTGGGACTTGGAAGGACTTGACTGACAACGTTAACTTCATGGCCTCGAACCTGACCGCACAGGTTCGAAACATTGCGGAAGTGGCCACGGCCATTGCCAGCGGCGACTTATCGCGCAAGATCACGGTGAACGTCAGCGGCGAAATCCTTAACCTCAAGGAAACCATCAACACGATGGTGGATCAGCTTAACGCCTTCGCCGGTGAAGTCACTCGCGTGGCGCGCGAAGTAGGAACGGAAGGCCGGTTGGGCGGGCAAGCCAATGTCCGGGGTGTCGCCGGAACCTGGAAGGATCTCACGGATAGCGTCAACTCTATGGCCAACAACCTGACGGCGCAGGTAAGAAATATCGCCGAAGTATCCACGGCCATCGCTAGCGGCGACCTCTCGAAGAAGGTTACGGTAAGCGTCAGCGGTGAAATTCTCCAGCTCAAAGAGACCATCAATACGATGGTGGACCAGTTGAATGCTTTCGCTTCGGAAGTGACCCGCGTGGCGCGCGAGGTTGGAACGGAGGGCAAACTGGGTGGCCAAGCGCAAGTGCACGGCGTGGCGGGCACCTGGAAAGACTTGACGGACAGCGTCAATTCTATGGCCAGCAACCTTACGGGGCAGGTTCGCAATATCGCGGAAGTGGCGACGGCCGTGGCCCGCGGTGACCTTTCGCGCAAGATCACCGTGGACGTGCGGGGAGAAATCCTACAGCTAAAAGATACGCTCAACACCATGGTGGACCAGCTCAATGCTTTTGCGGCGGAGGTCACCCGCGTGGCTCGCGAGGTCGGCACCGAGGGCAAACTCGGCGGCCAAGCGGCCGTTCACGGTGTGGCGGGAACTTGGAAGGATTTGACGGACAGCGTGAACTCAATGGCTGGCAACCTTACGGGCCAGGTGCGCAACATTGCGGAAGTCGCGACGGCCATCGCCAGTGGCGACCTCTCGCGCAAGATCACCGTCGACGTGCGAGGTGAAATTCTCCAGCTCAAAGAAACCCTCAACACGATGGTGGACCAGCTCAACGCCTTCGCCGGTGAAGTGACTCGTGTGGCTCGCGAGGTTGGAACAGAAGGCCGATTGGGCGGCCAGGCCAACGTTCCGGGCGTGGCGGGCACCTGGAAGGACCTTACGGATAGCGTGAACTCAATGGCCGGCAACCTGACGGGGCAGGTTCGAAACATAGCTGAAGTCACGACGGCGGTAGCTCGCGGCGACCTTTCACGCAAAATTACGGTCGACGTGAAGGGCGAGATCCTGGAGCTTAAGAACACGATCAACACCATGGTGGACCAGCTCAACGCCTTCGCCTCGGAAGTCACCCGCGTGGCCCGCGAGGTGGGAACGGAAGGCAAGCTCGGCGGCCAGGCGGCGGTCCCCGGCGTGGCCGGCACCTGGAAAGACTTGACCGACAATGTGAACTTCATGGCCAGCAATCTTACGGCCCAGGTGCGCAACATCGCGGATGTGGCCACGGCCATTGCCAACGGCGATCTCTCCAAGAAGATTACCGTGGACGTGCGCGGAGAAATCCTCCTCCTCAAAGAGACGCTCAACACCATGGTGGAGCAACTGCGCTCATTTGCCGCCGAGGTAACGCGGGTGGCGCGCGAGGTCGGCACGGACGGGCGGCTGGGCGGCCAAGCAGTGGTCCCCGGTGTCGGAGGAACATGGAAAGACCTCACCGACAACGTCAACCTGCTGGCGGCCAACCTCACCACCCAGGTTCGCAACATCGCGGAAGTTACCACCGCCGTCGCTCGTGGCGACCTCTCGCGCAAGATCACGGTGGACGTGAAGGGGGAAATCCTGGAGTTGAAAAATACCATCAACACTATGGTGGACCAGCTCAACGCCTTCGCGGCGGAAGTGACCCGCGTCGCGCGCGAAGTCGGCACGGACGGAAAGCTCGGCGGCCAGGCGCAGGTTTCCGGCGTCGTGGGAATCTGGAAGGACCTTTCCGACAACGTCAACGTGATGGCCGCCAACTTGACCGAGCAGGTGCGTGGCATCGTGAAGGTCGTCACGGCGGTCGCAACAGGCGATCTGAAGCAGAAGCTAACGGTCCGCGCGAAGGGTGAAGTAGCGGCCCTGGCGGAGACGATTAACAACATGACGGACACGCTGGCGACCTTTGCCGAACAGGTCACGAGCGTCGCTCGCGAAGTGGGTGTGGAAGGGCGCTTGGGCGGCCAAGCGAACGTGCCTGGGGCGTCCGGAACCTGGAAAGACCTCACGGGGAACGTCAACTTGCTCGCGGCTAATCTGACCACACAAGTGCGAGCTATTGCCGAAGTCGCCACGGCGGTCACCAAGGGCGACCTGACGCGTTCCATCCAAGTCGACGCTCGTGGAGAAGTGGCGGAACTTAAAGACAACATCAACACCATGATCACCAATCTCCGGCACACTACAGAGCGCAATAGCGAACAGGATTGGCTCAAAACCAACCTGGCGCGCGTTACTGGCTTATTGCAGGGTCAACGGGACCTTGGCACAGTGGGGAAGATGTTGCTTTCCGAGCTCACGCCCCTCGTCAGTGCTCAGCTCGGTGTGATTTACTTGATGGGCGCGGAAGACGAGGAACCCAACTTGAACCGCTTGGCGGCCTACGCGCTAAGCGGAACGAACGGCTCGTCACACGGCGATTCGGATCGCGGCGATCGCTCGGATGAACGCCTGCGGATCGGCGAAGGACTGGTGGGTCAGTGCGCTTCGGAGAAACAGCGCCTGCTGATTACACAACTGCCCGCGAACGCCACGCCCATTCGCTCTGGCCTCTTTGAGGCTCCTCCGCGCAACGTCGTGGTGCTTCCGGTGCTTTTTGAAAACCAAGTCAAGGCCGTCATCGAGTTGGCCTCGCTAGGCGTATTTACGGCTTCACACCTGGCGTTTCTGGATCAACTGACAGCCAGCATCGGCATCCTGCTGAATAGCATCGAGGCCACCATGAAGACCGAGGGCCTGCTGAAACAGTCACAGCAGCTTGCCACGGAGTTGCAAAGCCAGCAGAAGGAACTTCAAGAAAAGAATGAACAGCTCGCCCAGAAAGCCCAGCAGTTGGCCGAGCAAAATGCAGAAGTTGAGCGCAAAAACCAAGAAATTGAGCAGGCCCGACGCGCGCTGGAAGAGAAAGCGAACGAGCTGGCACTGACCTCCAAATACAAGTCGGAATTCCTGGCGAACATGTCCCACGAACTACGGACGCCTTTGAACAGCATCCTAATTCTCGGCCAGCAGCTCAGCGAAAACGCCGACGGCAATCTCTTGCCCAAGCAGGTGGAATTTGCCCGCACGATCCATGGGGCAGGCACCGACCTCCTGAACTTGATCAGTGACATTCTGGACCTTTCAAAGATCGAATCGGGAACGGTTACGGTGGATGCTGAGGAGATTCAGCTCAAGAACC
>CAZCVY010000106.1:0-21970 GCA_964501985.1 uncultured Acidobacteriota bacterium | reverse complement strand
TACCGCACTCCAAGATGTTCTCGGCAACAGTGGTGGATGAGCCAAGTAAGTCAGTGCCCAAATCAGGACACGAGATCGGAGTTTTTTGACCGATGGCGCGGAATTCGCTAAAATCCATAAGTTTGGCCGCTTTTTGCAGGCGGCCCCAATGTGAGAGATATGCTCCGTTTCCAAACCGCCGGGGAGTCGCATGGCCAGGGCCTGATCGCCATGCTCACGGGATTGCCCGCGGGCCTGCCCATTGACTTTGAGTATGTGAATCGCGAGTTGAAGCGCCGCCAGGGCGGTTATGGCCGCGGCGGACGCATGAAGATCGAAACCGACAACGCGCAATTCTTGTCGGGCGTCCGGCACAGCCACTCCATTGGTTCCCCTATTGCCATCCTGATCGTGAATAAAGATTGGGAAAACTGGAAAGAGGCCATGGCGGTGGAGGACCGGCCGGAGTCGCGGGCCAAGTATAAACCGCTCTCGCCGCCGCGTCCCGGGCACGCCGACCTGGCGGGATGCCTCAAGTACAATTTTCGCGAGGCCCGCTATGTCCTCGAGCGGGCCAGCGCTCGCGAGACCACGGCGCGGGTGGCAGTCGGGGCGGTGGCCAAGCTTTTCTTGAAAAGTTTTGGCGTGGAAGTGGCCAGCCACGTGGTCGCTCTGGGCGAGGCGACCCTGCCGGACGAGCCTGTGCCCTTCGAAGCCGTGCTGGCGCTTCGGGACCGTGAAGATGTGATGTTGGCGTGCATCGATCCCGCCACCGAAGCTCGCATGAAGGACGAGGTGGACCGTGCCACGGAGGGTCGCGATACCGTAGGCGGTACGTTTGAAGTGATCGCGCGCGGGCTTCCTCCGGGCCTGGGGTCATGTGCGCAGTGGGACGAGCGGCTCGACGGCCAGTTGGCCCAGGCCGTCATGTCGATCCAAGCCGTCAAGGCGGTGGAAATCGGCAGCGGCATCGCGAGCGCCGCCGCAATGGGCTCGAACGTTCACGACGAGATTGGATACGACCGCGCCCGCTCGCGATTTACCCGCAAAACCAATCGCGCCGGCGGCCTTGAGGGCGGAATCACCAACGGGGAAGATCTTGTGGTGCGAGGTTACCTGAAACCCATCTCCACGCTTCGCCGCCCACTGGAATCGGTGGATTTTGAGAGTAAGGAAACCGTCAAGGCGGCCTACGAGCGCTCGGATATCTGCGTGCTGCCAGCCGGCGGAGTGGTGGGCGAAGCCATGGTGGCGCTCATCCTCGCCCGCTCGTTTCTGGAGAAATTCGGCGGCGATTCGATGGAGGAAACGCTCCGAAATTTTCAGGGATACCTGGAACAGGTTCGCAATTTCTGATGGAGGTATCTGAATCCTATTGAGCATCGCAAAATCTGATGGCGGGTTCATTTCGTAGCGCGGGCGTCCCGCCCGCTGGGAAGCTGTGAATTAATTGAAAAAACCGCGTTCTTTGGCCCGCAAGTAGTTGAAGGCGCGCGGTCGAAAATCGAAAAAATCAATAAATTCACGGCTTCTGGGGCGTGGGCATCCTGCCCGCGCACTGGCGGGAGCGGGACGCTCCCGAGACAGCGGGCAAGATGCCCGCGCTACACCCTAAATCCTAGATCCTGAATCCTAGATCCTAACCCTATGATCTATCCCATCGTTAAGTATGGTCGAGAAGTTCTGGAGAAGCCGGGCAATCCGGTTGTCGAGTTCGACCGCAAATTGGAAAAGCTCGTGGCGGACATGTTTGAAACCATGTACGCGGCGAATGGCGTCGGTCTGGCGGCGCCGCAAATCGGCTTGCCCCTGCGGCTGTCCGTCATCGACACCACTTCGGGCGAGGATCCGAAAGCCAAGCTCGTCCTCGCCAATCCCGAGGTCATCTCCATGGAAGGCGAGCACGTGCAGGAAGAAGGGTGCTTGAGCCTGCCGGATTTCCGCGCCAAGACGCCCCGCCCGGAGCGTGCCACGGTGCGGGCGCAGGACGTCCACGGCCAGGAATTCACCATGACCGGCGAGGGCCTCCTGGCACGAGCATTCTGCCACGAAATCGACCACCTGAATGGCAAACTGTTTATCCAACACGTCGGCCGGCTGAAGCGGGAATCGATCAAACGCAAAGTGCGCCAAATGATAAAAGCGGGGGAGTGGTAGAACGGCTGTCGGAAGTCGGTAATCGGTTGTCGGAAGTCGGCAACCGGTGGACGGTTCTCGGTTGACGGAAATCGGTTGATGAGCGCCGGGTGAAGAGTAGAGAAGATGCTGGGAAAAAGCTATCGCGATCTCGAACTTTGGCAGAGGGCCATGGATCTTGTCGTCGATTGCTATGCCGCCGCGAGGACATTTCCTGATTGCGAGGTGTACGGCCTGGTGAGCCAGATTCGGCGAGCCGCAGTCTCAATCCCCGCAAATGTGGCGGAGGGTCAAGGTAGGCAGCACCGGCCTGAGTTCATCCAGCATTTGTCGATCGCCTACGGGTCGCTCACGGAATTGGAGACTCATATTCAAATCGCCCGCCGTTTGAATTACTTGAACGATGATAACGAGCACCGACTCTTGCAACGGACAGGAGAAGTGGGTCGCCTGCTGAATGGTTTGTTGCGATACCTACGGCAGAAGAATCCGGGTTCTGCTGGCGGACTCACCGAGAAGCGATAACGGAGAACCGACAGCCGATTACTGCCAAACGAAAACTGAGAACCGACCACCGACTACCGTGGACCGATAACCGACAACCGACAACTTACAACTGAGAACCGAAGTCTCATGAAACTACTCTTCTGCGGCACACCCGATTTCGCTGTTCCCACCCTGGAGAAGCTTGTCGCAGAGAACTTTCCCATCGACCTCGTGGTGTCCAATCTGGATGAACCTAGCGGGCGGGGATATGAAGTGAAAGCGCCTCCCGTGAAGCAGGCGGCTCTGCGCGCGGGCTTGGAGGTTTATCAGCCTGACAAATTAAAAGATGCTGCGACCGTGGAATTTCTCTCACGCTTTCGTCCGGACGCGATCGTCGTCGTGGCTTATGGCCACATTCTCCCCAAGTGGCTCATCGATCTGCCGCGGCTCGGTTGCATCAATCTGCACGCGTCCCTGCTGCCGAAATATCGTGGCGCCGCGCCGATTCAATGGTCGCTAATTCGCGGCGAAACGGTTACGGGCGTCACCACCATGCGAATCGACGTGGGGCTGGATACCGGCGCCATTTTGCTGAAGAGGGAAGCGGAAATTCAGGATGAGGACACTTCCGAAACACTCAGCCAGAGGCTCAGCCATCTGGGCGCGGATTTGATGATTGAAACGCTGCGGCGGCTGGAACGGGGCGACCTCGCGGCGCAGCCCCAGGAACACGCGGAGGCGACGCTCGCTCCCATGTTAAAGAAGGAAGATGGGCGAGTCGATTGGAACCTGCCGGCGCTCGCGATTTGGAATCGCATTCGCGGGTTGCGTCCGTGGCCTGGGGCGTACGCGCGCTGGCGCGGCAAACAATTGCACATTTGGGGCGCGTCCCGGCCTGGCGCGGGTGAGACCGTTCATCTCGATCCTGGCACCCTGATGGCCGAACGTGGAAAACTGCGAGTGGCCTGCGGGCAGGGAACGCTGCTGGACGTGGCGGAAATCCAACTCGAGGGCCGCAAGCGCCTCGCCGTGCGTGATTTCCTGAACGGAGTCAAGATCTCCCCTGGCGAGAAAGCGGAATGAATTATGAATTCGGAATTATGAATTATGAATTGCGAAAACCCGACGCTGCAGCGCTTGACGGAGAGTTCCTATCAGCTCGCAGCCTCTATCTCCCGGATTTGATCTCCCGGTTCACAGCTTTCATAATTCAGAATTCATAATTCATAATTCAGAATTGCTTCCTGATGCCTGTCTCCCCAGCTCGCAAAGTCGCCTACGCCGTCCTGCTGCGGCTGGAATCCGGCCGGGGCTTCGCCGTCGATCTTCTGCAGAGTCCGGAGGTTTCCGCCTTGAAGGAGGCCGACCGGCGGCTCGCGACCGAGATCGTGATGGGAGTATTGCGGTGGCGCGGGGAACTGGACTTCCAAATCGAGCGGCTCTCGGGTAAAAAGGCGGAGGGTCTTGACCGCGAAGTGCTCGCGATTCTGCGCATGGGGGCTTACCAGATTCGCTTCCTCGAGAGGGTCCCAAAGCGCGCGGTGGTTGATGATGCGGTCGAGCTAACGAAGGCCGCGCGCAAACGCTCCGCGACCGGCTTCGTGAATGCTGTCCTGAGGAAGTTTGTACCTTCGCCGGATCGCGTAACTGATCTCGACTTCGAGCAACTCTCCCCGGAAGGCCGGGAGAGCGTGCGGCGCGCCTTTCCGGCGTGGTTGTTGAAGCGCTGGGAGGGGATGTGCGCAGCGACGAGCGAATCGGGCGAGTTTGGCGTCTTGAGGCTAGCTTATTCTAGCCTTCAGACTCCCCGAACCACCCTGCGAGCTTCGGGCACTGTTGCGGCTTTGCGGAATATCCACGATGAGTTGGAGGCCGAGGGGGTCTCCACGACATTTTGCAAATACGCCGAGAAGTCGGGGCTTACAGTGGAATCCGGCCAGGTTCAAAACACCCGTGCGTACCGAGAAGGGCGAGTGGTGATTCAGGACGAGGCTTCGCAGCTCATAGCCGAACTCGTGTCGCCCGAACCCGGCCGACGCGTTCTCGACCTCTGCGCCGCGCCGGGAATGAAAGCGGGTCAGCTCGCGCAAATGCTAGAAACGGGAACGCTAATTGCCAGCGACCACAGCGCCACGCGTCTGCGCACGTTGACCAAACTTCTGCCGCAGTGGATTCCGTCCGCGGTACGACTGGAGATCGTGCGGTTGGACGCCGCGCGCGAAATTCCTTTCGGAGTAAGGTTCGATCGCATCTTATTGGACGCGCCGTGTTCCGGAACGGGGACGTTGGCGCGGAATCCGGAAATCAAATGGCGGCTCCACCCTGAGGACATCAGTCGCCTGGCGGAATTGCAGGCCATGATGTTGCGAAATGCGCTCCGAGCGCTGGCCAGCGGCGGGCTGTTGGTTTATGCGACATGCTCGCTTGAACCGGAAGAGAACGAGGGCGTGGTGGAAAGGGTCCTCAGCGAACAACCCGCTTTTCGCCTCCTTACTTCGAACGTGCTTGCATTGAAGCATCCGCGGCTAATTTCACTCTTTGACTCGCAAGGATATTTTCGGACCCGCCCTGATCAATATCACATGGACGGATTCAGTGCAGCGGTGATTGCCCGGTGCGAGGACGAATAGCGCGCGGCCCAAGGCGAAGTGCTTCGCTCGGGACGGTATACCAAACTAAATGATGGGGAGTTCCGGCGCCGTCGAATTTGCATGCTGTGGGCGCGTTTACTTGCATCAACGCCGTGACTTACAATGATCCCCGCGTATCATCAGCGCGCTTTGCGCGTGATCTAAGCACCTCCGAGGCCGAGAGTTTCGATTGGATGCCGCTTACGGACTTACGCTTCTTGCTGCCATCAAGCTCGTCGTCTATACCTTCGGCGCGTTGATTCACTTCTTTCTCGTGGTTTTGATCGTCGGAAACTGGCGGTTGCGCCGGTTGGAATGGTTCCTGTTCGGATTGATGGCGGCATTGTTTATGTGGTATTCGGGCAATCTACTAGCTCTAAATACTGACCTCTACTACGGGGCGGGGCCCGCGGTTTTGTCTAGAGTCTCCCGCATCGTTTGCATCGTAGGGTTCATGCTGGCGGTACCCCTGCTGGTCCACGCACAAGCTGAGTACCTGGCCGGCTTCGTCCCGATCCGCGTTTGGCAGCGACTGTTGGTCTGGAGCTTCTTCCTGCCGTTGGTGTTTTGTCCTTGGATTGTGACTCGATTGCTGAGGCAACAAGGCGTTGAGCCGCTCGTGGCGCTTGGCTCCATGGTGCGTCCGCTGGTCCTATGGGCCGCAGCGGCCTTACTATTCGCCGCTGCCGTCAATGGATACCTGACAGTGCACCGCAGCGCCGTCGACCCGAAGCTGGCGAGATTTCACGGGTATCTCGCGGGATTTCAGGGATTGCTGGCGTTGGGTTGGGCGATGGTCTGTCTCTTTCATGCCTTCCCGCCTGTAGGCGGATTAGGATACTTGCCAACAGGTTTGATGTTGGCCGGAATTCTCCCCAGCGCCCTCCTAGGGTATTCCATTTTTCGCTACGATTTTCTTGACCTGCGTGTTCAGAGGAACGTCGTCTATTCCGTTGCGGCCATCTTCGGTTCATTGATCTACCTGGATTTCATGCGCCGCGTGAGTGGGTGGTTGGAGCCTCATGATGTTCTGAGAGAGGTCACTGAAGCGGTGATGATTTTCGCATTGGTCGTGCTCGTGGAACCGCTCAAGCGGCTGATCAGCAGAGCGCTGCACCAGCAATTTGTCTCCGAATTCGAAAAGGTGCAGAAGCTGGCAACGGAAATTGAGGACCATGCAAAGCAAACGGGGGACGTGGACTCGCTGCAGACGCTCGTGGAGAAGCGTGTACCGGCTGAATTGGGTTTGGAACGGGCAAGACTGGTGCGCGGGCCCATCGCCAGCGCCGCGTCGAGCAGGGGAGTTACATTCAAGACCCGCTTTGTGCCCATATGCCGCGGCGGTCAGGCCATTGCCCATCTTGAGGTCGTCCCCAATAGTGGCGAGATTTCCGGCGAGCAAATCGCCGCCCTCGAGATTCTCGCCGATCGATTGGCGGCGGCACTTGAGCTTTGCCGGCTGATTGCTGAAAAGATCAACTTGGAGCGCGAGCTTGCCGCGAAGGAAAAAATGGCCTTCCTCGGCGAGATGGCGGCGCGCATCGCACACAATGTTAAGAACCCGCTTAGCAGCATGAAAACCATCGTTCAGGTCATGGAAGAGGACGAATCGATTCCGGAGAAGGCACGCGGCGACTGCCGAATGTTGGTAGATGAAATCGATCGATTGAACCGCAACATTTCTCAGGTCCTGCGATACGCCAAGCCCGCGCGCGATACCGACCGGCCCGCCGACTTGGTGTCGGTCGTGAAAAGGGTTGTCGCCATCTCACGCATGGAGGCAGAACAGCGCCGCGTGACCTTGGAGATGGTTGATTCGCAGGCCTTCCCGGTGGAAGGCGGAGAGGAGGCTGCGAGCGATATCGTTTCCAATCTCCTCGTGAACGCTTTGGAGGCAAGTGGCGAAAACAGCACGATCCGATTTGGCTTCGCGCATCCGGAAAACCAACCTGAATTCATCGAATTCTCGATCGAAGATCAGGGGCGCGGAATTCCCGCGGATAAGCTCGCTAAAATATTCCAGCCGTTCTTTACCACGCGAGCAGGGGGGACAGGCTTGGGGCTCGCGATTGTGAAGCGCCGGCTCGATGAAATTGGCGGGACTGTGGAATGCAAGAGCCCCGCGGATGCGGCAAACGCAACTTCCACTCACCCTGGAACGCGATTTGTTGTACGCTTCCGCGTGGCCACATCCTCGAAAGACGCGGCACTCGGGGATCGAGACTCCGGACGCCCGGCAAAATCGAGTGCCGATTCTCCGAGCACTGATCGCCCGCCACAGAGATCAAAACCATGAGCGATTCAAAGTCGTCAACGCCGAAACAAGCCCTTCACACCGTTCTGCTTGTCGATGACGATAGCACGGCCCGGTACGGGATGCGGCGTGCGCTGGAGGGCCGGTACCGGGTGTTGGAAGCTGCAAGCGTACCTGCCGCACGATCGGTCATAAGCCAGGAGAATCCGCATCTCTTGCTGCTGGATATCGAGATGCCGGAAGAGAGCGGGCTGGACTTTCTTCGCGAACTTAACGAGCAGGCAAGCGGCCCCGCGGTCATCATGATTACCGCCTATGGTTCGGAAAAGATCGCCGTTGAGGCGATGAAAAGCGGCGCTTACGACTACTTGCCCAAACCTTTTGAAGTGGATGAACTGCGGCTGGTCGTGGCGCGCGCGCTCGATCACCTGGCGCTGGCGGAAGAAAACGTACGCTTAAAGCGGCAACTGGTCTCGGAAGGCCAGTTCGGCGCCATGATTGGATCAAGCAAAGTCATGCGCGAGCTCTTTTCTTTGGCTGATCGCATCGCGCAGGCGGAGGTGACCGTACTTATCCAGGGCGAGAGCGGAACAGGAAAGGATTTGCTCGCCACCGAGATCCACCGGCGAAGCAACCGCGGCAGAGGGCCGTTTATTGCCCTAAATTGCGCGGCGCTTCCCGAGCACTTGATTGAAAGTGAACTCTTCGGGTACGAGAAGGGCGCGTTTACAGGCGCAACGGCGATGAAGCGCGGCAAGTTCGAATTGGCGAATGGCGGCGTACTTTTCCTCGATGAGGTTGGGGATATGTCGCTCGCCACCCAAGCTAAGCTGCTGCGAGTCCTGGAAACTCGCCGCGTGGAAAGGCTGGGCGGAACGACGTCGCAAGAGATTGATGTGCGTATCGTGAGTGCTACCAACAAGGATCTGGCAGCCGAGATTGCCAAACAGACATTTCGAGAGGATCTGTACTACCGGCTGCGCGTGGTGCTATTGCGAGTGCCGCCGCTGCGGGAACATCGGGAAGATTTGCCGCTCATGGTCCAGGAATTCTGCCGAATGCTGGGGGAGCGACACGGAAGGCCCACACCGGTGGTTACCAAAGAAACCATGGATCTTCTGCAGAAAGCGGAATGGAGGGGCAACGTTCGGGAGCTCAAGAATGTGCTCGAAAGCGCCGTTGTCATGAGCCGTGGTGGTAAGTTGCTACCCGAGGATTTCTCCCCGGATACCCTAGGGACCGGGATGGAGAGTGCGGGTGTCGCGCCTGATGTTGGATATTTGGACATCGATGACTACCGTGATGCAAGGCGTCAGTTTGAGATTTCGTTTATCAAGGGTAAGCTCCAAAAGCATGGTGGGAACATCACTCGAACCGCTGCGGCGATCGGTTTACACCGGCAGAGCCTTCAGGAAAAACTGCGCGAATTGGGAATCCAGGCAGATCGGGATTAGCCGCCGCAGTTTCGGCATAGGCGGACTTACGGATGGATACGGCTATTCCTTGGGCTTAATCTCACCAGCAGGTTGCTTTTCTCTCCCCGACGGGGAACAGTTGCGACTCGATCACGTAAAGCGGGAGACCCCAGGAATGCGCGGCAAGACAAAGAACCAGAGGATCAGAAACCCAGCGTATATCAATAGTGCTTTCATAAATTGATTATACACCTTGCGGGCACTCTAGAGTGAGAACCGGTCACGGCAAGTCCCACTAACCCGCAAATCAGAGCGCGGGCCAGAGGGATTCCCAAATCTTAAACTCATGATGAAAGCCGATCTGTTCGGCACGTGTCAGTTTGCGACCAGAAGCTACGTCAAGGGTCTCTTGGAAAATCCGCCGGCCGACGTCTTCGGTGGTTTCTATGCGCTCGAGGATGGTTCCGGCGTTGATATCGAGGTCGGCGTATGAACGGGCAAGCTGCGGATTGGTACCAATTTTCATCACCGGGCCCAGCGCGCAACCGATGCCTGTGCCCCTTCCCGTTGTGAAGAGCGCAACCTGTGCTCCGCTCAGGAAGAGGGCGGGCGTGCAAAGATGGTCGTAGCCGGGCGTATAGAGCACATACAGACCCTTGCGATCGCCCAGCCACTCGCCATATTCAATCAGATCCTCGACGATGGATGTACCACCCTTGGCCTTCACCCCGGTTGACTTGAGATAAATGTTGTATAGCCCGCCTTTAATGTTGCCAGGAGAAGGATTATCCCGGAAGTAGTCGCCGAACTTTCGGACGTAGGCCTCATACCGCTTGAGAGCGCCCGTTAATTTGCGCCCGACCGCTTTCGTGCGTGCGCGCTGAACGAGGTCGAGCATGGCCGCGCCTTGCAATTCCGGAATTTCCGGAAGAAAGACCGCCGCACCCGCTTTTACAAACATGTCGGCAGCCACACCCACGGCCGGATTTGCTGTAACACCCGACCAGCGATCGGACCCTCCGCACTCCGTTCCCACAATGAGCTTGGAAATGGATACCGGCTGCCGCTGGAATTGGTTGGCGTAATGGAGCGATTTTTCCGTAACTTCCATCCCGCGTTCAACCGTCTTCTCGCTGCCGCCCAACTGCTGAACGGTGAGATTCACGACGCGCCGGTTGTAGTCGGGGACCGTATTCTGGAATATAGGCGCCGAGCATTCTACGCACGTTTTGCCGCAACCCAGGTCAATATAAACGGACGCTCCCAGGTTGGGATGGCGCAAAGTATTCGTGAGCAATTGATTCAAAATCGTTACAGCCTCGCCATCCGGCATTCCGCAGCCGGATTCGTGGATGATGGGGACCACGCCATCAACGTTGGGGAATTTCTCCCGCGAGTAGATTTCACGGTTGGCGCGGGTGGCAATCTCCCTCACCTCAGTCGAGGAACACATTCCCGAGGTCACGATGCCCACATAGTTTCGAATTCCTACTTCGCCGTCAGACCGCTGAAAGCCGTCGAATGTTAGGGAAGAGAGTTGCGGATCGGGGCGAGCCCGTTTGGGATTGTCCTTGTAACGCGTCGTCAGCCGGGGAAGGCGCGAATGCAGGTTGGTCGTGTCGATCGGTTCGCCGGGCTTGACCGCGCGGGAAGCGAGTCCGATGGGATCGCCAAGGGTGATATAGGGTTGGCCGCGGCGAACGGGCCTAATGGCGAAACTCTGCCCGCGTATGGTTCGAGCGGAAACCGTAAAGACCTCACCTGAGTACTTTAGCGGCGTATCCTTTTCGATGAAGTCCGCGGTAACCACCGCCACGTTGTCTTTTTTCGGACGGATGACGATCGCGACATCCTCTAGCTTTCGAGCTTCCAAGGTGGCCATTTCACTTCCTTTGGGGGCGATGCCAAATTTCTTGCCACGCATTATTCTCCAGGTTGAGCATGTGGGCTAAACGCCAACACTCGCCAGCGCCGGGACTCGTATCCGGGATCCGTAAAATGCATAATAAGTGATGAAGATGTAGCACGCCATGGGCACCACCATGGCCAGCGCCATACTGTGGGTGAACTGAAAGATCAGGCCCATCGCGGGCGGAGCGCAGGCGCCGCCGATGATCGACATGATGATGATGGAGCCCCCCACCTTCGTGTTCGGGCCCAATTCCTTGATGCCCAAGGCAAAAATCGTGGGAAACATCAGCGACATGAAAAAACTGGTCATGAATACTGCGCCCACGCCCAACCATCCCGGAAACAGAACTCCCAGCGCCACGAGCGCCGTGTTGATGATGCCATAAATCCCCATCAGCCGCGCGGGTGGGAAGAACTTCATAAGATACGTGGCTGAAAACCTCCCCGCTCCAAAGGCCACGAGGGTGCCCGTGAGAAAATAGCCGGCGATCTTCTCCGGCCGATGCGTGTAATCTTGAATATACTGAATGAAGTAACTCCAGGTTCCGACTTGCGCGCCCACATAGAGAAACTGGGCGAATACTCCTTGCACGAAATGGGGGTAATGAATCAGGTCGCGAGCGTTGCCGCGCGATCGACCGCCAGCGGATTCGGCTTCTTCAGCAACCTTTGGGAATTTCGTTCTGAGGATGAGTAGCGCCCAAAGAAAAATTACCGTGCCCAAGACCAGATAGGGGGTAACGACCCGGAGGGTTTCGGTTCGCAAGTAGGCCTCGTAGGTTCCCGCCACCCGTTGGGCTGCCACTTGCTGGGGCGTTAGCTCGACTCCGGAAAAGATAAAAATGGTTCCCACCAGCACACCCGTGACGGCGCCTACAGGGTTGAAGGCCTGGGAGAAATTGAGCCGTCGCTCCGAACTCCGGGGGTCGCCCAAGAGAGCGATAAAGGAATTTGCTCCAGTCTCAAGGAACGACGCACCACTGGCGATGACGAACAAGGCAAAGAGGAAAAATCCATACTGCCGGCCCAGCGCCGCCGGGTAAAAGAGAAAAGTTCCGGCGCTGTAGAGAAACAGACCGATCACCAGTCCGGTCTTGTAACCAAACCTTCGCATGATCAGGGCGGCGGGCACGGCCAGAACGAAATACCCCATGTAGAAAGCCGACTGGATCAACCCGGCCTTGACACGAGTGAGCTCAAATGACTTCATGAACTGCTTGATCAAGATGTCGTTCATGTTGCTGGGAATGCCCCAAAACAGAAATAGGGCCGTCACCAGAAAGAACGGGAGCATATTGCCAGCCGCAAAGAGGGCAGGGGGCTGCTCCGGGTTGGTTCTCGCGTTCCGCATGGGCATGAGTCAAGCTCCGAATTCCAAGGTGGCAAATCTGATTTTTCTTCTCGGCAGTGCGCCCTAGGTTTCGAGATCCTTCGTATCGAGTGTTCCCGCAAGCTGCAGGAGCTCGAAAATTTCGGCGGTTTCGCGGATCCCGTCCTCGAGCGGCGTGCGGTGGACGTTTCCCAAATCGTGGTGCAAAGCGGAATCGTCAAAGTCGTAGGCGACGGGCAGCGGTTTTCCTTCCGCCTTAATTAGCGTTCGGGAAGCCGGCATAAGTTGTTCCAGGATGTTGAGGAACCTATCGACCTGCATCACATCGCCACGCAGAGTGTAGACCTTTGCGCCGGAGAGGCCAGCTTCCGCGCATTGAATGAAAAGGCGGGCGGTGTCGCGGACATATTGCAAATCCATGCCCCCAGTGAACCGAATCGTGTAGGGCCGGCCAACCACCGCCGCCTTGATGGCCTTAGTGGGGCCGGAAGTCATTCCTCGATCGCGCCCCACCCCGTAAACGGAACCGGGGCGAAGTCCTACGCTGGAGAGGGCGTCATTCAAGTAGTAAACTCGTGCATTCCCTTCGTTACATTGTTTGAAAACACCGTAGTGCGTGCCGGGCAGAAGAGGCGCGCCATCCGGTACGGTCGCCCCGCCGTACGCTTCTTCCGGGCCGAAAACTGCCGCTGAGCTGGCGTAAACGACACTCCGGACCATATCGCGCCGTCGCCGGGCCACCTCAAATACGTTCAGCGTTCCGACCACATTGATCATCGCCCCGCGCAGAGGATCGGCAGCGCAGAAGGGGACCTGAATTCCCGCCAGATGGAGCACGTGGGTAACGCCGTGATCCCCAATCGCGCTTTCCACGTCCTGGTATTGCGTAATATCGCCCGAGATGAGTTGAAGAGAAGCCAATTGGTCGCGTGTGAGGAGGGCGGCCAGACGCCCCGATTCCATATCGATGTCAAAAACAAAAGGCTGCTCGCCGCGATCGAGGAGTTCCTTGACGATCCAAGCTCCAATGAATCCTTTCGCGCCCGTGACCAGAAATCGCCTGTCGGAGCGGAAGGAAGGGCTGTTTTGTTGGCTTATCGTCATGCTCTGGCATTATATGCGTTACGCGAAGTGAGTCAATGCCGAGCCAGTGCCTACTGCTGATTCTCTACCTGCGGTGCGCGAATCAGAAGGAGCACGCTGATCGTGGCCAGCAAAGGAACTGTCGCCGCCAAAAAAAACGCCGGGTAGTATGAAAACTTATCTACCAGCCATCCCACAAGTAGGGTGAAAAGGGCTCCGGCCAAGCCAGCGCCAAGCCCACTCACGCCGGTTACGGTAGCGACTACGTCCTGAGGGAACAAGTCCGACGGGAATGTAAGGCCCATCGTTGACCAACTGGCATAGCCCCATACGGCAAAACTGATCAGGAAGAGCGCTGCATAAGGGCTGTGAATCCTGGCCGCGGGAATGCCGGCCAGGATCGGTAGGGAACTGACGACACAAACCCATTTTCGCGCCCGCACCACGGGCACGCCGCGCTTAATGAGAAAGCCGGAGGCAAAGCCTCCCGTGAAGTTGCCGACGTCGGCGGCCACGAACGGCAGCCAGGCAAACGCGGCAATCTGCTTAAGGCTGAACCCGCGCGCGTCGCTGAGATACTGCGGCAACCAAAATACGTAGAACCACCAAATGGGGTCGGTCAATGAGCGGCCCAAAACGATTCCCCACATATTGGGCTGCTTCAAAAGGCTCAGCCAGCGAGCTGCACCTTTTTGCGCGGAAACCGTAGCCGTGTCGCGCCCCGCCTCGATCAGGGCGCGTTCCTCGGCGGTCACACGCGGGTGGTGGTCGAGAGGGTAATAAAGAGCGAGCCATACAATCAACCAGAGAAAGCCCAATACGCCGGAAACCACGAAGGCGTAGCGCCAGCCAAGGAGGATGGCAACCCAGGGCACGGTGAGCGCCGCAATCGCCCCGCCCACGCTCGAGCCGCTATCGAAAATGGCGACGGCAACGCCGCGCTCTTTGGCGGGAAACCATTCTGCCACGGTCTTGCTTGCGCCCGGCCAGTTGCAGCCCTCGCCGATGCCCAATAGAAACCGAAATGCTCCGAAGGAAAAGAGCGAATTCGCAAAGCCCGTCAGCATGCTGATGGCGGACCACCAGATGACCGCAAGCGCAAGGCCTAAGCGGGTGCCGATGATATCGAGCAGGACCCCGCCGATGAGCCACATGCCGGCGTACGAGAATTGAAATGCCGAGAAAACACGGGAAAGGTCCGTGTGACTGAGGTGGAGTTCCTGTGTAATGACCGGCGCCAGCACGGAGAAGGTTTGGCGGCTAATGTAGTTGATGACCGTGGAACCAAAGAGGGTCCACACAATCCACCAGCGAATTCGTTTGGAAGCCATAAGGTTAGTAGCAGCCCTTGGGTTCGATATGGTCCTGTCCATGCCGGAAATTCGAGGCACAATATCACATTCGGGCGAATCTTGTCAGGCGCTTTCGACGCGCAACCCAGGGCTTCCGATTGCGCTCGAAAGCTCTCTTCAGATAGAGTATGCGCCGATGTCGTGCGCCGCCCGCGTTTCACGCCGATATCCAATTCATCTGGAGTCATCTTATGCGATTTGCGAAAGAGGCTTTCATTATTTTCTTTGGCTTGCTCGCAATACCTGCGTCGGCGCTTGCTGAGAACGCCCGCGTCTGGCAGGACAACCTCGAGATTCCCACCTATCTTCTGGGCGCGGAGGATCCGAACCCACCGTTTCCCCTCGCGGACGGGCACCGCATCTACCCCTACACTTTACTCGATGACTTGACCGACCAGCGCGCGGCCAAAAGCTACAAGGCCGTGTTCCTCGAAAACGAATTCCTCAAAGTCATCGTTCTGCCCGAGCTCGGCGGCCATGTTTATTCGCTGTATGACAAAGTTAATAAACATGAGGTATTTTATCGTAACAACGTCGTGAAATACGGACTTGTATCGCTGCGGGGCGCGTGGGTGTCCGGCGGCGAGGAATTCAATTTCCCCAACGGACACACGGTGGTGACGGTTTCGCCCGTGGCCTTTACCACGAGGCAGAATCCCGACGGCAGCGCGACGGTGGTGGTTGGGGACATCGATCTGGTGACTGAGATGCACTGGGAGGTGGCGTTGACACTCCACCCTGGGCGCGCCCGCCTGGAGCAGCACGTGACGCTTTTCAACGGCACAGGCTTGATTCGCCCTTACTGGTATTGGGCGAACACGGCGGTTCCGGCCACCGACGACATGCGCTTCATCTATCCCATGCGCGAAGCCAACCCACATTCGCGCGAAGAAATTTGGAAATTTCCTGTCCACGATGGCGTGGACTATAGCTGGTATAAGAACATTCGCCAACCTACCTCGCTTTTCGGTCGTCAGGTCCACCGCAATTTCTTTGGGGCCTACTATGAGAACTCGGATTACGGCGTTGTCCACGTTGCGGATTTCTGGGAAGTCTTGGGTAAAAAAACGTGGACTTGGGGTGTGGCCGACGACGGTTTGATTTGGACCGATCTCCTTACCGATCACGACGGGCCCTATAACGAAATTCAGGCAGGCCGCTTCGAAACCCAACTCGACTCTGAGTTCATGCCGCCCCGCCGCGTCGTGTCGTTTACCGAGTTTTGGTATCCGTTGCAGGGCCTCGGGGGAGGATTTGTGGAAGCCACGCCCCGTCTCGCCTTGAATGCGAGCTTTATCAAGTCCGCAGACGCAACTCCTCAGCACATCGAGTTTTCTTTCTTTCCGACGGAGGTGATTCTGGGAGCGCATCTGCAAGTGAAGCTGGGAACGCGAATCTTGAAGGACTATGGTCCGGTGGCGTTCGCGCCGATGATGCCGGTTAAGTTGAGCGTGCCGGTCGAGGACTTGGATGCGGCCAGGAGCAAGATCGAAATCACGGCAACCGGGGCGAATGGGAACGTGCTCCTCCACTGGTCGGCTGCGGACCCCATTGACGGCAACCCTGACTTTGTCCCCGTCGCCGGCGGTCACCCCCCGCCTCCCAAACCAGCCGAGGCAATGAGCGCGGAGGAACTCTGCCTGGCAGCAGTCACGGCGGAGAAAGACGGCAGCGAACAGACTGCGTTGACCACGTATTTGGCGGTGCTGAAGCGCGATCCGGGTTATGTTCCGGCCCTCATCAAGCTGGCGTGGCATGAGCTTCAGGCCGGGAACTTTACCAGGGCCGAGGGCTTTATTGGCGCGGCGTTGGCCCGTGACGACCGCAATCCTGAAACTCTTTACGCTGCCGGAGCGATTTACCGCACCTCGCATCGCTGGTCGGAAGCGCAGGACATGTTGTGGGCGGACATTCGCTTTGGCGGTGATCAGGCCACGGCATATGCTGAACTCGGCGAAATCGCTTTGACCTTGCAGAATTACACGCAAGCGATTCAATTGTTCTATCAAGCTCTCAGCTATAATCCGCGGGATGCGATGGCGGCGGCCGAGCTCGCTCTCGCGATGCGCCTTGCCGGGCAGACTGGCGAAGCAGAGGCGACGATCACTCGCGCCCTGGACGAGATGCCACTGCTGCCGTACGCGCGCGCGGAGAAGTGGATGATTCAGGCCACCCGGAAGAAGGCAGCGGATGAGACTACTCCCGCCGCAGACGATTGGGCGAAACCCTATGCACCCACCGCCGAACCCTTCTTGCAGGTAGCGGCGTGGTACCGCAGCGTCGGCGATGTCGATGATTCGAGCGCAATCCTCAATTACGCGCTGAAGCACCTGCCCGCACAAGCGATCACCCCTCTCATTTATTATTACCTTGCCGCCGACGAGCGCGAGAAGGGAAACGACGAGCGGGCTGATGAATTTGCCCGTCAAGGCGAGGCGGCGCCCTCCGCCAGGGTTTTCCCCAATCGCTTGGCCGACGCGGAAGTGATCGACGACGAGTTGCGCGACCATCCTTTGGACGCGCATGCCCTGTTCTACCTGGGCAACTACTTGTTCGCCCATGGGCGTTACGACGAGGGTGCGCAATCCTGGGAACAGGCTTTTGGGCAAGGCTTGGAAGATTCGGTGTTGATGCGGAACCTCGGCCTTTACGCCTGGCGGGTGAAGAGCGATCTGCCGGACGCCGCCCAGTTTTACGAAAAGGCGGTCAAGCTGGCCCCGGAAGATTACCGCCTTTACGTCGATTTGGATGAGATTTATTTCCGCATGGGAAGCGCCGGCCTCCGTGAGAAGCTGTTTGCCGGCGCGCCCGCTTCGGTTCTCGAGCGCGATACAGTGCGCGTGCGCCGGGCTTTGCTGTTGATCCAGGAGCAGCAGTACGATCGCGCACTGGGACTCTTGATGGGCCACAGGTTCAGACCCTGGGAGGGTGGAGTGGCCGTCCGCGAAATGTTTGTGCTGGCCAACTACGAGAAGGGCTTGCGAGCCCTGGAGGCCAACCAGGCGGCCGTGGCGGAGGCGGCCTTCCGCCAGGCGCTCGAGTACCCTCACGACCTCGGTTCCGGCAAGCCCGACAAGCCCCACGACCAGGAGGCGTGGTTCTGGCTGGGCGAGGCCTTGAGCACGCAGGGCAGGTCTGACGCCGCGCGCGACGCCTGGGCACAGACGATCGCGGAAGGGCAGGGAAAGTCTCCCCTGGCCACCTTGTACCGCGGTTTAGCCGAGCGTCGGATCGGACAGGCCGATGCCTCAGCCAAAACCTTGGGCGTGCTGATGCAGGTAAATCCCACTGAAAAACACGCTGCGGCACTTTTCTATGCTGCAGGCTTGTTGGACCTGTACGATCATCACACGCCGGAAGCGACGGCCAAATTTAGGGCTGCCGTCGACGCCGACCCGGAATTCTGGCAAGCTCGGCTGGCACTGGACCGCGTAGTTCACTAGGAGGGAATGATGCGCATTCGATTGGGTCTTTTGTTGCTGATTTTGTGGGCTGGCTTTGTGCCGCGAGCGGGTGCCCAGACAAAGGAAGAATTCAACGTCCGCGAGCATTACACCAAGTTTGAATACCGCATCCCCATGCGCGACAGCGTCCACTTGTTCACATCTGTGTATGTGCCCAAGGACACGTCCGTCACCTACCCCTTCCTGATGGATCGCACCCCCTACAGCGTTGGCCCCTACGGCGAGGACCAATACCGGACGTCGCTCGGTCCCTCGGAAGTCTTTGAGCGCGCCGGCTACATTTTCGTCTACCAGGACGTGCGTGGGCGTTACATGTCGGAGGGCAAATTCGTCGAGATGCACCCGCACATTGATGACAAGCACGGCAACAAGGACGTGGACGACAGCTCCGACACTTACGACACCATCGAGTGGCTGCTCCACAATGTACCCAACAACAATGGCAACGTCGGAATCTGGGGAATTTCCTATCCCGGCTTTTACACTTCGGCCAGTATTATTGACTCCCATCCAGCCCTGAAGGCCGCCTCACCGCAGGCGCCGATGACCGATCTTTTCATGGGTGACGACGCCTACCATGGCGGCGCGTTCATGCTCGACGCCAACTTCGGTTTCTACTCCAGCTTCAAGCCCCTGGACAATCCCACCCTGCCGAAAGCTGGTGTCCCGTTTGATTTCGGTACGCAGGACGGCTACGAGTTCTACCTCAAGTTGGGGCCGCTCTCGAATGCCGTCTCGCGCTATTTCCATGAGCAGGGCTTTCTCTGGGCCGATCAGCTCAGCCACAACACCTACGATGACTATTGGAAGGCGCGCAACCTTGCCCCCCATTTGAAGAACATTCATTGCGCGGTCCTTACGGTGGGCGGGTGGTTCGATGCTGAGGACCTTTCCGGCCCGTTCAAGGTGTTCCATGCCATCGACCAAAACGATCCCGGAATCTACAATGGGCTGGTCGAAGGACCCTGGGTTCACGGCGGCTGGGGGCGCCTGGATGGCGATCATTTGGGCAGCGTCAACTTTGCCGCCAAGACCGGAGCTTACTTCCGCGAGAACATTCAGTTTCCCTTTTTCGAAAAATACCTGAAGGGGAAGGGAACTGAGGACTTGCCCAAGGCCTATGTTTTCGAAACGGGGACGAACGTTTGGCGCAAGTATTCGAGTTGGCCTCCCGCCAATGCCAAGACCCGCGTGCTTTACTTTCAGGAAAAGGGTGGACTGTCGTTCACGGCGCCTGAAGCCAAGGACGATGCGTTTGACGAATACGTGAGCGACCCGAACCGCCCCGTCCCGTTCGTCGGCTACACCGCTCTGCACGTCCCGCAGGAGTACATGGTGGCCGACCAGCGTTTCGCCTCCACCCGGACGGATGTTCTGGTGTACCAAACGGATCCCTTGGAACAGGACGTGACGATTTCGGGCCCCATTTCCCCGCGGCTGTTCGTCTCCACTACCGGCACCGATTCTGATTTCGACGTGAAGATCATCGACGTCTACCCGCCCGACTACCCCCAACCCGAAGCGAGACGTCCGGAAGGCGCCCCGCTTCCTACGGACGTTCCGCCACCCACGATTACCATGGCGGGATACGAGCAGTTGCTGCGAGGCTGGCCGATGCGAGCGAAGTTCCGCAACAGTTGGGAAAAGCCCGAGGCGGTGGTACCTGGCCAAGTTGAGGAATTGAACTTCAGCGCGCCCGACATTAACCACACGTTCCGCCAGAACCACCGCATCATGGTTCAGGTGCAAAGCTCGTGGTTCCCCCTGACCGATCGCAATCCCCAAACCTTTTTGAACATCCCCGACGCCAAGCCGTCGGATTTCAACAAGGCTACGGAGAGGGTCTATCGCGGGAAGGGAAAATCGTCGGGAGTGATCGTACACGTCCTCGAATAGAATTTGCAGGGCGGATGCAGGGCCCAACGGCGATCGGCCCCCAGCCCCGCGCACACGGCGGGGCCGAGCGCCGGTGACTCATCTAGATATTCGCGGCCTTTCGTGCCCCTTGTGGGCGCCCAAAACCGAAAGGCCGCGGACATTGTGAACCATGTCCGCGGTACACGCTCTCTACTGCTTTTCTCCCACCATCAGGCTCGCCGGTCCCGGCAAGCGAACGTGCCGCACGTCGCGGAATCCCGCCTTCTGTAACCACGCGCTGTATTCTTCGTGGCTATACGTACTGCCGGCCGGTGTTCCCACCAGCATATTGAGGGCGAAGAGTGCGGCTTGCTTGGGTGCGGTCTTATCCGGCTCCAGAATGAAGTCCTGGATCACGACGCGGCCCTGGGGTGCGAGGGCTTCGAAACACCGCCGAAGCAGATCTCGATTCTCTTCCGGGCTCAGCATGTGGCAGATGGCGGAGGCGAAGACCAGGGTAAATCCGTGGCCCAGAGGGTCGCGCCGCAGGTCGCCCGCGCGCGTCTCGACACGGCCCGCCAAGCCCGCCGCGTTGATGTGCCGCTGCGCGATGGGAAGCACGGTTGGAAAGTCGAGCACCGTGGCGTGGAGCTTCTCGTGGGCCTGGGCGAAGGCGATGGAGTAAGCCGCGGAGCCTCCCCCCACGTCGAGCAGGCGTTCGTCCGACGCGGCGCCCACCGCCCGCACCACCAGCGGCGCGCGTTCCCACGCGTTGCGGTGCATGGCGGCGATGAAGGGTTCGGTCCAGTCGTCGCCACGGTCGGCCATTTCCTCGTGACCGACCGCCGTCCCCGCGCGCACACAGTCCGTCAGGTTCGACCAGCGATGCCAAATGTTCGCCGTGTGAATTAGCCCCGGGCGGGCATTGTCCTTGGACCCCGCCGCGAAATAGCGGGCCGCGTCGGGGCTGTTGCGGAAAATTCCCTGCTGCTTCGCTAGCATCCCCATGGCCGTCAGGGCGTTCAGCAGCATCTCCGTGGCGCGTGCGTGCGTTGCTAGTTTCCGCGCGACCTCGTCCGCCGTGGCGCCGCTGCCCACCGCCGTGAAAACGTCGAGTTCGAGCGCCGTCAGTAGCGCGCGGCTCTCCATGTAGGCACGCAGCGTTTGGTTCAGGTCGTCCGGCAGGGCGCCAGACGCTTCCTTGGCCCGCTGCGCAAGCATGAATTTGGCGCGATTCGATAGGATTTCCGCTCGCACCTCAGCCTCGTCACGATTCGCGAGGCGGGCCAGCGGCTGCCCGTGTATAAAGTGCGACTCGACCAGCTCGGAAACGTCCTCCACCCGGACGCCCGAGTACCAGACACCGTCGGGATAAACCACTAAGTTCGGACCGCGCTCGCACAAGCCTAGCGAACCGCAGGTGGTGATCTGAACTTCGTCGAGGAGCCCGCGCGCCGCCACTTCCTTCCGCAGCGCGTTCAAGGTATCCGCCGACCCTCGGGCCGGGCAGCAGGGAACCCCCTCGGGCTTCTTTTGGTCGCAGATGAAAACATGATAATGAAATGGTTGCATTGTGACCTCTTAAGTTATTGATTCAAAATATTTAGCGCGGATCCGTTCCGGAGGTCTGCGGCTCTTATATTTGTGGTAAGGACGAGTCGCGGACCTCCAGAACTGGCCCGCGCTTCGAGTAGCGGCCTGCGGACGCGTGCCTTCCCCGCAAACAGACGGCTGTGCAGTATACCGCTGTTTGAGCCGGGGCGGGGCGGGTGATATCATTCTGCCAAGCCTGTTGATACTCGCCTCACTTACGTCGATTAGCGGGCAGCCTGTCGGCCTTGGCGCTAGGTTTGGAGATCAAATTGCCAGCTTGTAGTTGGTCGAGTAAGATCGCGCACCTGCGGCGTGCCTGAAAAAGTCGCTCCTGCGGGCTGGAAGGCGCGAGAGGAAGAGACGAATTGACCGTTCGAAAGGCCGTACAAAGCGACATTTTATCGATGCCAATCCTGCCAGCTCACCAAAATGGAAAAACATCAAAAATGAAGGTTGCTCCCAATAAGTTGATGAAAACAA
>CAZCVY010000105.1:0-22033 GCA_964501985.1 uncultured Acidobacteriota bacterium | reverse complement strand
TCATGATGGGTTTGTCGGGCGGGTTTAAGAAAGGCAAAGCAGTGACCGTCGACAAGGGGTCAACCATGGATGCTTATGTTGATGGCGACCGGGATGTCGCTCTAGCAGCCGGGCAGTGAGCCGTATCCGGTCGCCTGACCGCCGGGGCGACACTTCTCATGACGATTGACGCACAGGGAATCGCCGCGGCCCGATTACGGAGGTCGTTGCTCTCGCAGCCAAGGTTAGGTGCGAACCGCCGAGTCAGACCATACCTTTGACAGGGGTTCCGTCTGCCGGCCCCGCAACGAATCGAATAGGAGGTATTCCGCCGTGTCACGTCACATAGAAGCCGTACTGCCCCAAGCGTTCATTATTCGCCGCGTGCTGACTCCGATTCTACTTGCACTCATTTTGTCCGGCTTTGTGTCTTGTGGGGGCGGTGGCGGGTCGACCAACTCCCCAGGGCCCTCGCCCAACCCCGTGCCGAGTATCGCCTCCCTCTCACCTTCCTCGGTGACAGCGGGCGCGGCAGCGCAGACGCTGACCATCAATGGCACTAACTTTCTTTCGAATTCGACGGTGACTTATTACAGCGTCTCGCACACCGCGACTTTTGTGAGTTCGACCCAACTGACCATTGCGCTGACCGCCGGCGATCAGGCAGCCGCCGGGTCCTATGCGGTGGTGGTGACAAATCCGTCGCCGGGCGGCGGCGCCTCGAACTCGATGTCCTTCACCGTTAACCCTCCCACTATCACTTCGGTCTCCCTCTCCTGCAACCCCACGTCAATTGCGGGCACACAAACTTCCCAATGTGCGGCGACAGTTTCGGGGACGGGAAATTACAGCTCGGCCGTTACTTGGAGCGCGACCGCGGGCACGATCAGTAACTCCGGCTTCTTTACTGCTGCCAGTAACTCGGGGACAATTACAGTTACTGCAAAATCTGCGCAGGATCCAACCAAGAGCGGCACAACGACGATTACGATAACAACATGGACTTCGTATAATAATAGCCAACTACAGGTTGAAGTTGGAATCCCTCCATTCGGCCAACCGACGCAATGCGTTGTGACTAATCCTGCAAATGGACAGACCAAGGTGGAGATTCAACTCTGGGATCCAACCACGCAACAGTTTTTCCCGGAGTTCGACTTGGTGATTTACGACAACAGCGTGAATGCGAGTCTTCCAGACTGGTTCGAAGCAAATGTGGACATAAATGGAATTCTGGCGGCCAATAATACCTTTGCTTCGCAGCAGTTAGGAAATGGACAATCGGCCCTCGTTCAACAGTCTTCCATTCCTCCAGCATATGCTGCGCTTAATGGTCCTGTGGCCGACGCGTATTTCCTCTCAAATACTACAGCCCGCGTTCTCGGCATTGCTCAATCTCAAGTAAACAACTTGTTCAATATGGGTTACAACCAGCAATCCATTACGATTCTTGAGATGCAGATTTTAGGGGCCACACAATTCTAGATTTTGATGGTCCATTGTTGGAGGTATAGGGCATGAGGCCACAAACTTGGTCGAATGACTATTGGGGAATACTACGACGCGCTATTTGGGCTGCCCTCATTTTCTCCCCGTTTCTGATCACTACAAATTCGTGGTGCCAAACAATTGCTCCATGTGGCCAACAGCTTTCCGCCGGTTCCATTTACCAGGGGGTACAAGCGCTCTCAAACGGCGCAGACCAAACTACCGAACACGACTGCGTGGGCGACACGGTGGTCGGCACTTACGGAGACCAATACCAGTGCGTCGAGTATGTGCGAAGATTCTACAGTATTGCCATGGGTGTCGATACTTCTGGCTGGGCGCACTACAACGCAGATCAATACTATGCGGCCGCCGGCAAATTTGGTCTGGTCGCATTCCCCAACGGTGGCCCAAACCCTCCCGCTGCAAATGACATCGTAGTATTCGAGGGCGGGCCGGCGGGACACGTTGCGGTGGTTACAACCGTCAGCGGGACCGCGGTGGATATAATAGAACAAAATTGGTCCTATATCGGAACGGCCTCATTAGCCATAAACAGCACCAGCGGCAGCTACACAGTGACCCGGACGCGTAGCGCATACGTCGTGCTCGGATGGCTTCGATTATCTAGTACAAGTAATAATCCTGTCCCTACAATAACGCAGCTTAGTCCCGCCACCTTGCCGGCGGCGGCGGCGCCGCAGACACTGACGATTAACGGCACGGGGTTTCTTTCCTCGTCTACTGTAACCATGAATGGCATCGCTCATAGCCCGGCATTTGTCAGCGCAAGCCAACTCACGATTTCGCTCACGGCTTCAGATCTCGCGACGGCGGGCAGCTTCCCGGTGATTGTGACCAACCCCGCGCCAGGTGGCGGGCCGTCGAATTCGGTAAGTTTCGTTGTCACGGCGCAGACTGTAAGCGTGACAGTATCCCCGCTAACGGCCCAAGTCGTCGTAAATGGTTCGCAACAATTCGCAGCAACCGTGGCCAACACATCAAACACGGCAGTAACGTGGAGCGTGAACGGCGTGGTCGGCGGTAATTCCACTGTGGGAACCATCAGTAGCAACGGACTCTACACAGCTCCGGCGGGGGTCCCGGACCCTGCCACGCTTACGGTAACGGCCACCAGTCAAGCCGTGACGACCGTTAGCGGTTCCGCCCAGATCACCGTCATCCCTGCGGTAACGCTCACCGTTTTGCACTCGTTCACGGGCACAGATGGGGCAGTCCCGTGGGCTTCATTAATTCAAACCAGCGGCGGCACATTCTATGGCACGACGGTATCTGGCGGAGATCTCTCCTGCTATGGATACTTCGGACAGGGGTGCGGAACGGCGTTCAACATGGACGCGGAGGGTAATCTGATCGTGCTGCATAGCTTCACTGGTCCGGAAGGGGAAATTCCCTCAGCTCCGCTCATCCTCGGCAGTGATAGTAATTTCTATGGAACGACGGAATTCGGCGGCGGCAGTTCAAACTGCCTGATTTCCGGACAATCCACCCCTGCCGGGTGTGGGACGGCCTTCAAAATGGATAGTCTGGGGAACATTTCCACACTCTATGCCTTTTCCTCCTTTTCGAACCCCGAAGGGGTTGCTCCCACCGCCCCGCTCCTCCAAGCCATCGATTCCAATTTCTATGGGACCACGCTGGAGGGGGGAGATACGTCCTGCTCTGGGTCCTACGGGCCTTCTCCTACTACAGGTTGTGGGAGCATCTTCATGCTCGACTCCTCAGGAAGCTTGACAGTACTCCACGAATTCACTGGGACGGAAGGGGCTTACCTCTCTGCGCCTCTTATTCAGGTAACGGGCGGTAATTTTTATGGGTTGACTTTAGCGGGAGGGAACTTGTCTTGTTCTTCTTATGCAGCTCCCGGCTGCGGGACGATTTTCACGATGACAACAAGCGGAGGTGTTACACCTTTGCACTCTTTTTCGGGATCGGACGGGGCATTTCCTACCGGGTCACTTATCCTTGCTGACGACAGAAAATTCTACGGCTCTACGGTTTTCGGGGGAGACTTGTCATGTGCTGGAGGCGCCCAGTGGCAAGGATGCGGTGTAGTCTTTACGATTGATTCCACGGGAACCTTTAACCTGTTACACGCGTTCTCGGTGTCCGACGGTGCGTATCCAGGCTCCTCGTTGCTGCAAGCCAGTGACGGTTACTTTTACGGAACAACCCAGGGTGGAGGCGATTTGACTTGCACTGGTCGGTATGGGCCAGGATGCGGAACCGTTTTCAGAATGGACTCAGAAGGAAACGTCGTCGTCCTATATTCCTTCACAGGTGGCACCGACGGCTCTTGGCCCGAGTCAAATCTCATGCAGGGATTAGACGGGAACCTTTATGGTACGACGGCATACGGCGGAACTTCAGACCTAGGAGTGGTATATCAGGTATCAAACTTTGATTCGACTGGCGCGGCAACGTCTGCGACCACCTCTGTCAAGCCGGACGCAGTCAAGGAGATCACAACGCCCCGAAAAGGACCGCACCTCGGTCTACCTGCGCCAAGCCCGGCTGCGCAGCCGTGACGGAAGGATTCTGGAATAGAGACTCCGGATCCGCAGCTTGTCACCAGAAGCTCGGCTGGGCACACTGGAATAAATCCAACAGTACCTTGGCCAAATCTCGAAGGAAAGGAATCTTAACGCAACGTTCCTAACAATCCCAACGACCCAAAGCACTGCGAGCTGGACTCCGTACATGACGCGATACTCCAACGCCTACCGGGTCGCTAAGGCCATTACGACCATGGCGGAAGCGGTGAAAATCATCGCGATTGTCGCGGGCGTCATCTTGTTTCTGGTGGGGATGAGCGGCGCATCATCAATGATGGGTGCGGCGTCGCTAGTTCTAGGTGTGATCGCTGCGGTGATCGTTGGAGGTGGCGGCTTTATCCTCAGTGTACCGATCTCTGCCCAGGGCCAGGTCCTGAAGGCAACCCTGGACACGGCTGTTAATTCCTGCCCGTTCCTGCAAAACGAACAGCGGGCGGAAATCATGCACCTGATTTAAAGCGCGGACATTCGAAATTCAGGGTGAAGTTCACGGTGAACTCCGTCGGCAGGATGGATGCGGGATCCGCCCCTCAACGCGCGGAGTATTGCGTCCGAGGACGGTCAGGCCTGGGTTTCCACCCAGGCGCACAGGCTTGGCAGCGCGAGGAACCACCAGGCCCGGATCGATGTCGCCACCCGCGGAGAAACCGTGTCCGGCAGCCGGCGGCATAAAGAAGTTCGCGGACAACGAGACTCGTGAGGGCAAGATCAAGACTGTAGAAATCCTCAAAGTTGAGATGCGGGGCGAAGGCGCCAAGGTCCTCTACAAGATCCGTTATCAGGGCGGGCAGACAAAACAAGACGATGCAAGTCTGATAAAGGAGAACGTCGAGTGGAAGATCACAGGGTGGAGCGGTTGGCTTGATAGATTGCACTGCTGATTTCTAAGTACATCGTTGGACTTTTCGCCACCTCGACGAGGTATGCCGGCGTAGGGGTGTGGGCGAATGAGGTGTCGGGCTGGTGATTGACGGTCAATGGAATCTGCGACGTAGGAGGGCCAAGATGTGTTCCATCTGGATCCGCAAAAGACAGATATTCACCCTGACTGTTCTATCAATCGCCTGTATCTGTAGAGGTTTCGCCCAGGATACGAAGCCTTCGCCGCAGGTTGGCGGCACACTGCAGCCGGTGAGCTCCACCGAAGCCATGGATGATGAGGAGTATGCCCGCCTGCTGGCGCGAGTGAAGCAAGGCGACATGACAGTGGATTTCCGCGCGTTTCGGATTGCCGGTGCGCGGTATGCCGGCGCGCACTCCTCCGCCCGCGACGTTGCCGCCCACGCGGCCTTTCAGAGGCTTTTAACTGCAGGCGACTACCAGCGCGCATACGACCTTGCGAAGCAGAATCTCGATCAGAACTATGCCAGCATCGTCCGTCAATTCGACGCCAAGCTTGCCTGCCAGGCGCTGCACAAAACCGAGGAGGCAGCCCTCCACGACCGATTGACGGATGCGATGGTCGATTCGATTGAGCAGTCTGGCGATGGCAAATCGCCCGAAACCGCCTATTTTGTGGTCTCGGGTCAGGAGGAGTATATTCTTCTCAATCGAGCCCTCCATCTACGCCCCCAATCCCAAAGCCTCGTGAGAAAAGACGGCCATTTGTACGATCGACTTACGACCGTCGGCTTGGGAACGGGCCAGAATCAGGATGTTTGGTTCAACGCGGATTTTGACTTTCCTGAGCCCACCACCGCTGGGGCATCGGGGGATGGCCCGGTGGTGATGGCAACCGTCACGCGCACGGGCGAGCCGCCTCAACCGCTTTCCCGAGGCACTTCCGCCGCGACGTCCCCGGCAACACCGGTCGCTCAGGGGAAGGACGCATCTGGAAACGGTGAGCCGGTGATCGGCAGAGGCAGTTTTCAAACGGTCCAAGGTTTGACCCGCTGGAGCATTGAGTACAGTATTTCTGGATCTTATGAGGTGCACCCACACAATGTCGGCGTTTCGCTCGAATCCGGTTGGGCGCGCATCCCCGATTTCCGCCCGCCTGATGAAACGAATCAATTAAACCGTCTCCAGATTGGTGTGTGCCGGACGATGCCCGATGGGCGGTGGGACATTTATCCACCGCGCGGTCCCACGGCAATTACCGTCCCGCTCTATGACGTGGTACTGAAACACGGTGAGCCCTATACCTTCCCGGCGGTGACGGTGCAGATTCCCCTTCCCGCTGAGCCACTTCCGCAGGCGAATTGGCTGTGTACCATGCTGGAGAGCCATCTCGACGGGCGCCCGATTGCAGGGATTTACCCAGCTTATGATCGGACGAGGCCGCTGGTCCCCTCGGGCGGCAACGAGTTGGCACGGCAGGGCGATAACCTGGACTCGACAAGCATTTTGCTGGCTGGGCAGGACGCGGTGGATTGCGGAAGGGTGCGCGTGCGAGGCGATCCCCAGCATGCCACCGACTGTGCCATGAGTGAGTTCTCGAAGAAAGCGCCCTTCCGGGTGCGGTATGACCTTCAAGGGATCGATTCAGCAATGGCCTTAGGGATTGTCAGCACGCCCGGCGGAAAGATGTACGAGTTGCATTATGACAATTGGGGTTCTCCCAGGTTACAAAGTGCTGCCTGCCCCGAACCGGTTTCCCTTGTGACGTTCGAGGGGCATCTGACATGTTTCCCGGCAGGGAGAGCGTGGAAATCCGCCCCGCCGCCGCGGGAGCCGGCAATTGGCGATTATTCTCTAACTCGCCTGCGCGGCCAACCGGCGCCTGACTTTAGACTTCACGACCTTCAGGGCAATGAGATTGAACTCGCCACTCTGAGGGGGAAGGTTGTGCTTCTTGATTTCTGGGCAACCTGGTGTGGGCCGTGCCGGGCAGCGATGCCGGGTGTTAACAAGTTGTATCGGAAATTCCACAAGCGGGATGTGGTGATTCTGGGAATCAACCAATTCGAGGACGAGAGGACCGTCAAAGCATTTATCGAGAAGAATCGGTATGAGTTTCCCGTGGCGGTGGCGGGTCGACGCGACCGCGTCTTCGCCGACTACTTGATCAGGGGGATTCCCACACTCGTGCTGATCGACAAGAGCGGCATCATCGCGGACTACATTCCTGGATATGGTGCCGGAACCGAAGCGAACTTGCACACCGAATTGGCGCACGTGCTGGCGACTGACTATGTGGCTCCCAAGCCCGCTGAAACGGCCGCAGAAGCTATCGTTAGGCCACCAGCACTTGCTCCCGCCGACGGGACGGCCGGGCCGTTTGCCTCATTGACCCCGCCAGTTGGTGGCTTGCCTCAACCGGACGGGCTGGCTCGCCCGGTTATCGATGAACTCGAGGGGGCTTCCGTCGGCGCGTCGCACGGCATTCGCTGGGTTGCGGCCGTTGGTGACCACGGCGCCGCATTCAGCGCTCGCGACTCAAGTCGCATTGAATACACAGGCAAAGTTGAACGTGAGGGTACTCTTGAACTTTGGATCAAAGTGGATAAAGGCTACCACTACGGCGACCAAGGCTTTAGCGACACCGACCCTGCCGCGATGGTCTTCTCGACCGACGCACAGGGCGGCGACGTGACTTGGCCCGGTACCTGCCACTTTGATGTCTCGCGCAACGGAGACGTTCACCTCTTTATCGCCACCAGCAAGTATAACCAGCCCGCAGCTCCGGCAACGGAGGCACACGCCACGAAGTTTCGGTTTGGGGAATGGCACGCCCTGGGAATCAGCTATGGTAGCCAGGGGCAATTTATCATGGTCGATGGCGAGGTCGTTGCCTCAGCTCCCGAGCGGACCCAGGCGCTCAGCAGCGCGGGCAATCACCAGTCTCCACTGGATGTTCCCACCATCGGGGAAACCGTATCGCATTTTTGGCCGCCCCATCGACACGACGGCGGGTTCGAGGGAATTGTCGCCCGAGTCCGAGTTTCACCTAAACAGCAAGACTGGGACCTAGCACGTTCGATTGACAAATAGTCCCTAAAGCCGGCTCGGCGAAGCACCTATATCCGCCTGTAGCCATTCGATACGTGCCATGTCCCAGTCGTCGCGCGGCCGTCGTTCGTTACGACTTAACGTCACTTCCCTCCAAAAAATCCCCCAGGGAGCACACCTCAGGCTATAATGAGAATTGACATCATTAAAAGACCTATGGTACGAAGCGAGTATTCCCGATAAGGGCGGATTACGGGTTCGCAAGATTTGGTTCTTGGAGCCTGCGGTTTGTGAGAAAATATTGGGGTAGACCCGTATATCTCTAGCGCCGACATCTCGGACCTTCCCTGGGCGCGGGGGAGGGTCGGCACGTGCCGGTCCAAGGCCGGCGCACCTGTAACGTCGGGAAAATGTGCTTACCCGTAATGCCGACCCTTGATCGGCAGGCGCCGGGTTTAGGCTTGGCTCTACTCTTACGTTGGGCATGGCGTCGGGCGGAGTTTTGGGCTAAAGATCAATTCCACTCTAGTAAGGTCTCGAGGATTTTTGATTTTTGCCCGGCTTGACCGTCAAGTCGCACAGAAATACCTCGGGCGAACACGAGATTGTGGAGGGCTTTCAGATGCCAATCAAACGAATCATGCACGTTCCGTCCTTCGTCATTGTCCTGATGGTTTCTTTGGCGCTAGCTTGGGCGCAGCAGCAACCTGTTCCGGAGGGAAGCGGCCTCCCGCAGCAGCCAAAGCCGACTCAGCAGCCGACTCGGCCCGTCCTGCCAGTCCGGCCCGTCCAACCCGTTCAGCAGAGGCCAGTGGTTCCACCGCGCCAACCCGTCCAGCAGAGGCCGATGGTCCAGCAGCGGACCGTCCAGCCAGTGAGACCGATCCCCCAGAGGACCGTGCCCCAGCAGGTCCAACCACGACCGGCAGTTCAACCCCGGCCTGCCATCCAGCCAGTGCAACCGCGCGCGGTTCAGCCGCGACCGGCAGTTCAGCCAGTGCAGCCCCGCCCAGCGGTCCAGCCGCAACCCGTGGCCCACTCGATTCCGCCCAGGGTCGTACCGCCTCGCGAGTCTCAGCAGCGTATTCAAGCTTTAAACCACAACCGCCGGGGGATGGGTGGAATCAACAGCAGGCCTTTGCCCAACGGGCAATTATCCACCCTTCCGGATGGCCACCACGTTATTCAGACCAATAGTGGCGCGCGAATGCAGGTACGCCCCAACGGAAGCGTGGAACAAGTCACGCTTCGCGACGGCAGGGCGGCAACTTTCCACCCCAACGGACAGATCGCCTCGATTCACGCGCCGGGCCTCCAGATTAATCATGGGCTGCGCGGTGAGCGCACGATTGTGACCGAAAACAATGGCCGCCGCTTGGTGGGAATGGGGCCGCACCAAGGTTACATGGAACGACCCTATTTAAGCCGCAATGGCCACACCTACAATCAGCGGACGTACTTCGCGAACGGTCATTCCTACGCCCGCGTCTACCGCGACCGCACGTATGGCGGAATGCATTATGACCAATACGTTCCCGGCCACTACTACCGTCCGGGATTCTATAATTACGCGTACGGACCCTGGCCGGCCCCGGTACGCTACCAATGGGGATGGCAGCAGGAACCCTGGGCGGCATCGTCAAGCAGCTACTTCCAACCGTCGGCCTCTTACTCTTCTGCGCCCTCGTGGCTAACCGATAGCGCGCTCGCAGGAACGTTGCGAAACGCTTACACGAATAGCCAAGGCACTGCTCCCGGGGGGCTAGGTTCAGGCGGAACTCCCATAAGCCCACAGGTCAAGACCGACCTGGAGGGCGAGGTGCGCGCGGATATCTCGGACGAGCAAAAGGAAGCAACCCAGCCGGGCGGCGGGCCGCCGGGCGCCCCCGACGCTCCTCCGGATGCGATGGATCCGTCTCACCGATATTTTGTCGTGGATAATAATCTCAGTGTGGCCACCGGCGAGGGACCGGAGTGTGAGCTGACGGGCGGGGACGTGATTGACCGCGTCGATGACACCCCCGGGGAAGACAACAGTGTGCACGTGAAAGTCCTGAGCAGCAAGCCGCAAGATTGTGCTGCCGGCACGACCGCCGCCGTGGGGGTCAGTGACTTGCAGGAAATGCACAACACCTTCCGCGAGCAGGTTGACGCCGGGCTGGATACGCTGGCGAGTAATAAGGGAGGGGGAGGCATTCCGCCCGCGACCGATCCTACTCCCGCGCCGGGTGAGGTTCCGCCGCCAGCCCCTGACGCAAACATCGACGGCAGGTTGCAGACGCAAGAGAAGGAAGGAACGTTGGCAGAGGCACAGGTCCAGCAAGAGGTACAGACCGAGACCATGTGACGGCGCAGGAGGAATTCAAGATGAGGCATAAAATTGCAACAGCGCTTGCGTGCACAATGGTCGGCCTTCTCGCGGCGACCGTGGCCCGTACGCAACAACCTCCGCCGCCTTCTCTGCAAGAGCAGCTCGAGGCGCAATACAAGTTGGCCAAGACTGGCAAAGGAGCGAATGGTCTCGAGGTGCTTGTGACAGGCACAGTACTGGTTGTTCAGAAGGCGGGGGTTCTGGGTGTTCCCCTAAAGAGTCTTGCCACGGCGCCGTGCATTTACATGGATGGAGTCTTGCACGCGCCCACGAAAAAGGCAGACATCGGCGCTGATATTCTCCGGGGTGTATCCATGCCCGTCTCGGGGGTAAACTCACGGGCGTTTGTGGTTGGAGAAAAGGTCTACGCGACTAAAATCGATATCGACCTCAAGGGCGACAAAGTTGGATTCCACATTGTTGAATGTGACGCTTGCAACGCTGGCATCACCTCTTCCTCTTACAAGTCAGAGGTCGTTTTTCAGTTTGCCAAAGGCTATCTGGCCAAGGCCAGCGTCCCGGATGTCGAAGATACCATCGGTCAGGTGTTTGCTCTTGAGGGCTCTGCGCCAGTTGCACCGCCTAACCAACCCGTAGCTCAGCCCCAACCTCCACCCCCACCGGACCAGCCCTCTCCTGCGCCAGTCCAGCCCGCCTCAATTGAGAAGGGACAGACCATCGACCAAGTCGTCGCGGCTCTTGGCCAGCCGGAAAAGCGCGTTGATCTGGGCGCGAAGAAAATTTACGTTTATAAGGACTTGAAGGTCACCTTCGTTAACGGCAAGGTAACCGACGTTCAATAGGGCCGATTCACTGAATTAAGTACTGCGCGAACTTTCCGTCATCCACAGAATAAGTACTCAAGCGTAGGACGGTGCCGCCGGAAAACTTAATCTGAAAGTTTCGGGCCGTCATGCCTCCTCGCAAAACCATACTCGTTTGCTCGAAGCTTTCCGGCGCCCCCAGCGGTTTGAGGCTACTCGTCGCATCCTCCAGAACCTGCGGTGTAAAGTAAAAGCTGGCGTCAGAGGTTATTAGCGAGCGGTCGATCGTTCCCCCTTGCAACTGGCTGAAAATCCGTCGTGCCTGGTCGAGCTGCGAGGCGGCGTTCGGATCCGCAGTCTCGGCTAACAGCAGAGGTCCGACTTGGCGAGCGATGGAGCCCGGTGCGCCCGAGCCATCGAGGTTGCAAAGGACCGCGACCGCGGCTCCCTGATCCAGCCACACGGTGTTCGAACTCACGTAACCGGCGACTGCCCCGCCATGTTGCAACCGCGGGTGCCCATCGGCATCCGAGATCCCAATGCCCAAGGCGTAATTGGTGGGCGCGCCGTTCTTCAGGAATACTGGCTTGATCATTTCCGCCATCAGGGCCGGATCCAGGAGTTTACCCCCGATCAATCCAAGATCCCACAAGGCCAGATCGCGCGCCGTCATCGCCAATTCTCCCGCTCCGAAGAGCCATCCCGGAGCCTCGGGCTGGACAGGCCGAATCGGTCCGTGCCCAAACCGCGTGTACCCTTTGGCGTCGAAATCCGCCAGGGGTTCATGGTCGAGGTCGATGGGCGTTTCCATGCCGAGCGTACGGAAAATGCGTTCTCTCAGAAAGGCCATCAACACTGTGCCGGTTACTTTCTCCACAATTTTCCCGGCCACGACAAAGTTGGTATTGCTGTATTGCCACGCGGTGCCAGGTTCGAAATCGAGGGACTTGCGGGCCCAGCGATCGATGATGTCATCCGCGGTGACCCGCTGCGTCATGAAGGGCGCCACATAATCGAGGGGATAGAAATCCTGATAGCCCGAGGTGTGGGTCAGCAATTGCCGGATGGTGATGTCGTTGGCCCTCGTCAGGGTGGGTAAGTACTTCCCGACCGGGTCGTCGAGCGAAAGCTTGCCGTCCTGGACAAGCAGTAGAATCGCCATGCCCATGAACTGCTTGCTGACCGATCCAATTTTGTATCGCATCTCGGGGCGAGCGTGAGTGGCGGGATCCACGATGGCGTCCCCGTAGGCATGGACGTAGGCGATTTTGCCGTCCTTCACTACTGCCAGCGAAACGCTCGGCGCGCTGGTTTCAGTCAGTACCTTCGCGGCGATGGCGTCAATGCGGCTGGCCTTCTCAGGCGGCAATTGCCCGTTAAGACGAAGGCCTGCGAGCACAGTGAGGGTCATCGCCAAGGCGATGCGACGGATGATTCGAAAACTCCTTATCGAGTAGTCCACAGAATATTCTCCTTAATTTTCCCGTCGGTACTGGGAGGTTTGAGCGTTTTGAAATGGACAAATATACTGAACCTAGACTCAGTGTCAATCCTAATCGGTTGAGGAAAACATTGATTGCCGCCGAGTGCTTCCCGTAGAAGTCCAAGCCGGCTACGTCGACGTTCAGATCCACGAGAACTATGACAAAGGTTGGATCTCCGCGGTGGTGAGAAAACGTGCCTAGTTGAACCCCGCACGCGGAGCGTTCGCGCCGGGACGATAAGTTCGCAGTGGACCATTGCCCCGAGAGGCCTGAGGGCGGTCGCCTCGAAATTCTTCACGCGTCAGTGCTCAATTTTAAAACTTTACATATCGCACGTTATCTGACAACCAGCTTTAGCTTTCTTGCAAGAGAGCGGGGAGGGCGCAAAATTGACGTGTTCGCTTTTCCCGCTGCCACATGACCCGAGCTACAATGGGGATGGGGCATACAAAACGACCTTGGGTTCGGACACCCTGACCCAACATATTCGAAACAGATTGGGGTTAACGATCATGCGCACTACCGCTTTGGTGTTTCTCAATCTGTGCCTTTTGGCTGCGACAGTCGTGCCCGCGCAAGACGCGCCGAAGCTGAAGCCGGAGGACATCTCCTCTCGCGTCGACAAGGTCTTCGCCAAGTGGGATAACTACAACTCTCCTGGCTGCGCGTTGGGTGTGTACCGCGACGGTCGAACCCTTTATTCCCACGGCTACGGGATGGCCGACCTTGACCACAACGCGCGCATCGAACCCTCCACCGTCTTCCACGTCGCCTCGATGTCGAAACAGTTCACGGCAGCGTCGGTTGAAATGTTGAGCTTGGAAGGCAAGCTCTCTTTGGACGACCCGGCGCGGAAATACGTTCCGGAACTGCCCGATTTTGGCGTTCCCATCACCATCCGCCAGCTTATTCACCACACCAGCGGCCTGCGCGACCAATGGGACTTGCTGGAGATCGCTGGCTGGCGATATTCGCTCGACCTTATTACCAACAACGACGTGCTCACCCTGATTGCGCGGCAGAAGGCTCTGAATTTCCCTCCGGGGTCCCGTTACACCTATTGCAACACGGGCTACACGCTGCTGGGCGAGATTGTGAAGCGCGTGAGCGGCGAGTCCCTGCGCGAATACACCACCCACCACATCTTCGAGCCGCTCGGCATGGACCACACCCATTTTCGGGACAACCACGCCGAACTCGTCAAAGGTATGGCGATTGGGTACGTCCCGGCAGGCGGCACTTTCGAAATTAGCATCACCAATTTTGATACGGTGGGCGCGACCAGTTTGCTGACGACCGTCGAAGACCTCCAGAAGTGGGATGAGAACTTCTATAACCCTCGCGTGGGAGGCGCCGCCCTGTTGGAGGAGATGCTTAAGGTTGGCAAGCTCAACAGCGGGGAGGCTCTCAAGTACGCATCGGGACTCAATGTTACAACGTACCGGGGTCTGCCGGTGGTCGAGCACGCTGGGGCCGACGCGGGTTATCGCAGCGACATGATCCGGTTTCCCGAGCAGCACTTCACCGCGGCTGTCCTGTGCAACATTGGGTCAGCTAACCCCTCGGATCTCGCCCAAAAGGTGGCCGTCATTTACCTAGGCGACAAAATGCAGCCGGAACCCGCCAAGCCGGAAGTAAAGCCCGTCCGGCTTTCGGAAGATCAGCTCAAGGGCAAAGCTGGCGTGTACTTGAATTCCGACGAAGATCAAATTGACAGAATTGTCGTCAACGACGGCAAGCTGCAGCTCGCTTCCGAAGGGGAACGGCCTCTGCGCCGGTTGATCCCGCTTGCCGAAGACCGTTTTCGGCTGGAAGACTCGCCGTTGGAGTTTGTATTTAACCCCAGCCCTGCAGGCCAGCTCGGGCTGACGGTAACGCGGGAAGGCGATAAACCGAACCTGTTTCTCGAATTGCCGGCTTTTACGCCTTCGACGGTTCAGCTTGCCGACTATGCCGGGACATACCACAGCGAAGAGATTGATGCGCTTTATCGTTTCGGAGTCGAAAACGGCAAACTGGTCCTGCGCCGGCTCAATAACCTGCCTGACACGCTGGCGCTCGAGGGGCCCGACCTGTTCAGGAGCGAGTTAGGCATTCTGCATTTTGTCCGTGACCCCGCGCATCAGGTAACAGGGTTTGTCCTCAATAGCGGCCGCGTCCTCAATTTCCGATTCGAGAAGGGAAGCCGATAAGCGCGAGTCTGTTTGGACGCGGCACGTTCGCTCGTGTATCATTCGAAGGGGTTTCCCAATTAAATTGAATCGCCCGCGAGGAACGAGTCGGGGCGTTCGGGCTTTTGGCTACTCCGAGGAGGCGCAATGGCTCTTGGCGTAAAACGGAAAACTACATTCTTCATGCTGGCCGCTGTCTTGGCGTTGATGGGTTGGGTCTCGATCCACGGGGGCCTGCGGGAGTTGCTTGCGGTCCCCCCGAATTCAGCAAATGTGGCCCCCAGCGGCGAATACGCAGATGTAGTTCAGGCTCTCACGCCGCTCATCGAGCACGAGCTGAAAGAGAAGGGAATTCCCTCAATTGCGGTCGCCCTCGTTGACGACCAGAAAGTTGTTTGGGCGCGGGGTTTCGGATCTGCCGACCCCGAGCACAAAATTGATGCTACTGCCGGCACGGTTTATCGCGCGGGCTCGGTTTCCAAGCTTTTCACGGATATCGGTATCATGCGGCTCGTCGAGCAGGGCAAGCTGAGTCTGGATGCTCCTGTCACCGAATACGTTCCAGATTTCCATCCCAACAATCCTTTCGGCAAACCCATCACTCTGCGAGAACTGATGTCGCACCGCTCAGGCTTGGTTCGCGAGCCGCCGGTGGGACATTATTTTGACTCCCATCCGCCAGGTCTCGCGGATGTGGTCCACTCCCTGAACGAAACTTCACTGGTATACGCACCGGGGGTTCACACCAAGTATTCCAATGCTGGGATTACCGTTGTTGGCTACATTCTTCAGCAGCGCACCGGGCAGGCGTTTGCCCCATATCTGAAAAGCGCTGTTTTGGACCCGATGGGCCTTCACACGAGCGGATTTGAACCCACGCCGGACCTCACCGCCAGCCTGGCCAAAGCTGATATCTGGACTTACGATGGCCGTATTTTTCCGGCTCCAACCTTCGAGATTGGAATCTTCCCTGCCGGCAGCCTCTACACCACGGTCACAGATTTGGCCCGGTTCGAGAGCGTGCTCTTCGCGGGCGGCCGCGGACCGAGCGGTCCCGTGGTGAGCAAAGCGACGCTGGATCAAATGTGGACTCCCCAGTTTTCCACTGCCACTGAGCCGGGCCGCTTCGGTCTCGGTTTCGCGCTGGGCAACCTCGATGGCCATCGAATGGTGGGGCACGACGGCGCGATCTACGGTTTTGCCACTTCTCTTGACGCTCTCCCCGACGACAAACTCGGCGCCGTGGCGATGGCGACGCTCGACAGCAGCAACGCGGTGACCGACCACATCGTGAGCGAGGCGCTCAAGCTGATGCTTGCGGCGCGCGCGCACAAATCCCTTCCGTCCGTCGAGCTGACAACGCCGATCGATCCATCCCTGGTGCGTCGCCTGGCAGGGCAGTATGGAAAAGGAACCGACGCATTCGAGCTTGACGAGCACGAGGGCCGGCTGTTCATGCAACGGATGAGCGGCGGCTTCCAGAGGGAGATTCGCAGCCTTGGCGGCAACCTCATCGTAGACGACCGGCTCTACTACGGAACTCCCCTGACCGTGAGCGATCATGCTATCCAAGTGGGTTCGACCAGGCAGCCCGAAGTCGACACGCCCCGGCCTGGGCCGCCACCGCACGCGTTCGAGGATCTCATTGGAGAGTACGGTTGGGATTACGACACGCTTTACGTCTTGGAGAAGGACGGCCATCTGGAGGTGCTGATCGAGTGGTACGAGTACGCGCCGCTAGCCCAGGTGTCGAAAGACGCCTTTCAGTTCCCGGATTACGGCCTCTACGACCGCGAGCGCGCGACCTTTGAGCGCGATGCGAACGGCGCGGTAACGGGAGTGAAGATCGGATACGTGGAATTCAAACGCCGTGCAGGCGGCAACATTAGCGGCGGTGTATTCCATGTTCAGCCGCTGAAGCCCGTCGATGAACTTCGGCGCGATGCCTTGGCGGCGCATCCCCCGGCGGAAAGCGGCGACTTTCTGCAACCCGACCTGGTTGAGTTAGTGAAGCTCGACCCCACCATCAAGCTGGACATTCGTTACGCGACCACGCGCAATTTTCTGAGCAGTCCCATGTACCAGCAAGCCCGAGCCTTCATGCAGCGGCCCGCGGCCGAAGCCGTCGTGCGAGCCAACCAGAAACTACACGCGCTCGGTTTCGGGCTGATGATCCACGACGCCTACCGGCCCTGGTTCGTCACCAAGATGTTTTGGGATGCGGTACCCGACCCTGATCACATCTTTGTTGCGGATCCCTCGCAAGGGTCGCGCCACAATCGCGGCTGTGCCGTCGACCTCACGATGTATGACCTGAAAACCGGCGCCGCCGTGCCCATGGTCAGCACCTACGATGAAATGACAGAGCGCGCTTACCCCTTTTATCCCGGCGGAAGTTCGCTCGAGCGCTGGGACCGCGCCCTGCTGCGTCATGCGATGGAGGACGAAGGCTTCAGGGTTTACGATGACGAGTGGTGGCACTTCGACTACAAGGATTGGAGGAGGTATCCCATTCTGAACGTCGCTTACGAAAACGTCCACTAGCAGTTTGGCGGGATCGCCCGCTACCCTGCTCGCCAGGTCTAAGTCATCCTCTCGGTCGGCGTCGTGATAGCTGTGGAGGCCTAGACAAAAGATGCACCACGGAGACACGGAGATCACGGAGAGAGGTGCTTCACCGTTTCCGCATAGTGATCATGGTCAATTAAGTTTCTCTTCTTCGTTTTGTCTTTTCTCCGTGATCTTCGTGTCTCTGTGGTGAAGTTCTTTGTTCTGTTCACACGGAAGAGCTTATCGAAGTCCTTCCGACAGAGCGCAGGGACCGCCGTAGCGCCCACGGGCAGAATGCCCGCGCTCCCACCGCTCCTGCTATAATCATTCCTTGCGAGATAAACTATGAAACTGGGAATTGATTTTGGCACGACTCGAATCATTGTTGCCTTTGTCGACCGCGGCAACTACCCGGTGGTGTCATTCGCGGCTCCGGACGGGTCGGCGCGCGATTGGTTCCCTCCACTGGTTGCGGTCAAGGACGAGCGCCGCGTCTACGGGTGGGAGGCTTGGGCGGCGCAAGAAGAGCCTGGCTGGACGGTGGTGAGGTCGCTCAAGCGGGCGCTGGAAGGGGCGGGCCCGCAATCCCTGGTTCAGATTTCCACCCAGACTGTCCCCATGCTGCAACTACTGGGCGAACTATGCTCGGCCTTGCGAACGAATTTGCTCGAGCACTCGAACCTGCCGACGCGGGAAGCAAGCCAGCTCGAAGTGATGCTGGGGGTCCCGGCGAACGCCAACGGCAATCAGCGATTTTTGACGGCCGAGGCGTTTCGGCAAGCCGGTTTTCAGGTTATGGGGCTTCTGAACGAACCTTCCGCGGCGAGCATCGAGTTTGGACATCGAGACCGCACATCGCGCCCGAAAGATGCCAAGGGCCACATCCTCGTGTACGACTTGGGAGGCGGCACCTTCGATGCCTCCCTGGTTGAATTCGATGAGAGCGAGCAGCATGTTATTGCCTCGGAGGGGATCAGCGCGCTGGGCGGAGACGATTTTGATGAAATTCTTGCCGAATTGGCTCTCGACTCGGCGGGAATTACCGCAGCCGACAGGGACAGCCTGACGCAGGCGGAGATATTCCGCCTTCACGAGGAGTGCCGCGGGCAAAAGGAAAGCCTGCACCCGAATTCCCGGCATATCTCCGTCGATCTCGGCGCGGTGCGTGACGGCTGGCCGCAGGTCTCGATCTCCGTGGCTGACTTCTATGCGCGCTCGCACACGCTAGTCCGCGAGACCTTGCACGCCACGGAAGACCTGCTCGAGGTGCATGGATTCGGCATTTCCGGTTTTTTGGAAGCGGCTCGGGACCGGCAGCATCTTGACGCCCTTTACGTTACGGGTGGCGGAAGCGAACTTCCCATCGTGGCGCGCACTCTCCGCGAGGTTTTCGGTCGCCGCGTAAAACGCTCGGCCTACACGCGCTCCGCCACCGCTATCGGTTTGGCGATCCAGGCTGATGCCCAGGCCGGGTACGTCGTGCGTGACAGGTTCACGCGGCACTTCGGGGTGTGGCGAGAAGCTGACGGAGGCCAATCTGTGGTTTTCGACCCCATCTTCTCCAAGGGAACGCCTTTACCGGCCGCCGGAGAGCCAGCGCTGATCCAATCGCGCCAGTACACGCCGGTCCATAACATTGGACATTTCCGTTACCTCGAATGCAGCCATCTTGATGAGTTATTTCTAGTGAACGAGGTGGGACGTCCTGCTGGCGACATCACCGTTTGGGATGACATACGTTTCGCCTTCGACCCGGCGCTGCGGGACATAGCGGATCTTAGCCACGTGCCCGTCGAACACGTAGGTGCAAGCCTTGCGCAGCAGGCAGAGGAATCCTATTCGTGCGACGCGGGCGGGACCGTGAAAGTGACCATCGCTAATTTATCCGCAGGTTACAGCCGCTCGTATCGCCTGGCTGCCTGGGCCTCACATGATACCCGCATTGTCCCCGGCCGGAAAAAGAAGCGCACGCGGTAAGCCACGTAGGGGCGCCCCTCGTGAGGCCCCAAAAAGCAGGACGGTTAGAAAATAGTAGACGTGCGCCGGAAGCGCGGGCGAGCGCATCCCCGGAGGCATACGTTGCGAAGCTTTAGAGTGCGGCAGCTTGCTGCCGCTTTTCTCTCCGCGAGCTTGCTCGCGGGTTTTTCCAGCGCGCGCACGATTCCCGGCCAGCAAGCTGGTGGATACCAAAGCGGCAGCAAGCTGCCGCACTCTAAGGCTCCGCAACTTTCGTTACGTCAAGTCCTCAAATCTGCGAATATGCGGTCGGCGACAAAATCACGTTGCTGATGTTGGAAACAATCTCGGGGTCGGTTAGGCCTGGCTTGGCGCTCAGGGTCTTCCACTCCGGGTCCGAGCCGAACGCGGCCCAGGCGCGCGTTCGTTCTTCCATATTCGCGAACGTGAGCATGTAAGTGAGGCTGGGCATGCCTGAGCCCACCATCGTTTCGCCAAAGAACACGGGCCGCAGACCCGTCCGCCGGAAGATGGCGATCTCGGCCCGATTGAACATCCCCATCTTGGTGCGGCCCGCTTTCCGGCTATGGCTCTCGTAGGTGCGAAGCTCAAAAATCCGCGGCTGATTCTCGGCGGCTCCGGGCGGCGCTTCCAATTTCGGCATGCCCTCGAAGGCCGCGAGCAAAAAGGTTTCCATGCGCATATAGGAAGGCGCCGTTGCCGGGGCATTCATATAGGTGGCAGCGGCTTTCAGATACTCCTCGTCCGCCGCTACGCGGTCGTGGATCATCACGGCGGATTCGATCGAGGGGTAAGGCGCCACGACGTAGAGCGCAGGGCTTCCCGGACCGATACTCGTCGTGAAAACGCCCACGGGCTTGATCCCGAGGCGGTTCATCGCCGGGATGGCGGCGTCGCGAAAGAAATCGTCGATGGTCTGTTGCTGCGGACCCCGGCGCAGATGGTATTTCCGCAATTCGTAGTATTCGCGGCTGGCATCTCCTGGTTCCGCTCCCAGGGTTGTTGCCCCCGACGATGGTAATACGCCGGCAAACGCCGACGCTGCCAGCGAGGAAGCTAAGAATCTCCGTCTTCTCATAGCATCTCTCCAGAATTCAAAATGGCAATCATTACGGCAACATTGTATGTCATGCGCTCCGCGGGACAAAATGGAACTTGGGAGGGAGCGCGACACACGCGACACAGAATCCAGGTGGGGCCCCTTGCTAAATCCACCCCTGTGGCCCCTGCGTTGCAGTGGCCCGCATGGAAATGGGTGCAAAACCACAAGGATCCGGCGGTCGGGGCGGACAAGATGCCCACGCTCCCAGAGCGCTTCATGAGGGCTTTCAAATGAGTACAAAAAAACCGATTGGCAGGCGCCGCTTTCTGCGCGACTCAGCACTTTGTTTGGGCGCTGGTTCACTCGCGACCGGCGCGTCGCCCGCTTTAAATTTGGCGAGTGCAGTGACATTAGGGGCTGGGAACTCGGCGGCTGGCCAAGCGAGCGGCCTTCAGATGAAGGCACATTTCGGCTCGTCGACCGTGGTTTGGATTGTCCGCCAGCCGGAATCCGGCTTTGAACAGAGATTCGCTTCGCGGGAATTGGCGCGCGGGCTGCGCGATCTAGGACTGGCTAGCAGCTTGGTGGAAGCCGCTCAAGGAGATGCCACGCCGTCGGCCGGGCAGTTTGTCTTTTCGCTCGGCGTCAGTAAAGACCAGTTCACGCACCCCGAAGCGTACGAAATTACTCACTCGGCCAGCGAACGCGTCGAACTGACGGGAGCTACACAGCACGCTGTCCTCCATGCGGTGTTTGATTTCCTCGAGCGCCAAGGCGCGTTCTTTGGCCTCGACGGACCCGTCTACCCGCTGGACGCGAGCAGAGGGCTGAACCTCCCGCCCGCGGGCGAGTCCTGGCACGCCGAGCCGCGTTTCAAGGTTCGCGGGCTCGTTCCCTGGCCAGACTTTCTCAACTGTGTCAGCGTCTACAATCGCGAGGATTGGCGCGCTTACCTCGAAGCCATGGTCAGGATGCGGTTCAACACCCTCGGCGTACACGTGTACTCGGGGGCCGAGCAGTGGACCGAATCGTTTCTCTCCTTTGAGTACGCAGGGGCGGGGCATCTGGCCTATACGGACACGAGCGCCACCAACCGGTGGGGCTACCTGCCGGAGCGGACTTCGCGCTTCGGCATGGGCTCGCCGGACTTTTTTGACAGCGAGGTCTTCGGCGCCGAGGCCACCACACAGGCTCGGAGCTGTTGGGAGGATGAGGAATTCGCCCAGAAGCTCTGGGGCGAGGCTTTCCGCTACGCCCAGCAGCTTGGCATCCGAACCGGTGTCGGCTTCGAGCCGTATCAGATTCCCGACGAGATCTTCCGGGCAACGCCGCCCGAAGCGCATTACATGCCGGCCGACCCCAAGATTCCCGGGCCGCGAATCGACCCGGAATCGGTAGCTGCCAAGGACATCCTGGAAGCCCGGCTCGCCAACCTGCTGGAGGCCTATCCTACCGTCGATTACGTGTGGCTGTGGGAAGACGAGCAGATGAACTGGGCTAGCCAAAAGGCCGACGTTCCGCTCTCGGTGACGCCCTTTAAGCAGGCTCATGACTTTCTAAAGCGCCACGCGCCCGGCAAGCGGATGGTCCTTTCGGGGTGGGGTGGCGTAGTGCGGCATTTCGCGTATTTCCACAAGTCACTTCCCGAGGACATTATCTTCACGTCCCTGAACGACAATCTGGGCTGGGATCCCGTCAGCGAAGAATACGGCAAGTTGGAAGGTAGGGAGCGCTGGCCGA
>CAZCVY010000104.1:0-22175 GCA_964501985.1 uncultured Acidobacteriota bacterium | reverse complement strand
GCAGCACGCCGCCGCCCAAGTCGTTTTTGATCACGTCATGGACGAACTCAATGGTGCCGGCCTTTTCCCGGTGCCACTCGATCAAGCGCGCCGGCTTGAACTCCCAGCGGTTCGACAACACTGCGAAATGGCGCACCGCGCTCCCGTCCTCGAAGAATTCCCCTTGCTTCTTGCGAATGCGGATGGCCACGTAGCGCAGCGGTTGCCGATCCTTCTTCTCAGTTTTCTCGCCGGGCACAAAGGGCTCGTCGGCGCACTCGCGGGTTTCGGCCGGGTGCGGATCGCCGTAGGATTCCCAGGCGGTTTCCACAAGCGCCTGAAGGGTCGCGTGCAAGGGCGCGCTCATCCGCGCACTGATCGCAAACCCGATGCGCCCGCGCGGTCCGTCGGCCCGCTGCTCATCGCGCAACCAATTCACCAAGCCGCTTTCGTGGCACGCCGCATCGCCCCGCTAGTAATATTCCCGCACCGTGCCCGGCAAGGCGGCAAAGGCCCGTCGCGCCACTTCCATCGGCTCCATCTGCGCGGGCACGTTGCCATCGCGAAATTGATCGCCAGCACCAACCCGGTCTCCGCCCACGCCGCGAGCATGGGCTGATAACCTCGCACTCCTTCGTAAGTGCACAAGGCCTGCTGCTTGTGGCTTTCAATGATCGTGGCATCCTGATCCACCGTGGCGATGCGCTGGTCGGGCACGCGCTCCCCAAAGCGCCGCACCAGATCACGGTTCACTCGCCCCAACCCTTCCAACGCGGACGTCTCTTCCGGGATGTAGGCAATCTGCTCCGGCAAGCGTCGTTGCTGGGCTTCCTCGATCTTCTCCTCCTGGTGAAACGCCTGCAAAAACTCCAGCGCCGCGCGCGGCGAAGGCAACCCGTGCCCGATCATCTCCGCCAGCCCGGGGTCTTGCCGCAGGCGCTCAAAGTCTTCCACACATTTGCCCCCCGCCGCATTGAGAATCACGAAGCTCTCCACGAACGTCGCGTCGTCGTAACCGCGCTGCCGCTGTTTCACCCGCACGTGCTCCTGGATACTCCGCGGCAGCCCCAGAGAGCGGAAGGCCTGCACCACCAGCGGAGCCCGGTCAGGGTTTCTTTCAGCGGCTCGGGATCAAGCTCGAACAGCAACGGCGAGGCGGGGGGCGAAGCCTTGGTGAGTTTGCGCATAAGGGAAACAGCTCGGCAATTTTCACACCCAGCGGGTGAAAAACCTTAGAACATTCCGGGACTTCCCCCTAACTCCCATCGCCCATGTCTACGCGCCTAGCCCACACTGCGCCGCAACTCAGCCTAGACAAGCCGCCTCTTATCCGCGGATCGGAGTCCCTACATATCCCTTGACACCCCTCGGAAGGCTGAGTTAATCTGATTTGTAACTGACATAGCAGTCTAGTTCCTGGTGGACTTCTTTGGCGCCTACACTGCGCGCGCGGTTTCCCCATGGTTTGATCTCTCCGGGCGATGGTAGAAAGGCAGCTTCGCTGAAGTTGCCCCGCAAGTCGTTCGTCAGTATGGAGCCATGGCGACGCTGCTCGGCGTGGCAAAGGAAGTATGTGTCAGATTGAATGTTGGTAAGTGGCCTTAGCTGGAATGAGAAGGGTTCCATCTCGAATTCGGGGGCGACTCATGAACCTTGAGCAAAAAGTCTGTTTGATTACGGGAGGCACAAGAGGAATCGGTGCGGCAACGGCCTTGTTGCTGGCGCGGTCAGGATGCGACATCGCAGTCAACGGCCGCCAAGTTAGCAAAGGTGGGCTTGATATCAAAAAGCAAATCGAATCCATGGGACGGCGTTGCCATCTTATCGCAGCGGACGTGGGTAAACGCGAAGAGGCAGTGCGGTGCGCTCAGGAGACAATTCTCGCCTTTGGCGGTGTGGACGTTTTGGTGCACTGCGCAGGGGTTGCGGTTCTCGGAGGACTACTGGAAACCTCGCCCGAAGCCTGGTACCGGGCCTTCGACTTGCACGTTCATGGACTGTTCCATCTAACCCGCGAGGTTGTCCCGCACATGAAAAGGAAGCAGGAAGGCACGATCATCATGGTTTCATCTGGGGCAGGCTTGCGCGGGTGCCCTAACGCGATCGCTTACGCGGTGGCCAAAGGAGCATTGCCGCAATTTGCGCGTGCTCTTGCACGCGAGCTAGCTGCGGACAACATACGCGTGAATTGTGTGGCCCCGGGAATCATCCGGACGCACTTCCAGGACCATCTAACGCCCGAACAGGTAAGGAACAATGTCGAGAATCGCATTCCCCTTCACCGCGAAGGTTGCCCGGGGGATGTTGCGCAGGTCATCAAACTACTCGTCACAAATGATTTCATAACCGGCGAGACAATTACTGTCGACGGGGGCATGGCGATGCGCATGGCCTAACAAATGTTGTCAACGGTAAGTGGTATAGGCGTGCCAGGCGGTAAGGTTGACCCTTTCGCGGGAGTTGTTGGTCGCCTCAAGCCTTCAATGCCCGTTCTTATCTCGCCGCCTAATCCATGAAGTAGACATCTAATGGAAGACAAGTTCGTAGGTTTTCCCTGCCTCGACTGTGAGGATCTGTGCTCCGCCCTCTGAGGCCGCCACGACTATCGGCTTCTCGGTACAAATAGCCTGCGCAATTCGCTGGCCTCCCGGGCACCGTAGCCGATGGGAACCAGCCACATGCGCGTGAAGGATTGCGGCGGTGATCTTCATTCCACGCCAAGTTACGTCAACCTCCACCCCACCACGCGCCCGCAGACCCTTGAAGTTACCGTCGGCCCAGCCGCTTGGCAGGGCAGGGAGAAAGCTGATTTCATCGCCATGGCTCTGGAGAAGCATTTCCGCAATGCCCGCCGTGCCGCCGAAATTCCCGTCGATTTGAAACGGCGGATGGTTGTCGAACAAGTTGGGAAGAGTTGAACTACGCAGAAGGGCCAGCAGATGCTCATGTGCTAAGTCGCCTTCTCCAAAACGAGCCCAACAATTCACCAGCCAGGCGCGACTCCAGCCCGTTTGACCGCCGCCGTACTTAATGCGACGATCGAGCAAGACTCTGGCCGCTTTATAAAGTTCCGGCGTGCTACGCGCAGTAATCAGGCTTCCAGGACAGAGTCCCCATAAAGGTGACAAGTGACGGTGACCGGGTTCGCGCTCAACATAGTCTTTCGCCCACTCCTGTAATTGCCCCTTCCCTCCGATCTTGGGCGGAAGCAGACGACTGCGTGCTACCATGAGACCTTTGCGGAAGTCCGCATCAATGTCAAGCAGTTTACTAGCTTCGATCACAGAGGTGAAGAGAGCTCTCGCAATATCCATATCCATGGTTGGCCCCATGCACAGTTCGCCCACCGTACCGTCTGGCAGTACGTAGCTGTTCTCCGGTGATATCGAGGGGCCGGTGACCAAATAGCCCTGCCCGTCCTCAACCAGGTAGTCGAGGAGGAACTCGGCAGCTTCCTTCATGGTGGGGTACGCCCTCTTCGCAAGGAATTCAGGGTCGCGATGGAAGTCGTAATGCTCCCAGAGATGAAGGGACAGCCAAGCGGCGCCCATTGGCCAGACACCCCAAGACGGCCCGTCGACTGGCTCGGTGTGCCCCCAGGCGTCAGTATTGTGGTGCGCCATGAATCCGCGTGCTCCGTACATTTCCCGGGCTGCGCGCCTGCCTGAGTACTTCATGTTGTCGATCAGATCAAACAGTGGCTCGTGCATTTCCGCGAGGTTGCAAGTCTCAACGGGCCAGTAGTTCATCTCCGTGTTGATGTTGATTGTGTATTTACTTCCCCAGTCGGGTTCTAGGCGGTAGTTCCAGATTCCTTGCAAGTTCGCCGCCATCGTGCCTGGACGGCTGCTGGCCATCGCCAAATATCGCCCGAATTGAAAATATTGAGCCAGCATTTGCGGATCGCGCCCACCCTTCTGCATTAGCGTTAGACGTGCGTCCGTGGGGAGTTGAGAGAGCTTTGGGTCCTCATCAGGCCCGCCAAGATTCAATTCGACTCGCCGGAAAAACCGAGTGTGGTCAGCCACATGGGCGTCACGCAGTTTGTTAAAAGGCTTCTCGGCCATTGCCAAATAGCGACGGACTTCCGCATCGGGATCTTTTCCCTTATAGCTGGTTGCAGCCACTAGCAGCAAAGTGACGGCATTAGCCTGTGCCACAGAAACGTGGTCGTATACTGCGGAAACTTGGCCGCCTTCCGGTACTGCCCTGAGCAAAACCTGATAGCGCAGGCCTAAGTCTCCAAGGTCGGCGGAATACCGCCGAAGCACAGTTTGATCTTGCTCACCGTAAGTCAATAATTGGTCCGGCGAAATTGCTTTGAAGTCGTAATCTCTATCGCGAGTCACGGTGACGGCAACTGAAATCTGGCCAGGCTCACTCGCGGTAAGATTGATCACAATCGCCTGATCTGGTGCACTGGCGAAGATCTCACGCCTGAACCGCACGTCGCCGACACAATACTCCACCCGAACGATCCCGGTGCTCAAGTCGAGTGCGCGCCTATATTCCCTTACCTCATTCTGGGGTGCGAAGTTGAGCCAGAGATCTCCCAGAGGTTGGTACGGGGGCAAGGCAAGTGGAATCGCCATGAAGTCCTTCTCGGCGAGCCGGTAGGCTTCCTCGATCTTTTCCTCGAAGACCAAGCGGCGAAGCTCGGGCAACGATTGTTTTGCCTTGGGGTTGATCCGGTTCAAAAGGCGCCCCGCCCACAATGTGTCCTCGTTAAACTGGATTCTTTCCTTGGTGATTTGCCCGAAGACCATGCCGCCGAGTCTTCCATTGCCAATTGGCAGCGCTTCTTCCCATTCCTGGGCAGGTTTGGGGTACCAGAGAGTCAGGGCGCCAGGGGGCGGGGAAGCCAAGCTTGAGACAGCCTGCCCAGACACAGGCTCTCCTGTAGCCATCTTCGAGTCTGAATTTGCAGTCAACCTGAGTCCCGCCGTGCCAGCCAAAGCGGTGCCGAGAAAGCTACGTCGAGTCTGTCTGTGTCTCATTGAGTTCCTCCCGTGAGATGCCGAACATTTCCTGGAAGAGCCGACCCCAAAGCCACGGACGATGAAATTACCTGGTCATTGTCGTTTCATCAGGAACCCTGCGTTCAGCCAATCGGCGTGGTCTAGGTAGTTATAGAACGTGAGGTTCTCGGCGCGAACCACGAATGGGTCGTCACGGCCATCGGTTACGCCTAGCACGAGTTGATGGCTTCCTTCCGGAATTCTGACGTCGAAAGCCCAAGGGACAGATTGCGCCCGCATCAGCGGACTCTTCGCGAGGAGTTTCCCATCCACAAATACCTGGAAAACCACTTTTGGGTAGCACACGCGAAACCTGCCGTCGTCCTCTCCCAGAATCTCGTCGTCCAAGCCTGCTAGGGCGACGAAGCGCTCATATTCAGGCTTAAGATCGTAGACAACCCTGCTTACAGCATGCACGCCGAGCCCCTTCTTATACCCCTCTTCACGGACCCTCAGCGAATTACCGCCAATGGCCCGGTCGGCGTTGGGTTCATGCTTTTTAAAATACGGCCAGCCATTGATGGCCGGAACCGCAAGCTTAAGGTTCGACAAGAACACATCAGGATTAGGAGGATGCGCAGGTAAACGAGTAAACTCGGCACTGCTGGGAATGGTCACCATTCTACCGCCAAGGAACCCGGCGGCTTTGAGCGTCTTCGTATCTTCCAAAGTAAAGGGCTGGGTGTAAAGCCGAGACGATTTCGTCGGCTCCGTCCCGTCGAGGGTGTACCGAATCTCTGCGTCCGAGTCATCCGGTGCAGCGAGTGTGACCGTAACTTTGTCCTCAAACATGCGCCCCCAGGGCGTGATGAACAGGGGGTCCATGAGGGAGTCATCACCCCAGTCGCCTGCTTTCTTGAGATCAGCGACGAAATCAATCGAAGGCGCGATATAACGTTCGATATCGGCAAGGACCTCGGCATTGCCGGTTTCTGGCGTGTAGCCACGCTGCGGGTCATATTCTGTATCGGCATCAGATAGATCACGGAGAACGTAGCACTTCATTCCATAACGTTTCATCGCGATCAGCGCACCCGGCTTAAGAAGCAGACATTGGTTCGTGGCTATTCCTGCGTAAAGCAATTGAGTGAGGCCGCGCGCCTTGCAGATATTGTAAAGCTCCTGGTCGCCAAACGCGATCAAGTCAGCGTCCCGGATCCTCAAAGTGGGAGCGAGCGCATGATAACCGTGGTTATACATGCACCTTGGGCCGGGGCCGCACTCACAGCCGCCACTCCGCGGATCCTGGTCGGGCCGATGAAACTCTACCGGGTTGGGCAGTAGGCTTTTGGGCAATGCGAGGACAGCCTCGCGCTGGGGGTAACCTTCGTAGCTGGGGGTCACTTCCGTAGGCAATTGGATCACTTGCATACCGAGAGAGCGCGCACGGTCGAAAGCCGCATTCAACCGAGGCACCATAGCATATTCGCGACCCATGGCCGTCTGACACCAGTCATAGTTCCACATGTCGACGACGACAATTCCGACCTTGGAAGGGTTTACGTTTTCCTTGCTCACCATGACCTGGCCAGTGGCCGGGTCCCGGTATTGCAAGTGTAACTCCAACAAATGTCTTGAGCAGGCGCTGGTGAGAACAATTACGCAGTTTAAGAGACACAAAAGCCAAACCCGCATCGTGAAACTCCTATCTCGCCGCCAGGAAGGTCAAACCAACGATGCCGAAGATTGTTTCGGAGGTTACGCATCGGAGCTCTATCGCAACGACCGGCTTTTCGGGATCGAGCGCGACATCGGACACGGCCAGGTGGGTGTCACTGGCGATGACGCTCACCCTGGGCAGTCGCCCAAAGGGAATTGTCAGAGCACGCGGCGAAAAACGTTGGATCATGCAGCTCATGGTATAAGGAGGAACAAGGGAGGTAACCTGTTCAGACCCGTTACTGAAATGTGCGATCACTTCCGCTCCTGGATAGTAACATTTGAGCGTCTTCGTTAAATTAGCGGTAAGCAAATAGATCTTCTCCAACCGCACTGGTTCCTGGAACCGCAAGAAGGCGGCACTCGGCCAGGGTTTAACAGATTCGGTGTTGATGAGGGCCAGCATCTTATTCTTTTCGTCGACGACAAAGGGCACACCCATGGGGGTTTGAAAATACCCGCCAAACTCGGGGGCTTCCCAATGCGGTGTCCATTCGCATTCTCGCTGTTCGGGCAAGCAGCCGTAGGTCAGCTGGCTGACAGCAGGCCTCATCAGAATGTAGCCGAGCTGGTCTTTTTCCGGCAGGGGATTTCGCCAATCCACGCCTACATCGCAACCCGTGTAATCAAGACGCCACCAGAACTTTCTGCTATACAGCGCGGCAAGTTCAATGTTGTATTGCGATCTCAGATCGACGTGGCGCAAGCGAGAGCGAAAGGGGAGGGCCGGATCCTTTCCGAGTTCCCAACTTAACGCCTCGGCTTCCTTCGTGTCTCCATCAAGTTCAACCCGCATGGAAATACTACCCGGGGATAATCGATCCCAAACCTCAGCCAGGGGCAGTCTGATGACGGCCGATCCCCCCGGCGGAATGCGCAGGTTCTCGCGAAAGGTCTTGGCGGCAATGGTGACCGTTGCGGGGGATCTCATTTCCGTTTCTAGATGATTCGCTAGTTTGATTACCGCCGTTTTACTCTCAGTCTCGACTTTAGGAGAAGATACCGAGGGACCACCTTCTTTGAAGGCGGGGACGTACTCATTCGCGATGCTCCAGGGGTCTTGCACATGTAGATCCAGCGGGTGAAGATATGTAGTTTTTCCCGCCGCCAGCTCCAGGAATACGGTAGCTTGACCGCTCACCGCGGGAACGAAAGATGCCTCAAAGGAACCGTCGGCGCTTTGGACACTTGTAATATTGCGCAGCTTTTTCTGCGGGTCCAGGACATGTCGCACCGTTGCGCCGTTGATTTCGAAGCGCGCCATCCTTCCGACAACAATGTCGGTTTTCCCCCTAATTGTGGGTTCACTCGCCACTTCACACACAAAGCGATGTGCAAAGCCTTCTGGGGATTCCACAACGATCCTGGCCTGGCTCACTTCACTTGCGATGGTATACTCCGCCTCCTCTTCGTTTACCGTGATTCGCCGGACGCTTCCGCGAACCGGAATTTCTACGCGCACTCTCCGCTTCTCTGGCGTCTTTACGAGCAGCGACACCGCGCCGCCATCTATCCTGTAGTTATAAGAAATATCCGGGGTCGCAATTTCCGCGTGGGTCCAATCATGGGGAAAATTAGGATGCAACGCCATCTGATTTTCACCCAGGTTGGCATTCACTCCGAACAGACCCTCCACCACAGCTTGCAAAAAAGTTGGTTGGAGTTCCGTCATGTTCGAAAATCCAACCCCTGTACCGTCGTTGAGCTGAGTGGATTGCAACGTAGCATTTCTGCTGCGATATGCTCCGGCCGTAATTGTCTTCAGTGCCGGCCAATAGTTGTCCACATCACCAGTCTTGCAGGCGGCCAGAAAGCTGAGCGCGGTATCTCCACTCGCAACATAGTGGTGGCTCCAGCCGATCGGCCACCAGTCATTCAACAGCTCCAGAGTCACGTCAGGCTGTGGTCTCAGGAACAGGGTCTCCCGTACGTATCGCATCGCCATGTATCGTTCCATGGGCCCTCCGGCTCCACGCATAACCAGTAAGAATTGTTCCTGAGCCTCCGGGTGGGGGCGCATCTTGCCATTCCATTCCGCCGAACAATAGGCGCCCACCTCCGTGCTATAGAGCTCCCGATGGAGTTGCTGGTACACCTTCTCCGTAAGATCTTGATAACGAGCTGCTGAGTTTCTGTCGCCCAGCCAGCGTGCCATCTCGGCAGCACTCTTCAGGGCAGCCCATGCCATGCCTGTGTGTACGGCGCACTTGCCACCCCGTGAATGCATATCGTTATTCCAGTACTCGTAGTAGCCCGTCATGATCCCCTTGCAGTTGGGGTCGCCCGCGGCTAGGGCATGTTCGAGTGACCGGCGTACCGAGGGCCACATCTTCTGGAGGAATTCACGATCGCCTGTCCAGCGAAAGTGGTACCAAACCTGTTCGACGTAATAGAAATCGACTTGCTCCGCCCAGACGAGGGTTGCAAACGCAGGAGTGAAATAGCCTTGCCTGCCCTTTTCGTCCTGCGCGCCAGAAATGAATTTTAACGAGCTTCCGACCTCATCGTGATAACCCGCGGCCTCCGCACCGTAGTAACCACAATTGATCTTGCCATACTTGCTCGAGCCTTCCGCGCCGTGGATGAAGGCCGGATATTCAAACTGGCCCCACATATTGGCTGCTTCATTGTTAACGACGTTATCGAAATCCGAATCGGGGGTCTCAATGCGTAGCCGCCTATTGTGGTCCCAGAAGTTGATCGATTCTTGCAATGCTTCCTCGGCGTGGCCGCGAACTTCCAAGAACTTTTGTTCGGGCTCCAATGCCCTCCCAATCCAGTGGTTGAACCACTTTTTTTTCATTTCCTGTAACCATGCGCCATCCGCGAATGGCCGGCCCTCCAGGCGAGAAAAGGCTTCTTCCACACCGACATCATCGTACCCAGAGTAACCCCACACGCCTAAGAGCTGAGTCGTGGCCTCCTTGCCTGGCTCGCCTTCGACGGTTACTGAACACAGTGCGCACGTTTCGGAAGTGTCTGTAGCTACGGCAGGTGGCTGAGAAGATGCGGCGAGAATTTGGCTTGCACCTTTTTCCAATTGACAGTCGTCGCCCACCGGCCCGGCGAAAACCTGGGTTTCGGGAAGAAGTTGTGGATTCTTCACCAGCGCGTAGTTTTTCCTCAACTCCACGACATCGCCAGTTTCGCCAATACGTCCGAAGGCCCAAGTGAGTCGAATCGGCCTACTCACTTCGGAAGCGATTCGTGCCGACACGATGAAACCGTTGCAGCTGATCAACGGATGGGCCTCGAGCCCAACGGTGAGCGCGAATGTTGGGTCACGGCATCGCCATGTTGCGACACCAGGGGTAAGACGCGTGTCAATCGATTCGAACTCGTCGAGCCATTTGCTCCTATCGCCCACCCGGACATGAAGACGAAACCGCCCCCCGACACCGAGATCCGGCAGCAGCGCTGGTGTTGCGTATGAGTTAATCGGGCTTCGATGCCGCAGGCCCAGGATGGGCTTATCACCACCGGCTAGAGACCAGACCCCATCTCCCACCAGGAGATAATTGTAAGCGTCGGGTCCGTTGTGGATTCCGTACCCCCCTCCGGCAGCGGGTTCGTAGCGCTTTCCTTTTGGGGGAGCATCGTCGTCATAGCTGAAGAAGCTTCTGCCAATGTTCAAACTTGGGACAATCGGAATTTGGGTAGGCATTTGTGTGCCGTAGTTCAGCTCGACGTGCACAGGGCAGGTCGGCGCCTCCTGTTGTGGTGATTTACCGAAACACTTTGCGGCCGCGACAATCCCGACACGACGAAACAGCTCACGGCGTTCGAACTTCCACATACCTTTTCCCTTCTTGGCTATCCTGTTGTGCTTAGTTCGTTAGGCGTGATCGTGCGGCGGCCCAGCTTACCCCGTGGCTCCCTGCGATTTCATGGCTCGGAGAGGAACACGCGAGCTGACTGAGCTGGAATGATTGCCTCCAACGCCGGCGTTTCCAGCGAAGCTCCGATCGCCTCGTCATCTGGATGGTAACGGCGATTCGTGAGCACCTCCCGCAGAAACGAGAAGCCGGTCTTGATCTTAATCCTGCGATCCTCATTGGTGGGATTGAGGGTCACGACACCGTTTTCAAACAATCGGTAAAGCACTCCGTTCGATTCCATCACTTCGCTACGCCCTGATCCCAGGCGGAGACGATACAGCAACGTCGCCCGGGCATCGGCCAAGGTGAAATAATCCGACCAAGCGTAGGCGAAAAGACGCGCGCAAGCATAGCTGTAAAAGGCGTCCGCGTCCATACCCAGCGGCGTGTAACCCACATAGCTAAGAGCCAGGACTGTTTTCCCCGCCTTCACGGCAGGCGCCATCTGCGTTGCCATGGCCTGAATCTTTCCCCAAGGCGAACGCCTGGTCGAGACGTGCGTGACGATGTAGGACTCAAGCATGAAGCCGTCTGCATAGCGCAAATAATCTGCAGGCCCCTGCGGCCCCCAGCCGTTGATCAGGACCACCTTGTCTTGTCCCCGAGACTTCGCCATTTCGTAGATTTGTTTTTGTATCGCCAGCCAAGCCTGACTCTGGTCAAGCCTAGGATCCACGTGGGTGTGCAACTTAAACTCGGGACCATTACATTGCTTCCGGGCCCAAAACTCGTCGCAATCAATGAAAAAACCGTCCGCTCCCGTGTCCAGTAGCGTGCTAATCCCCTGCAGAATCGCTTCCCGATACCCCGGAGCGTTGGGACACACTTGGCGGGCGACGATGTTGCCGTGATACGTCTCCTCATAGGTGCATCGTTGCTTTCGCGGGTACCCGTCTTGCCCCACCCAGATCCATTCCGGATGTTGTACAGGGTCCATCACCTGGCAAAAGGGAGAAGCAACCAGAAGCGGATACCACCCAGCGCCGGGTTCTTTGGTCTTCTCCCGGATGCGCAATTCTTGCGCGATTCCTGTAGGGCTATACAGGACATAGGGGTTGATGTAAAAGATCGCGTGCACTCCTAGAGCGTGCAACTTGTCCACGATTTCGCGCGTGTGCGTGGTGGTGATCACGAAGGAAAACCCCTTGATCTGCCCTAGTGCCTCGGGAGTCCATTCGTTGTACCAGCCACTAAACACCTCGCTTCCGCGTAACCATTCTGGGCCCGGTGCCCCGTAATCCCTAGACGTCTTCCCGGGCGATTGCGCCCACGCCCCATTCGTCAAGAGGATCCCTAAAAGAATTGCGATGCTTGCCTGATGACGCCCCATGATCTGATGGAAACCTCCCCGCTTTTGGATTGAAGAAGATCGTACTTAGCAAGCAAAGCTTCAACACAACTGGATGAATTGGTTCTCCAAGAAAGAAGAGTCAGAACTGAAAACGGCGGGACCTTCCCCGCCGATACCCTTTGGCGGGGAAGGTCAAATGGTTGACCTAGAATAGGTACTTTAACATGAGCTCGATTTGTCGTTGGCCGCCAAACTGTCCATTCCCACCAACGGTACTCGTTATTTCTTCGAAAGAACTGGGACTGGCCAGCGCGGGAGAGGGATTATTGAACATTGGCGTATTAGAAATGTTAAAAGCCTCGCCTCGGAACTCCAGTGTTCCTCTCTCTCTGATCTTGACCTTCCTTGCCAGAGCGAAGTCAAGGTTGAAGACCGGAGGACCGAATAGGGTATTACGTCCCAGATTTCCGAATGTGCCTTGCGCCGGCATAGTGAAGCAATTGATGTTCAAGCTTCGGTCCGGGTAGTGCAGCCCGCCTGGCACGTTATAGGGGTCGCAACCAGCTACCCAGTTCGGGCGCTGCGTCCAACCAACTGTATTGCCGTACGTGTCTGTGCCTGATCCTACGCTGTAAGGGAAGCCAGTGTTCGCTTCCAGCAAACCCGAGACTTGCCATCCCGAAACTACCCCGCTGGCCCATCTAGGGGCATTCCCGAGCAAAGGCTTGCCGTGTCCAAAGGGCAATGCATATACGTAGTCGGCGGTCAAATTGTGGCGGACACCGAAAGCGCCGTTGCCCATTTCACAACGTGCGCAATTAGGGTTATTGGGAAATGCGTCCTGTTCCTGAGTTCCGTTGTCGATGGTGTGTGACCAAGCATAGTAGGCGTCGAACGTCAATCCATGTGCGGTGCGTTTGCGGAGGGATATCTGCAACCCCTCGTAGTGCTGAGTCAAGAGAGTCTGCCAGTTACCCAGCGTGCCGATGGCCGGGTCCGGAGGAAGCGCGTAATTCGGACCGGGCAGGTTCAGATAGTAGACATTGCTGTATCCGTCTACGTAGTGCGTGCCCACGTATCCCACTTCCAGGCCCATGTTCCACGGTAGCGCTCTTTGAAGGTTCAGGTTCCAGTCCTGCTGGTAAGGGTTCTTGATGGTCGGAGATATCATAAAGTAGTTGGGGGGACCGGTCAGCGCAGCGACCAAATTTCCTGTTTCGGGGAACGCCAATGTCGGGTTTTCAGTCGTTAGATAGTCGTACCCCTGATAACGCGGCTCGTTGCCCATGACGTCCGGCCCGAACAGCACCATAGGAACGTCATACTTCCCGTAGGCGGCTCGGAGAATGGTTTTGCCATCTCCGGTCAGCCGGTACGCCAAGCCGACCCGAGGATCAAGGACGTCGCGATTAGCTTGATACCATGACTGACCGTAATTCGTGAGATGCGAATCCGCGAAGTTTGCGGTGTCCCAAATGTAGTTTCGCACCCGACTGTTATGTTGGACGGAGTTGTATTCGTAACGCGCACCGATGGTGAAAGTCAGACGCTTGGTCAGTCTGATTTGATCCTGCGCGTAAGGTGCGTAGGTGGAATACCAACAGGCTTCGCGGCCCTGGGCTGGGCTTTCGTCGTAATCGTAGGGCGTGTTCGCGATGAAATCCGCGGGATCATTGTAGTCGTACTGCGAACCCGCATAGCCAAATCTGCTCCCTTTTGTCGGCGTGAACTCAAACCCGGTGGCTATGGTATGTCTTCCCTTAATGTAGGTTAAGTTTTCAGATATGGTTCCGACTCCCACATGGGAATCAATACCACCTTGAACGCTCTGAAAGAAGTCTAGGCCATATACGTTAAGGACCGGCGGAGGTGGGCCGGCAGAATAGTTATTTGCCAATACATAGTTAAATCCCAGCCGAGCTTCGTTGACCAGATTAGGCGAAAAAATGTGGGTTTCCGACAAAACCATGTTCTGAATCCGTATCGGCAGGTAACTGCCTAGATTGTAGGTACTGAAAACCGGGCCTTTGATCATCGAGTCGCCAATCTGGTAGCGGAAGTATGCGGAGTCCTTGGAAGAAAAATATTGGTCGATGCGAATCTGGCCCATGTCGTTGCGAATCGTCTGGTTGCCGTTCACCTGAATTGTGCCAAAGTCTGGATCGACAGTCCCATCTGGCAAGTATTGTGCAACGTTGGGAAGCGGGGTACGGTTCACATAGTAATCGTACACGGCCGGGAATTGTTGGCGATACGCCGCCGTGGGCAGGTTTGGCTGGAATGTCGAGTTGCCGTTGATGACCCGTCCGTTTTCATCTCCGATGAAGAAGAAAGTCTTGTCGCGCCTGATCGGCCCGCCGATCGTGAATCCCGGCTCGTTGAATTTGAACGGCGCTCTTTGGCCGGCAAAAAAGTTCCGCGCATCGAGAGCTTCGTTGCGGAACGTATATGATAGGTCACCGTGAAAATCGTTGGTGCCTGACTTAGTGACCACATTCATCGTGTTGCCCGACCCGCGGCCCTGCGCCGTGGGAAGGTTCGCGCTGTCGATCTTGATTTCCTGGATCATGTCTGGGCTGATTTGGGGCGTGACCGTCTGCCCCCAACCACTCACAAAGCCGCCCATGTCGCCGCGAGTGGCATTGACTCCGTCCATTAGCAGGTTGTTACTATAAACCGGCGCACCGTTGAACGACACATTCCAATTATTGGAGGTCTGCACGGCGCCGGGCGTCAATACGACCAGGCTCAGGTAGTTCCTGCTATTGAGAGGAATCTCTGCAACCTGCTCGTTGGTTAAAGTGGCTCCGATTTCGGTGTTTTCCACCTTGAGCAGCGGAGCCTGTCCGGACACGGTCACCGTCTGCTTCACGGAGCCAACCTTCATAGTTATATCTAATGGCGTCACGTGGCCGGTCGTGAAGGTGACCTGTTCGAATGCCATATTCTGGAAACCCGCCAGGGAAGCTTCGATGGTATAGGTGCCAGGAATCAGGTCGTTCGCCCTGTAAAGTCCCTCTGCATTAGTTGTCACGTGGCGAACCACGCCCGTTTGGGTGTTGGTGACGGCGATGTCCACCCCGGGCAGTAGCGCCCCACTCGGGTCACTTACCTGGCCGGCAATACTGGCTAGTGAGACGGACTGGCTCCAAGCTGGCACGACGCCCAGGATGAGCAGCGTAACGATACTCCCTGCCACCAACGCAAGCGCCCGGCCTTTGATTGATCCCATAAAAACCTCCATTGACTGAATTTGGAGAACATTCTGATATAGCAGATAGGGATTGTCAAGCCTTTTCTTGGGTGTGATCCTGAATCTGCCTGCCGTTACCAACTCGTCCGGTCAACTTGGTCTGACCGCGAGGGTCTTGTAGCTTCCTTCGCTCATTTGGGACTGAGGCGGCGGGCAGAAGCTATCAGGGCTCATTCGAAGCATCTCGGACGCTTTGGCAAGATGCAGACTTGGAGATCGTAGATGCGGCGTGAGGGCATGTTTATCCTTTTGAGGATAGCTGCTATGTCAGTGAGGGTGGAAGTAGGGATGGTTCTTGGCAATTGGCCCGGATTGTATTCTCGCCTGAGCAGAAGCTACAGTTGATCCTCAGCAACAGCTATCCACTGCGATATCAGAGCTACGGGGCGAAGGTAGCCGGCGACGGCGTCGCCATCATTGGCTGGTGCAATCTCCGAACGGTGACGAGCAAAAACTGGTGACCGCACCCCAGCCTCGGTTGCTGTCTCCATGGACGAATACTGGTGTCTTACAGGCATTCACCGTTATTTGTTCGGAACTCCGACACGTGATTTCGCTGCTATGAATTCGCCCCCTTTGATCCTTTCCTACGCGACATGCGCAATGGACATCAACCGGAATCCAAACGCAGCAGCCTGCTTCATAACTCACACTTCCATTTTGAGCCGTCCATTCGAATCTTCGGGTCGTGGCCGTCATCAATATTCATGCGGGTGTGAACGCGATGAAGACGCTCCGGAGGTCAGTACCTAATGGGTTAGATACGAAATCAGCCATTTCACTTGTCATTCGACGCCTTTCTTAAGCTGGATTTCCAACCTTCCCGCATCACTTTCGCTGGCGGCCTGATCTTGGTGCGCGAACTCGACGAGCGACATGGGTTTGGAGAACTGATCGACCAACATCTGACGGACTCACGCCGCGGGAAGAATACTCAGTTTCCGTTCGCCGACCTGCTGCGGCAATCGGTCTATAGTTGCCTGGCTGGCTACGAGGACTTCAACGATGCCCAGAGGCTCTCCCAGGGCCCAACGTTCAGGCTGGTCGGTTCAGAAAAGGTCTGGGATCGAGGCGCCGCTCTGACCTCCCGGCTGAAGAGTTTCGCGACCGAAATGCTGGTCGAGGAGGAGAGCTTTGCGGGACTCGCAGGACTGAACCGGGCACTGATCGGGAGAGCGACATCGGTGGGTTCAGGCGAACGAACGACCCTGGACATGGATTCCACCGAAATCCCAGTGTACGGAAAGCAAGAGCAGAGAGCATACAACAGACACTTCGAATCGACGTGCTATCACCCGCTGCTGTTTTTCAATCGCGAGGGCGACTGCCTAGCGGCCAAGCTACACCCTGGCAACGTCACAGTGCCGAAGGCTGGGGAGAGATTCTGTTGCCCGAGGTTGAGCGGCAGCAGGAAAAGGCGGCCAAGCTAGAGGTTTACGAGGCGCTGGAGGCGCGGGTCGTGAAATGTGCCATCCCCATTCCCGGGAACAACAGTCTGGAACGGGACGTCGCCGAACTGCTGCCGCGCCCGGTGGGAAAGCCGAATCAGAAGCCGCTGGTCGAGTACAGGGGATTCCTCTACGAGGCGTCGAGCTGGAAGACGGCACGCCGAGTGGTGATCCCGCAGAGCGGGATCCAGCATTAGGCGGGGGAGCTGTTCCTGCGAGTGGGCTTCATCGTGGCCAATTTGACTCTGCCGGGCGGTGGTGCGGTTCTACAAGCGCGGTACGACCGAGAAGTGGATCAAGGAGAGGAAGTAGGCCGTCAAAATGACGCGTCCCGACCTGCGGAATCGAACAAAGTGCGGCTGCGGCTGAGCGCCATCGCTCACAACCTGGGGATCCTGTGGCGGCGTTGGGTAAGGATGGCCAACTCGTCGGTGACGAGCCTGCAGCAGCCGTTGGTGAAGACGGGCGGGCGGCTGCTGGAACACGCCCGGTATTACTGGCTGCTGCACGGTGATAGCCACCTGATGCGGCGACTCTTCGCGGCCATGGTAGGGCGGATCGAGTCGTCTGGGGGGTAGGGGGCAGGGTCCGCAACCGCCAAGAGAAGACCTGAGGAACGAAGCTGGGGGGATGGCGAGGGGTCCGAGAAATCGCATGGGAAACTGCCGCTTGACTCTATCCCGAAGGCGCAAACCTGGTTGCGAAATGGCGCGCTGGCGTCGGGAGTCAAGACTTGCGGTTGCGAACGAGCCGTTGGGGTGTATACCGCAGTCGCAAAGATGCCAAAATGAAAATCCTGGCTAACTCGTGCTACACTGCGCCGTCCAGCTAAGGAGTCCGTTAATAGTGACAATTCCATTGGGCCCAAGAACTTCACCCCGCCGTAGCGGCCGGAGACCCCTTCCGCTCAGTTGGCTTCTTCACTGGTCGTTTCAAGTGCCCTGCTGTTGAGCGAGCCTTACGGGGTGTGAACAGAATCGCCCAATCGACATTGCTCAAGCTTCGTATTTCCGTTGAGGTCGAATACAGTCCCGCATTCCACAAAGGAGGATGACATGCGAAGGTTCACTAGAGTCGATTTCTTGAAGTCCATTCTGGGGGTGGCTGGCCTGTCCGCTATTAGTTCCTCAAAGGGTTCTTCAAATTCGAAGCCAATCCATGTTCCAGGATTGGCTTATGGGCTCGCTTCCCTTCCCATGCTGACCGCAGCGGAAACGCGCTCAATTTGCGCGGAAAATCCAACGGGAGAAAAGGGGATGGGAGGACGGGCCATACCGAATCCCAGCGACCCAAGACTTCCTTTCTCAAGGGCAGCCTCTGATCTTGGTCAGGGTTGGAAGGTAAATCCATTTATTAAGCCTAAGGCCGGGGAGACGGTCACCCTAATGGAGGCTGCAGGACCCGGCGTCATCCAGCACATCTGGATTGCGCCCGAGCCGAAATTTGCCGGTAACGGGAGAGCTTGCGTGCTGCGCTTCTTCTGGGATAACGAGCCGACCCCTTCGATAGAAGTTCCCTTGACGGACTTCTTCGCCATCGGCCACGACTTGTTTGCGCGTGTCAACTCAAATGTCGTGATCGTCAATCCGACTGCTGCTCTCAACTGCTACTGGCCCATGCCCTTCAGACGCCACGCCAGGATCACATTCACTAACCAAGGGGAAAAGGATCTGAATCAGTTGGCCTTTCAGATTACTTACGCCAAGACCGAAATTCCCGAAGAGGCTGGTTATTTTCACGCCCAGTGGCGACGTGCCTTAACAGACCGGTCCTTCCCTGTCCACACGATCCTGGACGGTGTCAGGGGGCAAGGCCGTTACGTGGGAACCTTTTTAGCGTGGACTCAGATGTCCGATGGATGGTTTGGTGAAGGCGAGGTTAAGTTCTATTTGGACGGGGACAAGGAGTTTCCCACCATCTGCGGAACGGGCACCGAGGACTACTTCTGCGGCAGCTACGGCTTCCCTGAGGTTTACAGCACCGCTTACACGGGAAGTACCCTGAAACACGAGGGCCAGGACGGCCCACCCAAATGGAGCTTGTATCGCTGGCACATCATGGATCCGATCTGCTTCAAGAGCGACCTCCGAGCAACCATTCAGGCGCTCGGCTGGTGGCCAACGGGCAAATTCCAACCACTGGCTGACGACGTTGCTTCTGTCGCCTATTGGTATCAAGCAGAGCCTCATGCCGAGTTCCCCGAATTCCCGCCTGTCGAAAAGAGGTGGCCAAGGTAGCGCACGTCCCGCCCGCAGAGCGGCAGGCTTGCGGCTCTTCAAAGGCAAACCGCAGTGGAGAGAAGGAAGAAGGCAATTCAGAACTCAAAATTTCTCCCGCCTACTCGGTCCGTCTTGTAACGGTTTTCGCTGTCATCGTATCTTGCCGAACTCAGTGATTAGGATATCGGTGGAAAGTCCGCTGATTTAGGCAGAATACTTTCTAGGTAAGTGCATTCCCATCCAACGCCCGGAGATAGCTCACAAAGCTCCAGTAGTAGAATGCGTGCGGTCGTTCCGGGCCAACTGATTTTCCGTGAGCACGTGGAGGTTAGGGTCATGCTAACGATCAACTTGCGTGCAGCTCAGATGCTTTGCCTTCTACTGTTATTTGCGAATTCCGCGTAAACTCTTAATACGCGCCACCCTGACTTGCCAGGAGCCTTTTGTCAGTACTCGCTGCGGAAAATCCACTTGCGATCCCGGCATAGTTTGGCAACGGATATTCAGGCCTCGCATTCCGAGGGTGGCAAGACAGTGAGCGGCCCATCCAAATCCCGCATGACGCGTCGCTGGGGTGTGCGCGGGTTCTCCTAATACTGGTAAATGCCCGGCGTGGGCAGTGTGTGCCATCTCGAGGATTGTTCCTTGCCGATATGAGCGTGTGCAGGAATCTCACCCGCTGATTTTGCCCCACTATGAAGGTGAAAAGGGTTGGTCCGAACTGGGAACGGTCATGCTCGAAACACTTTCTGGACATCTGCTGCGGCTTTGGGGAGTCAACGCCGGGGGCCTTCGATTTTGACAAAACACGGGTGGGCAGCCCTCCGGGACTAAGGTGAACCATGAATTGTCTTCCTCATCCCAGCAGTTAATGAGGCGGGTGGCGATGGCCTATTCTGATGGTAGATAAGGTAAGAATGTCCACCCCAACCTGAGCCCTACACCTTCAGTAAGGCTGCGCTGGCCTGACGGATTCCTATCCAATGCTCCTAGGGGCTTGACAAGTTTTCTAAATTGCTATATCAGTTTATGGTCGATAGCGTGGCCGATCGTGACTGTGGATAGGCGCGATGATGTCTCCGGGCCTGGAAACAAAAAGCAATCAAGATCCGCAGGTTTTTGGGTGTTCGCGAGAAATCCGTATTTAAAGCACATTCGTGATCAGGCATTCAAGTTGTCTATCTACTAGGTCCTTGTTCACGACTTTTAGATTGCTATCTCTAGTGCTCCTCGCGTGCCCCGCGCATCATAATGCGCTTTCGGCGCAAAATCGTCGGGTGCTGAATGACTGCCTGTTCGCATCGGGAGGCCCGCGATAGCAGTTCCCATCAAGAAGGAAGCGAGAGGATGAGAATCAGCGACATCGAATTGTTCCAAGTTCCTCCACGGTGGCTTTTCCTGAAACTTAGTACAGATGCGGGACTCGTCGGTTGGGGTGAACCAGTGGTTGAGGGCCGTGCCGCGACGGTTGCGGCGGCAATCAGGGACTTGTCGATGTACCTGATCGGGCAGGAAACGAATCGCCTGGAGGACATCTGGCAGGTTCTCTACCGAGGCGGCTTTTACCGAGGCGGGCCAATTCTGATGAGCGCCATTGCGGGGATTGATCAGGCGCTGTGGGACATCCGTGGGAAAGAATTAGGAGTTCCAATCTATGACCTCTTGGGCGGGCCGGTTCGGGACAGGATGAGAGTCTACGGATGGATCGGCGGAGACACGCCCTCGACATTGGCAGAAGAAGCGGTTGCCCGTGTCGAAGCCGGTTATAAGGCCGTAAAGATGATCGCCGCTCACAATTTCGAATGGATCGACTCTGCGAGTAATGTCACTAAGGCTTCTGAAAGACTTGCGGTCGTCAGGGAAACCGTGGGCTGTGACATCGGAATTGTTGTGGACTTCCATGGGCGAATACACCGAGGCATGGCACCGGCGCTGGCAAAGGAATTTGAGCCGTTCAAACCACTCTTCATCGAAGAACCCGTTCTGCCCGAAAACAACGAAGCGCTGAAGGCGCTGAAAAAGCTTACGAGTATCCCGATCGCAACGGGCGAGCGCATGTACTCGCGTTGGGATTTCAAACGGTTGTTCGAACAAGGAGCGGCTGACATCGTCCAACCGGACGTGAGTCACGCCGGCGGAATCTCCGAGACGCACAGGATTGCAGCCATGGCCGAGGCTTACGATGTAGCCGTAGCGCCCCATTGCTCGCTCGGCCCCATTGCTTTCGCAGCCTGTCTCCAGCTTGATTTCTGCACACCCAACGCATTCATTCAAGAGAGTAGCCTCGGCATTCACTATAACCAAGGCGCCGACGTGCTGGATTACCTCGCCAATCCCGAGGTCTTCAAGATTGAAGAAGGATATGTAAAGCGCCCTATCGCCCCTGGCCTGGGGATTGAAGTGGATGAGGGGCGAGTCCGCCAAAAGGCCAGGGAAGGCCACAACTGGAGAAATCCTGTGTGGAGAAATGCGGACGGTTCCTTTGCCGAATGGTAAGCAATGAGGAGTGACCCATGCGCCCAATGATTTTCGCCGTGATCCTTTCCTTGCTGATAGCAGCCAGCCCTTCGCGGGGCCAGTATGAAACAATGCAAAGGACTGACATAACCCAGACCGATCCCAACTACCAGCATGCTCCGCAGGCGGCCATCGAAAAGTGGAAGGATATGAAATTCGGCCTTCGTATTCACTGGGGATTGTACTGCATGGTTGGTAGCGATGCATCCTGGGCTTTACCTCATTCCTCGCAGGAGTTCCGGAATGTGTATGGCACGCTCTACCAGTTTTTCAATCCAACCGACTTCGACGCCGACGTCTGGACGGATATGATGGCGCGTGCGGGCATGAAGTACTTCACATTCACAACCAAACACCACGACGGGTTTTCCATGTGGCCAGCCCAGACCTGGCAAGATTCGATACGGTTGACTCCCAAGGGTATCTTTGAGGGTGTGGGCTATTATGAGAAATGCCGGATCCACTACAACATCATGGACACCCCGTATAAGAAAGATATTGTCGGCGCTCTTGTCAACGCCGCACGGGAGAAAGGCTTAGACGTCAGCCTCTATTATTCCCATATTGACTGGCACGATCCCGCTTTTGCTTGGGATCCGAACAATTGGCATTACGATCCGAAGTTCACAAAGGAATCGGATCCGCAACGGTGGCAGAACTTCATCGATCAGGAACGCGAGCAGGTGCGGGAATTGATGACCAATTACGGGAAACTGGACGCGCTGGAATTTGACATCGGCTGGCCGAAAGAAGCGCAGCCGGATCTGATCGAGATCACGAAGATGGCTCGCAAATTGCAGCCAGACATCCTGATTCGTAATCGCGGAATCGGTGCTTACGGAGACTTCCACACGCCGGAAGGGGAGATTCCCGAAAGCTTGGAGGACACCCAACCATGGCAGGTGATCTATTC